>NZ_JAIEZP010000001.1:1243636-1554545 GCF_019679475.1 Hyphomonas sediminis
TCCCGGTTTCGCGTCGGACGAAGTCCGGGGTGAAGACCGGGAGCCAGCGTGCGGGCTTCCCGGTTGACGGCTGGGGCCCGGATATTTGCTGCGCAAATTCCGGGATGACGGCGTGGATAGCGCGGGACTTATCCGGCTGGGTTGGCGGGGCGGGTAGGCTGCGCGGATGACCGATGTTGCAGCCCCCTCAGCTCCGCCCAAGCGCACCAGGCACGTCAACACGGCGGCGACCTCGATGTCGCTGCGGCATCTGGCGCGGGAGGCGGCCGAGCAGGGCGAGCGGCTGGTGGATATTTCGCGGCGGCTGAAGATTTCTCCGTCCACGATCCATCACTGGGCGCGGGTGGATGGATTCCGCAAGAAGGATGTGCGCGCGCGGGCGAGCCTGGCGCAGGGGCCGCGCCTCACGGGGCAGGCGGACTATCCGGAGCTGAAAGATCTTGCCCCGCGCGCGCGGGTCGCGCGGCTCGGCGAGCTTTCCGGCATGGCAAAGCTGCGCGCGATTGCGGCGATCGAGGAGGGGTATGTCGATTATGGCTTGAAATGGCTGCGCGAGGCGCAGAAGCTGGAGCGCGGGCGCCAGGCGCTGAAGGCCTATCTGGAGTATCATCCGCCTCCGGAGGGGGTGGTGGAGGACGACTGGCGCACGCAGGCGCTGGAGGCCCTGGAAGAGATGGTGGCTGCGGATGCGGAGGGGCGCGCGCCCGTCTACGCAAACCAGACGCCCCTCAGTGCCGCCGAGAAAGCGGAGGAAGATCAACTCTGGGAGGCGGCGCGGGCTTCACGCGCGCCTCTGCCTGAGGATGCCTGTTCTGAAGCCATCATCGCGGAAGAGATGGAGATCCTTGGCGAAGTGTTCCGCCTGAAAGAGGAGGTGAAGAAATGGCGCCTCTTCCCCGGCCGCGGAGACCCGCCCCATTTAAGGGCGGTCTCCCGCGGGCGGAGCATCCTGCCCCAGCCCGAACCGGACATACCGGGCGGGCAGAAGCTCTACGGGATCGAGGACGCGTTTCCGGTGAGGTTTAACCGGTAGGGTGGGTTGAGCGAAGCGATACCCACCATCTGCGTTCTCCTCCGCAACGTTGCTTGGTGGGTATCGCTGCGCTCAACCCACCCTACGAAACCAACGAAACTGCTTGCAACCTTTGGGGTTCCCGGCATGTTGACGCCATGTCCAATTACCGGCGTCTTTTTGTGCCCGGCGGCACGTATTTCTTTACGCTGAACCTTCGGGACAGGCGGTCGGATTTGCTTGTGCGGCATATCGGGGCTTTGCGGGAAAGTTGGGGTGAGGTCGTCCGTGTAAGGCCATTCGAGACATTGGCGGCGGTGGTCTTGCCCGATCATATGCATGTCGTGATGGCTTTGCCGGAAGGCGACGCGGATTATCCGGCGCGGTTACGTTTGTTGAAATCAGGCTTCACGCGGCGATTGCCGGCGGCGGAGAAAGCCGAAGGCCGGAAGGGCGAACGCAATGTGTGGCAACGGCGGTATTGGGAACATGCGATCCGCGATGAGGCCGACCTCGACGCACATGTGAATTACGTCCATTTCAATCCGGTCAAACATGGCCATGTCGCGGAAATGGATGATTGGCCCTATTCGACATGGCCGCGCCGCAAGGCAGAGTTGGGGTTTATGTAATGAATCGTAGGGTGGGTTGAGCGGAGCGATACCCACCGCAAATGCGTGAGGTGGGGCACCCGTAGGGTGGGTTGAGGCGAAGCCGATACCCGCCGGGCAACGTTTCGGTGGCGAGGGCAGATGGTGGGTATCGCTCCGCTCAACCCACCCTACGGATCGCGGAGCGGTCCATTGCTAGGCAATTATTCGGAACCAATCTTTCACGGTCAATCGAAGTCGGTCCTTCTCGTCCTCTGCGAGGGGACAGCAATGCGCGATCGGGTTCCGAAGATGATTGAGTTGAAAAAGTACCCGTTGAACAGCAGATCGAGTTGTAAAAAGCGGCTCAAATATGTCCCAATTTTTGTTGATCAAAACAGCCAGTTCGCCAAACGTTGTATAGTCGATCTTGTTTTCAGATCGGGCGGTCATTGCCGCCTCACTTTCTTTATTTATTCGATCTTGAACTTCTTTTTTAATAGCAGGGTCGACACGGTCTGTGTCCCACCAATCGCCCTCTTCAGCATCTTGTAATGTCCTAGAAATCATCGTGCGAATCGAATTTTCAAGACAGAAGAATATCTCATAGTATTCCGACATCTCAGATGCCTGAGATCTAATTGCGCTTTCGAATTGATCGTAGTTTTCTAACTGCCTTGCTTCTCTAAGGCCGTTCCGAAACCCAAGCTCTATTTGATAACGCGTCTCAACTTGTTCGATATCGGCAGCGATTTGTGCTCCCGACATCCCGAAGGATCTGATTATTCCGTCTGGACGTTTAGGCATCGTCGTTTGTCAGCAGATGTTCCTTCAAGCTTTTAAAAATAGCATTGAAGACCGCGATGTCGGTAGTGGCTGGCAAATTCAGGTTTATCGTATAGCCGAGATTTAGGCCAATGCCTTGATGACCTGGTGATGCATGTGCAGGAGGCAAACTGATGTTGAAATCATTAGAACTCTTAGCACTGCTAGCGGCTTCCTCTTGATCTGAGGCCGTGTGGGTTTCGGAAAAATCCGCATACTTCTTTAGGTTAGCTATAGCGCTGGAAATAAGACCAACCACGTTTGAGTCGGCGGCTTGTCCTGTTTCTTCAACGATTAGCCCTTCGAGTTCATCCGTTGAAAGTTCGTGCATATATTCGTTTCGCACATAGAGAGGGGCATATGCTTGGCGAATTGCCGCGGCAACGGCTTTCTTTGATGTGCCAGTATTTCTAAACTTCGTGTACAGATTAGTCGGTGTGCCATCAGTGTTGGCAAATCCGATACGTTTCAAAAAGGTGGTCATTTGGTCGCCGGAGCCGCCGGGAATACCCAGTATCGTTTTGACGAAATCTTGTGTTACTTTCGGCGGCGTTGCTGCCGTCTTTATGGCATCTAGTGCTCGTGGAATATTCCCCGGTGCAGTAACATAAGGCAGCTGTGACATCTAAATCCCCAAATCCTCTTCCCTCAACCGCTTCACCTCGTCCCGGAGGCGCGCCGCTTCTTCGAACTCCAGGTTCGCGGCGGCTTCGCGCATGCGTTTTTCGAGGTCTGCGATGGCAGATTTGAGATTGTGCCCTGATGCGCCGGGAAGTGGCAAGGCTTTTTCTTCGGCGACGCCGCGGCGCTTGCTGTCCCGGCCTTTGGCGCGGGGGGCGTCTTTCTTTTCGCCGAGTTCGGCGAGGATGTCTGATACGGCGCGTTTGATGGTGGTCGGCGTGATGCCGTGTTCCTCGTTATAGGCCATCTGCTTTTCGCGGCGGCGGCTGGTTTCGTCCATCGCGCGCTGCATCGAGCCGGTGATCTTGTCCGCATAGAGAATGACTTTTGCGTCCGCGTTGCGCGCGGCGCGGCCGATGGTCTGGACGAGGGAGGTTTCCGAGCGGAGGAACCCTTCCTTGTCGGCGTCGAGGATGCCGACGAGGCCGCATTCGGGAATATCCAGCCCCTCGCGCAGCAGGTTGATGCCGACGAGGACATCGAACACGCCGAGGCGCAGGTCGCGGATGATCTCGATACGCTCGATGGTGTCGACATCGGAGTGCATGTAGCGGACTTTCACGCCGTTCTCGTGGAGGAAGTCTGTCAGGTTTTCCGCCATCTTTTTCGTCAGTGTGGTGATCAGCGTGCGCATGCCGGCTGCGGCGGCGGCCTTGGACTCGGCCATGATGTCGTCGACCTGGTTGGCGCCGTCATTGGAGACGGGGCGGACTTCGACGGGCGGGTCGATCAGGCCGGTGGGGCGGATGACCTGCTCCGTGAACACGCCGCCCGTGCGCTCCAGCTCCCAATTGCCGGGGGTGGCGGAGACGTGGACCGTCTGGGGGCGCATGGCGTCCCATTCCTCGAATTTGAGGGGGCGGTTGTCGATGCAGGAGGGCAGGCGGAAGCCGTATTCGGCGAGGGTGGACTTGCGGGAGAAGTCGCCTTTGAACATGGCGCCGATCTGGGGGATCGTCTGGTGGGACTCGTCGGTGAAGACGAGGGCGTTCTCGGGCAGGTATTCGAAGAGGGTGGGGGGCGGCTCGCCGGGCTTGCGGCCTGTGAGGTAGCGGGAATAGTTCTCGATGCCGTTGCAGGAGCCCGTGGCGGCGAGCATTTCGAGGTCGTAGGTGCAGCGCTGCTCGATGCGCTGGGCTTCGAGGAGTTTTCCGTTCTTCTCGAAATGGGCGATGGTGGCGCGCAGCTCCGCCTTGATCTTCTCGATGGCCTGGTTGAGCGTGGGGCGCGGGGTGACGTGGTGGCTGTTGGCGTAGATCTTGACCTGGGGCAGCTTCTGGATCGTCCGTCCCGTGAGGGGATCGAACTCGGTGATGGCTTCCAGCTCGTCGCCGAAGAAGGAGAGCTTCCAGGCGCGGTCCTCATAGTGGGCGGGGAAGATGTCGATGACATCGCCCTTCACGCGGAAGGCGCCGCGGCCGAAGGCGACATCGTTGCGGGTGTACTGGTTGGCGACGAGGCGCTCGATGACCTGTTTGGGGTCGATGCGGTCGCCGGCCTTCAGGGCGAAGGTCATCGAGGTGTAGGACTCGACCGAGCCGATGCCGTAAAGGCAGGAGACGGAGGCGACGATGATGACGTCGTCCCGCTCCAGGATGGCGCGGGTGGCGGAGTGGCGCATCCGGTCGATGGCCTCGTTGATGGAGCTTTCCTTCTCGATGTAAAGGTCCGAGCGCGGAACATAGGCTTCGGGCTGGTAGTAGTCGTAATAGGAGACGAAGTATTCGACGGCGTTGTCCGGGAAGAAGGATTTGAACTCGCCATAGAGCTGGGCGGCGAGGGTCTTGTTGGGGGCCAGGATGAGGGCGGGGCGCTGGGTCGCCTCGATGACCTTGGCCATGGTGAAGGTCTTGCCCGTGCCCGTGGCGCCGAGGAGGACCTGGTCGCGCTCGCCCCCGGCAATGCCGTCCACAAGCTCGGGGATGGCGGTGCGCTGGTCGCCGGCGGGCTCGTATTCGGAGGCGACGCGGAAGCGCTTGCCGCCCTCCAGCTTCACCCAGTTGCGGTCCGGCCGGTGGGGCGTCCACTGGTCCGACGGCAGGGCGCCGGCCGCGTCGAGCGCAGCACCATACATCGGGAAGGCAGCAGAAGCGTCAGCGACGCCGCGAGCGGGGGGACGGGAGGAGCGGGCCATGGCGCCAGATATGGGCCGGGGGCCGGAGCGTGTCTAGGGTGTTCTTGTTTTGTGCGATGCGCTAGACTGGCCCCACAGACCTGCGAGGGGCAGGCACGCGGGAGGCGGCAGCGATGGCAGGGCACAGGATTTTCGGCATGGCGTTCGCCAAGGTCTACCCCGCCTACATCGCCAAGGCGGAGAAGAAGGGGCGCAGCCAGGACGAGGTGGACGAGATCATCCGCTGGCACACCGGCTACACCCAGAAACAGCTGGAGAAGCAGATCGCGGCGGGCACGGATTTCGAAGGCTTCTTTGCGCAGGCACCGAAGCTCAACCCCGCGCGGGCGCTGATCACGGGCGTGGTCTGCGGCGTGCGCGTGGAAGAGGTCGAAGACCCGCTGATGCGCGAGATCCGCTACATGGACAAGCTGATCGACGAACTGGCGAAGGGCAAGGCGATGGAGAAGATCCTGCGGGGTTAGGTGGGCTCGAACTCGGGTTCGTCCCCATCGCCATCAGCTTCCGGGTCCCGCACCTGCGGATAAGCTTTCCGTATCGCGTCCTCAACTGCGTCGGCGGCCTTTCCTGCGCGCACGCGGGCAGGTTCTGCGCCGTCTATTTGAGACATTAGCCGAAGCAGCCCGAGCGTTTTCCGTTGTATGCCGGGCGTTGCTGGCGGGTTCGTCCCGAACGTCTCAAGCGCTTCGTAAACTTTGATCCGCATTGGAGCTTGTCCCAGATTTAGTGTTGGAGATCGCCCGAATTTGTTCTGTACCCTCTGGCGCCATTCAGTCTCTGCAGGCGGCAAAACGTGCGCCGCGAGCGCGAGCAGAGCGTATTCGTTCCGGAGCATTCCAAATAGACGAAGAGTTTCGATCTGCGCGAATGAAAGTTCGGGGATTTGGCGAATGTCTTCGATCAGGCTCAGCAAAAGGCCAGTTTCTTCCAGACGCACGACCGCCGGATTTTCCATCAGCTCAGCGAGCAGTTGTTCGAACTTGTGCTTTTCCTCCAGCAGGCGTTTGCGAAGGGAGGGCACGCGTGAGCCCGACAACTGCGGAAATGACAAGTTGAGCCATTGTTGGCGTAACTGCCTGATTTGCTCAACCGGCGTGCCAGTGAGAAGCTTGTACTCTTCAACCATCCAAAGTGCTGTGCGTCTGACTGCTGGGCTGTCTGAGTTCAGCAAGTCTGCGAGACGTTCCGGATTGTAGGGCTCGCCCGGCAACCGAAGAACTTCGCGAGCCGCAATGTGAGTCTGGATCTGTTTCAGAAACTCCGGGCGCGGTTTGTCGCCGGCTCCGATGAAGGCGCTTTCAAAGAATTCGCGTTCAGCAAATGGTTCAAAGTGATTCACATGGCCGATCTGGTAGAGCTTTTTCTGGGCACGGGCGCGTTGCCAGATGGCGATGGCTTGGAACAGGGCGGCCATGATGACGAGGTCGACCATCGCGCGCGCTGCGAACGTCAAGTGCTTGCCTAAAGGATTATCTGACGCGGCTTCAATCGGTGGGCTGAGGTCTACTTGATAGATTTCCCACCAGTCGACAAAGGGTACTGCCTTGGCGAGTTCGGCACCGAAGAAGCTAATCCAAGCGAAAAAAGGATTGGCGGCGCGGCTGGCGTCGGTGATTTCAAAGGCCGTTGTTTGCCATCCGTATATTTGATGCAGGGCGAGTGGCACCAGCATGAAGAGGGACGCATAGCCGAGAAGCGCTTCATCTTTCAGGTCGTTGTCGAACCCAACCTGAATTTGGGGGCTCTCCGTTTTTAGGAGGCGAGAGGCGGTCTCGCGATCCTCTTCAATCCAAGCCCAACGCCGGCCCAATGCCATGACCATCAGCATACCGAGGGCGATTGGAATAAGCCCGTAAGGTGGTGCCAGCACAAAGCCGAGTGCCGTCAGAGGGATAATCGACAGAAGCACGAAACTATGCGGTATGCCGCGGCCTTTCTGGGTCGCGCCAGTGAGCGGAGCGATCAACCGCACAAGCATTGAGTCTAGATAGCTGGCCGTCTGCGCTGGGAGGACAAGCGGATTAAATCCATTTTCGATAGTCTTGCCGACACGAGTGTCTTTGTCGCCAGCCCTCTCCAAATACCGCGCCAGATGGGGCAGAAAAATAAAAGCAACGAACAGTGCGATGACGCCCAGCGTGACAAAGAATGTCAGGTTGGAGGCAAGGGTCGCCGACTCGTTTCCAGAAACACTGGCCGCCCAGCCAGCCAGCGCGACAATGCTGCCCAGAATGATTGCGCTCGCCCAGAATGACGGAACAGAGATGGCGTCGTCCCTGAGAACTTTTCTCGAATGTGTCTTTTCCTCTGACTTAGCCTGTAAATAGATGGCAGTCAGTATAGGGACGAGTGCTAAGGATAAGCTGCTTATCAGCGTGGCTACGTGCCAAGGCTTGGCGTCCACAAGGCCGACGCCATGAAGTCCCAGGTTTTCCCATGGCAGCAAGTGAGGTTGGGCTGATAGAAACGTGAATGCCGTCAGGCCACCAAATGCTGAGAACGTGTAGAAGAACAGCTCGCGCAGCCCTCGGTGAGCGACGTTTCTCTCATGCCGGTTCCGGCGTGAAGCGGGTCGCTCGATTGCCAGCTTCAGCTTTTCCCACACTTGTAGCATGCGGGCCATGTTGGCGGTGAAGAGGCCGGTGATGAGGCAGGCGAGGGCGAGCCAGTCGGCCCGGACGGCTTCGGCGTTCACCTCCGGCAGGAAGGGCGCGGCGAGCAGGAAGGCGCCCGTCGCAGCCAGCATCAGCCCGGCGAAAATGTAAGTTGCCCCGTAGCTCCATACTTTCAGGAAGCTGCTTGTATTTCCCCCGCTCGCGGCGGCGCCTTTGCGGCCCATCTCGCGCGTCTCCTCACCCTGGATACCCCTGTGAGTTTCTACTTTTACGTTTCATTAACTTTCGCGCAAGGGGCATGGCCGCGCGCGCTCCGGAAATTTTCCGGAGGCGCGTTGGCGGGTTGATCCAATGTGCCCGCAGGGCGGGGGATCAGACGATTTTGAAGAGGTGTTCGAGGGCGAAGAAGATGATGCCCGCGAGGATGGCGCTGGCCGGGACGGTGATGATCCAGGCGGCGGCGATGGTGTTCACATGCTGGCGGCGGACGAGCTTGCGGGCGGCGGCGCGGCGGCTGAGGCCGGCAAACTCGGTCTGGGCGCCATTGGGCGACTTGGTGTGAACATAGCTGAGGCGGGTGCGCGAATTGGCAGTGAACCATTCGCGGAAGAAGCCGACGCCGAAGACTGCGCCCACGGCAATGTGGGTGGAGGAGACCGGCAGGCCCAGCCAGCTGGCGATGATGACGGTGACGGCGGCGGCGAGCGCAACGCAATAGGCGCGCATCGGGTTCAGCTTGGTGATCGATTCGCCCACCATGCGGATGAGCTTGGGCCCGAAGAGGACGAGACCGAAGGAAATGCCCGAGGCGCCGATCAGCATGACCCAGAGGGGGATGTGAACCTTGGTGGCGACTTCGCCATCCTGAAGCGTATGCACGATGGCGGCGAGCGGGCCGATGGCGTTGGCCACGTCATTGGCGCCGTGGGCGAAGGAGAGCAGGGCAGCCGAGAAGATCAGCGGCCAGATGAAAAGCTGGCGCAGGGACTGGTTGCGGTTTTCCATGCCTTCCGACTGACGGCGGATAAGCGGGCGAACGATGATCCAGGTGAGGATGGCAATGCCGAGGCCGATCAGCAGGGCGTGGGGCATCGAGATGTCGATGAGCTTGCGGATGCCTTTCAGCGACATGTAGGTGCCGAAGGTGCCGGCCATGAGGGCGATCAGCACGGGCACCCAGCGGCGGGCGGCGCCGATCTTGTCTTCCCGGTAGATGATGGCGAACTTGATGAAGGCGAGCATGGCGGCGGCAATGACGCCGCCGAGCAGGGGCGAGACGACCCAGCTGGCCGCGATGCCGGCCATGACGGGCCAGTTGACGGCGGAGAAGCCGGCCGCGGCAATGCCTGCGCCCATGACGCCGCCGACGACGGAGTGGGTTGTGGAGACCGGCGCGCTGAGCAGCGTCGCGAGGTTTACCCAGAGCGCCGAGGAGATGAGGGCGGCCATCATCAGCCAGACGAAGGTGTCAGGGTTTGACACCTGGGCGGGATCGACGATGCCCTTGGAAATGGTGGAGACGACATCGCCGCCTGCGAGCAGGGCGCCGGCGCTTTCGCAGACCGCCGCGATGGCCAGGGCGCCGAAGATGGTGAGGGCCTTGGAGCCGACCGCAGGGCCGACATTGTTGGCCACGTCATTGGCGCCGATATTGAGCGCCATGTAACCGCCGATGGCGGCGGCGGCGACGATCAGCAGGCCATTGTCCTGGCCGCCGAAAAGCGTGCCGCCGATAACCACGATGGCTGCGAGGAAGAGGAAGCCCAGGCCCGGCGCAACGACGGCGCGTGCCATGGAGGCTGTGGCCTGTTCGGCCTTCCCGATCTTCGCAAGGTCCTTGTCGAGCGTCTCCTTGACGATCACTGGTTCCTTGCCGTCCACCATTGAAGCCCCCGCGCTCTAGACGATGTGAGGCGCACAAGCCGCAACCGCCGGAAATTTGCAACCCGGTCCGATCAAGATTCCGGCGTGCAACTGCAGATGTCACGGGACTGTCACAAAACTTCCGCGTGCTGTCTAGTGAAACGGGGGCGTTCCGGGGGCGCGCAAAGGACGAAGATTTCGATGAAATTCAATCGACTGCGCAAACCGTAATTCCATGCGTCTGTGTCAGAACGGGGCGTAACGAAACGGCACGGGCCCCTGGAGAGAGGCAACCGGCCGCAGGGACTGGATGAAGGGTATACCCATGGCGAAGACGATCCTGGTGGTCGATGATGATCCGACGCAGCGCCGCCTGCTGCAGGCCGCTGTCGAGAAGGCCGGCTTTGCCTGCCGCATGGCGCCTGATGGCGAAACGGGGCTGCAGATGGCATCCGACCCGCAGGGCGGGGTGGATGTCGTGCTGCTGGACCTGACAATGCCGGGCCTTTCGGGCATGGACACGCTGGAGCGCCTCAATGCGAAGCGCCCGGACCTGCCGGTGATCATGCTGACGGCGACGAGCGGCATCGACACGATTGTCCAGACGATGCGCCGCGGGGCAGTGGACTTCATCGTCAAGCCGGCGAACCCGGAACGCGTGGTGGTCTCCATCCGCAACGCGCTGAAGATGCAAAGCCTGACGGGCGAAGTGAAACGCCTGTCGCGCAAGGCCGAAGGCGGCATGAAGTTCGAGGACATGATTGCTTCGGCCCCGGCCATGCGCTCGGTGATCCGCATGGCAGAGCGCGGCGCGGCGTCGGACATTCCGATGCTGATCCTCGGCGAAAGCGGTGTGGGTAAGGAAGTGATCGCGCGCTGTATCCAGGGCGCGAGCGCACGCAGCGGCAAACCCTTCGTGACCGTGAACTGCGGCGCCATTCCGGAAAACCTCGTCGAGTCGATCCTGTTCGGCCATGAGAAGGGCGCCTTCACCGGCGCAGTGACCAAATCACCCGGCAAGTTTGTCGAGGCCGATGGCGGCACGCTGTTCCTTGATGAAGTGGGCGAGTTGCCGCTCGACGCGCAGGTGAAGCTGCTCCGTGCACTGCAGGAAGGCGAAGTCGATGCCGTTGGCTCGCGCCGCCCGACCAAGGTGGATGTGCGCATCATTTCGGCAACCAACCGAGACCTGGCGGCCCAGGTCCAGGCCGGTACGTTCCGCGAAGACCTGTTCTACCGCCTCAACGTGTTCCCCATCGACATGCCGTCGCTGCGCGAACGCCGCGACGATGTGCCGGCGCTGGTCGATCACTTCATCGCGCGCTTCAATGCCAGCGAGGGCACGAAGGTGTCCGGCGCAGCAGACGACACGCTGAAGATGCTCTATTCCTATGACTGGCCGGGCAACGTGCGCCAGCTGGAGAATGCCGTGTTCCGCGCGGTTGTGCTGTGCGACGGCGATGAGCTGCGCCCGCAGGACTTCCCGCAGATCGCCAGCATGATGGGCGAAGTGAAGATGCTGCCGGCTGTTCCGGTGCAGCGCGCGTCAGAGCCGTCGCCGGTTCCGGCAAATGATGCCAAGCCCGCGGGCGTTCCGATGGTTGGCGATGTGCCTGTGGCCATCAAGGACGAGGCCGGGGAGCTGCGCAGCCTGCAGGATATCGAGCGCGATCTTCTTCAGTATGCGATTGAATTCTATGACGGCCATATGAGCGAAGTCTCGCGCCGTCTCGGCATCGGCCGCTCCACGCTTTATCGCAAGGTGCGTGAGTACGGCCTTGAAGTGCGCGACCGCGAAGCGGGCTGATTTTTCCAACCGCCCCGGACCTTTCAGATCCGGGGCGGATTGGAAAGATCGTAGGACATCGCCACATTGGCGCGCGCATAGCTCTTGCCATAGCGGGCCATGATCTGCGCATCATGCACGAAACCGGCCTTCTCATAGAGATGGATGGCGGCTTCGCATTTTGAATTCGTTAGCAGGAAGAGTTCCCGGATGGGCATCTGCCGGGCGCGTTCCAGCGTGCGTTTCAGCAGGAACTCACCCGCTTTAAGTCCACGCGCCGAGGCGCGCACGCCCATCTTGGTCAGTTCGAAGGTGTCGCCTTCCACGCGCATAAGTGCGCAGGTGCCCACGACGCCAAGGCCATCCGCCTCGACGAACAGAATTTCGCCGCCAGGCGCGAGGATTTTCTCGCGCGGATGCGTAATGATTTCGATATCCTTGGCTTCCAGCGTGAACATATCCTCAACCCATTCGCGGGTGATGGCGTCAAAGTCGCCTGCCAGCCGGTCGTCATACTCCGTGATCCGCAGGCCCGGCCGGCCAGCGCCGATCTCTTCGTTGATACGGGCGTGCAGGGAGCGTTCCTGAAGGGCGCCTTCGATGCGGGTGATCCAGGAGAGGAAATCGGTTTCCTCGCCCCCGCAGAGACCCTGCGCGGCGCGGCGGACCTGCGGCCAGAGGTCGTGCTTCAGCTCGTTCAGCAGCGCTTCGCCTTCCGGCGTGAGGCGGATGAGCTTCTGACGGTTATCGCTTTCCACGCGGCAGGTGGTGGTGATGCCGAGTTTCTGGAGGGCGTTGTGGATACGCGTCACCGCAGGCTGGCTTATGCCAACTGCCTCGACGGCCTCCGACACGCTGAGGGGGCCATAGGTGTTGAGCGCGGCGAGCAGGGGAAAGTGCGTGCCTTGAATGGGCAGGCCGCGATCGGCAAACACCTTGGTTGCGTCCGCCTGCATCCGTTCGGCCAGCCGTTTCAGGCGGCTGCCCAGCGCGAGGTGTCCCATCTCTGCCAGCACATCCCGAGACATCGCGCATCCTTTCAATTACTAGATATATAACGCGTTATATAAATAAGGATCAGGCGTTGGAAAGAGGGCAAATGCGCGGCGCTGAAAATCACGGCTCGTCGGGGGTGATCGGCTGGCGTGTCGCCCGCCAGGCGAGGGCGAGGCCGGCCAGCGTGACGATGACCATCAACCAGTAAAGCTTTGTCTGCGCGTCGATCCCCCCGGGCGCGAGGGCGTCATAGGCGAGGCCTGCCACAAAGCCGGTGACCGCCATGGCGGGCCCGAAGATCAGGGCGCCATTGGCGGAGTAGGCGAGCGAAAGCTTGTCATCCGGCAGGGCGGCCTGAAGGAAACGCATCGTTCCGATATGGGTCATGGCGAAGCTGGCCGCATGCAGGGTCTGGAAGACATAGACAGCCTCCACCGGCAGGACGAAGCCAGCTGCCGTCCAGCGCACGAGCGCGCCAAGGCCGCCGAGCCAGAGCAGGGCATAATAGTTGGTCTGTTTGAGCAGGTTGCGCGAGACGAGCAGCAGCACAATTTCGGCCGCGACTCCGGTGGCCCAGAGCGCGCCGATATGGCCCCCGCCGATGCCCTGCGCGATCCAGATGTTTGAAGCGAACGCATAGTACGCGCCATGGCTGGCCTGAATGAAGGCTGCTGCCAGCAGGAACACGAAGACGCCAGGCATCCGGTAGATGGTGAAGGAGTCGGTGAAGGTGGAGATCAGCGGGCGGCGGGTGACGGCGGCGCGGGCGCCCTGCTTCGTAAACAGCGGCGCGATGGCGGCGATGGCCGCTGCCGCGATGAGGTAGATCAACACCCAGTGCGGCCCCCAGGCGCTGAGGATGGCGCCGCCGGCGAGGTTTGCGCTGACGAAAGCAGCCGAGGCGATGGCGCGGCTCTCGCCATAGTCGGGCCGACCATTGCGCGTGCCGTAAACAAGGACAGCTTCAAACAGCGGGCCGGCGACGTTCATCGCGCTGTAAACGAGGACGCAGAGGAAGAAATCGAGCGCGCGGGGCGAGTCCGGGAAGAGCAGCGCGTAGGCGGCGAGCGCGATCACCATGACCGAGGCGAGCGTGCCGCGTAGGCCGTGATCCTGCGCGAACCCCGCGGCCAAAGGACCGGCGACAATGCGGATGAGGATGGCAATCGTGCTGGCGCCGGCAATCTCGGCGCCGGACATACCGGCGACGCGCTCCATCCACACAGGGAGGTAAGGCAGGTTTGCGCCGAGCACGAGATTGACTGCGCCCGCCGCAAAGGCGGCGCGCCAGGAAGCGCTCAGGCCCATGGCGCCTCACAAATGCCGATGGCTGCATGGCTTTGCATGCCGGATCCGGTGTCCTTTGAGGTCTCCCCTGTAACGCCTCTTACTCTGCCGCTGCCGGCGGCGGTAGGGGGGCGGCGCGGGAGAATTCCGGGGCGTGGGCTCAGGGCACCAGAGCGCAGGTCAGCTGGCGCTGGAAATCTGTGGGCGGATCTGTTCGCGCACCAGTTCGCCCAGCTTGCGGGCTTCGGCTTCGCGCGGGCTGCCGGACTTCCAGGCGATGCCGACCTGGCGACCGATGATCGGCGTCACGAAGGAGCGCACGGCGACATCCGGGCCAAGCGCGAGGCCGTTATCGGCCGCAAGGCGCGGAATGAGAGAGACGCCAAGGCCACCGGCGACCATGTTGACCAGCGTGCCGAGCGAGGTGGCGGCGACCTGCTCCCGGCCCGCGCCCGATTTCAGGCGGCAGACGGAGACGGCATGGTCGCGCAGGCAGTGGCCGTCTTCCAGCAGCAGCAGGTCTTCGTCCTGCAGGTCTTCCGGGGAGAGGCCGTTCTTACGGGTCAGCGGGTGGCTGGCGGGGGCGGCGAGCAGGAACTCATCGTCGAACAAGGTCATCACTTCGATGCCGGGCGCTTCCCAGGGCAGGGCAATGAAGGCGGCGTCGAGCGTTCGCGCGCGCAGCTGGTCGATCAGCCGGTGGGTGCGGTCTTCGGTGAGGTAGAGTTTGAGGTCGGGATAGCGGCGTGTCAGCTGGCCGACGATGCGCGGCAGGACGAAGGGCGCGATGGTGGGAATGGCGCCAAGGTGGAACGGGCCGGAGAAGAGCGCCCCGGCGCTGGTGACTGCCTGGACGAGGGCGTGAGCGTCTGCCAGCAGCGCAGAAGCGCGCGCCACGGCGATTTCCCCAGCATGCGTCAATGTGGCGCCACGGGATTCGCGCTCTGCCAAAGCGACGCCAAACAGGTCTTCCAGCTCCTTGATCCCTGCTGACAGGGTAGGCTGGGTGACGTGACAAGCCTCGGCAGCACGGGAGAAAGAGCCCGTTTCACCGAGCGCGACGAGGAACTGAAGCTGGCGGAGCGTGGGAAGTATCATAGGGATAATCTATACGATAAATCGAAATTATCAATTTTCTTTATTATGTGCGCTGCAGCAAGGCGGGGGTGCCTGCAGCCACCGACGCAGGCTTGCAAACTCGTTTGAGGAGACCTCCCATGCTTGGCATCGGCCAGAAACTGCCCGACTTCACCATCACCGGCGTGAAGCCGAAATTCATGCAACACGAGCAGAACGGCGAAAGCGCTTTCGAGACGCTGACGCAGGACAGCTTCCCCGGTCTCTGGAAAGTCATCTTCTTCTACCCGAAGGACTTCACCTTTGTGTGCCCGACCGAGATCGCCGAGTTCGCGCGTCTTGCTCCGGAATTTGCTGACCGTGACGCGGTTGTCCTCGGCGGCTCGACCGACAACGAGTTCGTGAAGCTCGCCTGGCGCCGTGAGCACGGCGACCTGAAAGAACTGCCGATCTGGCAATTCGCTGACACCAACGGTTCGCTCGTCGATGGCCTCGGCGTGCGTGAAGAAGGCGCCGGCGTTGCTTACCGCGCCACCTTCGTTGTCGACCCGCACAACGTCATCCAGCACGTTTACGTCACCAACCTGAACGTTGGCCGTAACCCGCAGGACACGCTGCGCGTGCTCGACGCTCTGCAGACCGACGAGCTGTGCCCGTGCAACCGCCCGGTTGGCGGCAAGACGCTCGAACTCGCTTAAGCGAGACGGAATGCCGGCTGGCTTCGGGCGCCCAGCGCCCGCTCTGCGTCCCCCACCCAATGCCGGTGCGGGGCCCGGAGCCAGCCGGTTATCCCCTTGAATCCGAATTCTGACAGGAGTGTGCGATGTCGCTTGAGACCCTGAAAACCCTGATTCCCGACTATGCCAAGGATATCCGCCTGAACGTCGGCTCTCTGGCGAACGAAACCATCCTGACCGACCAGCAGAAATATGGCTGCTACCTGGCGTCGGCCCATGCCGTGGGGGAGCCGCGGACGCTGCGTGCTGTCGAAGCTGAGGCACGCGCCAAGATGTCGCCTGAAGCGCTGAACGCGGCCAAGGCAGCCAGCGCCATCATGGGCATGAACAATGTCTATTACCGCGCCACCCACCTCGTCACGAACAACACCTACACGACCATGCCGGCCCGCCTGCGGATGAACGTCATCGGCAATCCGGGCGTCGAGAAGGTCGATTTCGAGCTGTGGTCGCTGGCGGTGTCCGCCATCAATGGCTGCGGCATGTGCCTCGACGCGCATGAAGCCGAGCTGCGCAAGCACGGTATGACCAGCGAGCAGATCCAGGCGGCCATCCGCATTGGCGCCGTGGTGAACGCTGCGTCTCGTGTTCTGGCGGCTGAAGCGGCGCTGGCGGCTGAGCCGGCCTGAGCGCCAAATCAGGCCCTGATGGCCGAATCCTCATGGGTGCCCCTGGGCCGGAATGGGCCTGGGGGCATTCCTTTTGGGGGAGGGGGCAGTTTTTCAGCGGCCGGCGGATTTATTCTTGGTAAGAAAGCGCGAAATTTCAGCGCTTCTGCATCTCTGGCGCGCAAGCGATGCGGCATCGCAACACGCTCGTTTAAGGCCCGGTTTCCGTTAAGGTTTTCAGCCAAATCCCATGGCTGCCCATGGAGCTTCCTTGTGAGGTTCTGCGCGCGGTCTCTTTTTGTTCCCGAATTAGTCCAATGTGGAAATTCTGATTCGTTAGACCTGCCCATTGAGGCCCATGACGGCCCATGATACTCCAAATTTACACATGGTTTACCCATGGCGGGGTTTAGGCAAAGAAGATCGGGCTAGGCGGGTGTTTGTTTCCACCTATGAGGGCGCTATTGATGCAAAGGGCAGGGTTTCGATCCCTGCGCCTTTCCGCGCCGCTTTGGGTGGGTCCAGCCGCGTGTTCGTGTGGCAGGCGCCCGATGGTTCGGGCGCGCTGGAAGGCGGCGGTGAAGAGCTGATGGAGCTCTATCGCGAGACGCTGGCAGAGCTACCCCTCCAGTCCCCTATCCGCGAAGCCATCGTCACCTGCATCATCGCAGCCTCGGCTGACCTGAAGATAGACGAGACGGGCCGTGTGAAGCTGCCCGACGAGCTGTGCGAAGCGGCAGACCTCAACGGCAAGATCAAGTTTTCCGGCCAGCTCGACAGCTTCCGGATCTGGAACCCGGAGCGTTACAACCTGCATCAGACCCGCATGCGCTCGATCGTCAACGCGCCCGAAACGCTCGACGTGTTCGCCTCCGCCTACAACAAGGTGCGCCAGCGCCGGGCCGCTTCGGGCCGGAGTGGGGAGGTTGGCTGATGTCGACGCGTGCAGGCTCCCGAAGTCCGGCGGAACCCGGACACCTCCCGGTCATGCTGGAGGAAGTGCTCACCGCGCTGAAGCCGGCGAGCGGTGAAACCATTATCGACGGCACATTCGGTGGCGGTGGCTATACCAGCGCCATCCTGAAAGCGGCGGAATGCCGGGTTCTCGGCATCGACCGCGATCTGGACGCCATCATGCGCGCAGAGAAGATGGCGGAGGCCAATCCCCGCCTCGTGCCGCTGCTCGGCTGTTTCGGCGATCTCGACACGCTGGCCGAGCAGGCCGGATATGAGAGCGTCGACGGCGTTGTGCTCGATATCGGCGTTTCCAGCTTCCAGATCGATCAGGCCGATCGCGGCTTCTCCTTCCAGAAGGATGGCCCGCTCGACATGCGGATGGGCGGCAGCGGGCCTTCGGCTGCAGATGTCGTCAACCGGATGAGCGAGAAGGGCCTGGCGGACGTGATCTTCCGTCTCGGTGAAGAGAAGAATTCGCGCCGCATTGCCCGCACGCTCGTGGCCCGCCGCGCTGAAGCGCCGTTTGAAACGACAGCAGATCTTGCGGCGGTGGTCGAAGAGGCGGTCGGTGGCCGGCGGGGCGCGCGCGTGCATCCCGCAACGCTGACTTTCCAGGCGATCCGCATGTATGTGAACGACGAGTTGGGCGAGCTGGCGCGCGGCCTGCGGGCGGCAGAGCGCATCTTGAAGCCGGGCGGGCGGCTGGTGGTTGTCACCTTCCATTCATTGGAAGACCGGCTGGTCAAGCAATGGTTGCGCCAGCGCGCCGGCGCTATTCCGGCCGGCTCCCGCCACATGCCACTGATGTCCAAAGGACCGAAACCGGCCTTTGAACTGCAGGAAAACAAGGCGGTGCAGCCATCTGACAAGGAAGTGGAAACCAATCCACGCGCACGCTCTGCAAAGTTGCGGGCGGCCATCCGCACGAACGCGGACGCTGCCCAGGATGAGGCGAGCGACGGCATGAATTTGCCGCCACTCACGGAACTGGAGAGGTCCCGATGAGCCGTAAAGTATTCTTCTTCGGTCTGGTGGTCGCCGCACTGCTGGTTTTCAGCCTGTACCGCGCGAAATACGGCGCCAAGGACACAGCCGCAGAATTGATGGCTGTTGAGGCGCAGATCGAGCAGGCCCAACAGGAGAAATCCCTGCTGGAGACTGAGCTTGCGCATATGAGCCGGCGCGACTGGATTGAGGAATATGCCCGCAAGCAGCTGGGCATGGCCCCACCCAAGCCAGGGCAGATGGTCAATGAGGGCGATCTTGATGAGGTGGTTGGTGCGCCGGTAACAACCCTTCAATCTTTGACGGTCGTTGAGGACAAGGCCGGCGCCGCAGAAACTGCTGCGGAGGCGCCTCAGTGAGTGAAGCCTCCCGGCATCGTACAAGGCTTGTGGGGTTGGCTGTCGGCCTGCTCTTTGTGCTGATGGCGGGCCGGGGCGGGTTTCTGGCGCTGTCGGATGCGCCAGCGCGGCCATCCGCACGGCCAATGGTGGCCGATCTTAATTCGCGTGCTGACATTGTGGACCGAAATGGCGAACTGCTCGCCACGTCCGTAAGTTCCTGGTCGCTGTGGGCCAATCCCAGCCTGATCTGGGACGGCGCCGATGCCGCACGCCAGCTCGCCGGCGTCTTGCCTGAAATCAATGAAGCCGACCTTGCGGTGCGTCTTTCTGACCAGTCTCGCAAGTTCGTATGGGTTCGGCGCGGCCTGACGCCTCGGCAGCGTGAGCATGTGAGGGCACTGGGGCTTGAGGGCATCGACTTCCGCGAAGAGTCCCGCCGGGCTTATCCGCGCGGTGTTCTGGCTGGTCAGGTGCTCGGCTATACCAATGTCGACGGCAAGGGCATTGCCGGGATCGAGCTGGCGCAGGACGAAGCGCTGCGCAGCGGCGAGGGGCCGGTTCACCTGACGCTGGATATCGGCGCGCAGGCGGCGCTTGAGGCAGAGCTTGCGACCGCCGCCATGGACTATGACATGAAGGGCGGGGCTGCCATTCTGATGGATACGCGCACTGGCGCAATCCGCGGCATGGCGAGTTGGCCGCCTTTCGATCCCAATCGTGCGAGTGATACGCCGCCGGACGACCCTTCGCGTATGAACCGCGCCATCGGCGCCGTGTACGAACTTGGCTCGGTGTTCAAGCCGCTGACCGTTGCCGCTGCCCTCGACGCCGGGGCGATAACTGCTGAAGACCGTTTTCAGATCGGCCAACCGCTCCTGATCCAGGGGCGGCGGATTCGTGACACGCACTGGTTCGCCCAAGAGGCAAATGTCTGGAAGATCCTGTCGGAAAGTTCCAACATCGGAACCGTGCAGGTGAACTATGCGCTGGGTACGGAGCGTCAGCTGCAATTCCTGAAGCATGCGGGCCTTACCAGCCGAGCGCCTGTTGGTCTGCCCGGTTCGGCGGCGCCGCTTGTGCCGGCGCGGATGGATGAGGTGACCTCGGCAACGGTTTCCTATGGCCATGGAATGTCGGTTTCGCCGTTGACGTTCCTGCTGGCGTTCGCCTCGCTCGGCAATGAAGGGCAGATGCCCGCTCCGCAAATCATCGAGGACGAGGTCGCAGAAGCGCCCGAGCCTGTGCGCCTCTTCTCGGCGGAAACGGCGCATCTGGTGACTGAGATGATGCGGGCATCGGTGGTCAGCGGGACCGGGCGGCGCGCGGATGTGGCGGGCTACCGCGTGGCGGGTAAAACCGGCACAGCGGAAAAGGCCATCGCTGGCGGTTATGCCAAGGACCGTAACGTTTCGAGCTTTGCTGCCGTGTTTCCTGCAGACAGCCCCCAATATGCCCTGATTGTGACTTTGGATGAGCCGCGTGCCATCGAGGACGGAAGCACGACGGCTGCGGTGAATGCGGCGCCCATCGCTGGCCGCATTGTCGAGCGGGTTGCGCCGTTGCTCGGGGTCGATCCGAGATTTGAGGATTTGCGGCCCACCTCAACACCTGCCCGCGACCTCTCCCAGAACAGGAGTGAACTTTGAAACTCAAGGACCTCTTCCCGCTTGCCGAGAATGGCGAAACCGAGATCCTCGGCATGACTGCCGACAGCCGGAAGGTGCAGCCTGGCTGGCTGTTTGCCGCGCTGAAAGGCAGCGTGCATGATGGCGGCCGGTTTGTGCCCCAGGCGATCCAGCGCGGCGCCGCCGCGGTGCTTTCGGGCAGCGACGTTGCCGAGGTTTCTGTGCCGCATGTGATTGCCGATGAGCCGCGCCGCGCGCTGGCGCTGGCGGCCAAGAGTTTCTACGGCGTGCAGCCGGAGTTCGTGGTCGCGGTGACCGGCACCAATGGCAAATCCTCGACGGTCGATTTCTGCCGACAGATCTGGAGCCGGGCAGGCATCAAGGCCGCCTCCATGGGAACGCTCGGCGCCATCGGGCCGGAAGGCAAGGTGGACATTGGCCACACGACGCCGGACCCGGTGACCGTGAGCGAGACGATGAAGGCGCTGGCCAGCCAGGGCGTGACGCATTGCGCGATGGAAGCGTCCAGCCACGGCCTTGAGCAGCACCGCCTCGACGGCGTTGATCTTGCCGCCGTTGCCTTCCTGAACCTGACGCAGGACCATCTCGATTATCACGCGACGATGGAAGACTATCTGGACGCCAAGCTGCGCCTCTTCCGCGACCTTTCGCCAAAGGGTGTTCCGGCGATCGTCAATGCTGACAGCGCGCATCGCGAAGTGGTTGAGGAGACGGCGCGCGCAGCCGGGCTTCCCGTGATTTCGTTTGGCTGGCGCGGCGAAGATCTGTGGATCGACGAGTTGATGCCCAAAGCCACCGGGCAGACGCTGTTCCTTTACTGGAAGGATGTGGAGCAGAAGCCGATCGAGCTGCCGCTGATCGGTGAGTTCCAGGCGCTGAACGCGCTGGCTGCGGCTGCGCTCTGCCTGTCGCTCGGCATGGAATTTCCGGCAGTTGCAGAGGGGCTTGCCAATCTGAAGCCTGTGAAAGGGCGCCTCGAATTCGTCGGCAAGACGGAGACGGGCGGCGCCGTGTTTGTGGACTATGCTCACACGCCGGACGGGCTGGACGTGCTGCTGCGCGCGGTGCGCCCGCATACGGCAGGGCGCCTGAAGGTGATCTTCGGTTGCGGCGGCGACCGCGATGCCAAGAAGCGCCCGATCATGGGCGAAATTGCCTCGCGCCAGGCTGATGATGTGATCGTGACCGACGACAATCCGAGATCGGAAGACCCGGCGAAAATCCGCGCGTCCATTCTGGGCGGCGCAAAAGATGCCCGCGAGATCGGTGATCGGGCGGAAGCGATCCACACGGTGATCCGCGAATTGAAAAAGGGCGACACGCTGGTGATCGCAGGCAAGGGGCATGAGACGGGGCAGATCATCGGCTCCGAAGTGTTGCCCTTCTCCGATCAGGATGAGGCGCTTGCCGCCCTGAAAGGGCTTGCGCGATGACACGCCCGCTCTGGACATCCGGTGATATCGAACTGGCGACGGGCGGCAAGGCCAGCGCGCCGTTTGAAGTGACCGGTTCGATTTCGATCGACACACGCTCGCTGCAGAAGGGTGACCTGTTCGTGGCGCTGAAGGACCAGCGCGATGGGCATGACTTCGTTGAGGCCGCGTTCAAGGCCGGGGCGGCTGGCGCGCTTGTGTCACGCCCGATTTCGGGTGGCGCTCTGGTTGAGGTTGGTGATGTGCTCGATGCGCTGACCCAGCTTGGCATTGCGGCGCGTGTGCGCTGCGGCGCCCACCGCACGGCGGTGACCGGTTCGGCAGGCAAGACCTCGGTCAAAGAAATGCTGGCGCGGATCTATCGCGCTTTCGGTCCGGCGCACTGGAACGTGAAGAGCTTCAACAACCACTGGGGCGTGCCGCTGACGCTGGCGCGGATGCCGGAAGAAACCGAACGTGCGGTTTTCGAGATCGGCATGAATACCCCTGGTGAGATCGCGCCGCGCAGCCATATGGTGCGCCCGCATACCGGCATCATTACCTGCATCGCGTCGGCGCATCTTCAGGGCCTCGGCTCGGTCGAAGGTATCGCCGAAGAGAAGGCAAATATCTTTGCCGGTCTGGAAGCGGGCGGCACAATCATTCTGCCAGCGGACGATGCTTTCCTCGACTATCTTTCCGAGCGTGCACGGAATTTTTGCCCGACCGGGAATGTCGAGACGTTTGGCGCCTCGCCGGATGCGACCGCGCGCATCGTCGCCTACGAAACCGATGGCCGCACGAGCCGGATCGAAGTCGAAATCGTCGGGATGCGCGCGAGCGTCACGCTCGACGCTGTGGGCGCGCACTGGGCGCAGAACGTCGCAGCATCTCTGCTTGCGGCGAGCCAATCCGGCCTCTCGGTAAAGGAAAGCGCCGAGGCGCTTTCGGGCTATGCGCCGCCGCCGGGGCGCGGAACTTCCGAAACGCTCAACCTGCCAGAGATCGGTGAGATCACTCTGATCGATGACGCTTACAACGCCAATCCGGCGAGCATGCGCGCAGCGCTGATATCGCTGGCGCAGCGTGCTGGCACGCGCCGCCTTGCTGCCCTCGGTGACATGCGTGAAATCGGCGACACCTCTGCCGAGGAGCACCGCAATCTGGCGGGACCGATCATCGAAGCCGGTGTTGACGGTGTGTTCCTCGCTGGTGCTGAAATGCAACACCTCGCTGACGCACTTCCGCCTCATTTGCAGCAGGTATCTGCTCCGACCTCTGATGAGTTGTGGAATCAGCTGCAAAAAGCATTGCGGGCTGGTGATGTGCTCTTGATCAAAGGGTCGAATGCGTCCGGGATGGGTCGGATAGCGGACCGGCTGCGCCAATGGAGCCAACCGGCCGAAATGGGCAAGATGGATGGCGGCTCAGAAGGAGCTGCGAGGGTAAGCTGATGCTGTATGAACTGCTGGCTGCGGACAGCGGCCTCTTCAACCTTCTGAATTACATTACCTTCCGCACCGGTGCGGCGGTCGTCACGGCATTTCTGGTGACGGTGCTGGTCGGCGATGGACTGATCAATTTCCTGCGCGCACGCCAGGGCAAGGGGCAGCCGATTCGCGATCTCTCGCTCGAAGCGCAGCTCTCGAAAAAAGGCACGCCCACGATGGGCGGTTTCCTCATCTGGTTCGGCCTGCTGGTCGCGGTGCTGCTGTGGGGCAACCTGCGCAACCCTTATGTCTGGGTCACGCTGTTCGTCACCTTCTCCTACGCCTTCCTCGGCTTCCTGGACGATTACGCAAAAGTCACGAAGCAATCGACCGACGGCGTTTCTGCCGGTGCCCGCCTGCTCTCCGGCTTCGGCATTGCCGCGCTCGCCTGCGCCATCATCATGGGCCTGCACGGCGCGCACACGCCGGATGGTCATGCTGCCTGGGGCCCACTGCACCCGCTGGCCGAATGGATTGCCGGTTTTGCGCCTGAAACGTCGGTAAAGCCGGCCGATCCGGATTTTTCCGGCGGCGTGGCTGTGCCCTTCGTCAACAACTACTTCCTTCCGCTCGGCGGCTTCTTCATCCTTTTCGGGATGATCGTCATCGTCGGCGCGGCAAACGCTGTGAACTTCACCGATGGTCTTGATGGTCTCGCCATCGTACCGATGACCTTCGCGGCAGCCGCCTATGCAATGATCGCCTACCTGACCGGCAACTTCGTGTTTGCCTCCTATCTCGGCATCCAGTTTGCGCCGGGGGCAGGTGAGCTTGCCGTCGTGCTCGCCGGGGTGATCGGCGCGGGCATGGGCTTCCTCTGGTACAACGCCTATCCGGCAAAGGTGTTCATGGGTGACACCGGATCGCTCGGCCTCGGCGGTATGCTCGGCGTTGTCGCCGTGGCCACCAAGCATGAGTTCGCGCTCGTCGTGATCGGCGGCCTGTTCGTCATCGAAGCGCTGTCGGTGCTGACCCAGATCGGCTGGTTCAAGATCACCAAGCGTCTCACGGGTGAGGGCAAGCGCATCTTCCTGATGGCGCCGCTGCACCACCATTTCCAGAAGAAGAACTGGCCGGAGACGCGCGTTGTCGTGCGCTTCTGGATCCTGTCCGTGCTGTTCGCCCTCGCGGGCCTTGCCACGCTGAAGCTGAGGTGAGCGCCGCGCGATGATCCCCATTACCGAATACGCTGGAAAAGATGTTGCGGTTTACGGCCTCGGCCGGACCGGACTCAGCGCGGCCAAGGCCCTCAAGGCCGGCGGGGCGCGCGTCCATGCGTGGGACGATAATGAAGAATCGCGCGCCAAGGCCGAAGCCGCCGGCATCGCCCTCTCCGACATCAACAAGCGCGACTGGCAGACCTTTGCCGCGCTCGTTCTCTCGCCGGGCATTCCCTACAAATACCCGCAGCCCCACCGCCTGGTGCGCATGGCAGAGATGACCGGTGTGCCGGTGATCGGCGACATGGAACTCTTCGCCCGCGCCGTGCAGGCGCTGCCCGAGCGTGCGCGTCCGAAAGTCGTTGGCATTACCGGCACCAATGGCAAGTCGACAACCACTGCGCTGATCGGGCATATCCTGAAACAAGCCGGACGGGATGTTCGCGTCGGCGGCAATATCGGCACCGGCGTGCTCGACCTGGCTGCGCTTCATTCCAATGCGGTCTATGTTCTGGAAATGTCGTCCTATCAGCTCGACCTTGTGAAGAGCCTGCACTGCGATGTTGCTGTCTTCCTGAACCTGTCGCCCGATCATCTGGACCGCCATGGCGGCATGGACGGCTATCAGGCCGCGAAGATGCGCATCTTCCAGAACCAGACGGAAAAGGATGTCGCCGTCATCGGCTTTGATGACATCTACAGCCAGTCGATCGCCATCGGCCTTGCCGCCAAGGGGCCGCAGCATGTGGTGCAGATCTCGTCGACCTACACGCTCGGCAAAGGCATCAGCGCGGTCGATGGCCGCCTCTATGACAACCAGTCGGGCAAGGCGGAATTCGTCGGTAAGATGGATGAATGCCCGGCCCTGCTCGGCCGTCACAATTTCCAGAATGCGGCGGCTGCCTTTGCCACCTGCCGGGCGCTCGGCCTCGATCCGGGTACCATTATGGCGGGCCTGAAATCCTTCCCCGGCCTTGCCCATCGTATGGAAGCTGTCGGCGAGATCGACGGTATTCGCTTCATCAACGATTCCAAGGCAACGAACGCCCAGGCTGCCGAACAGGCGCTGCGCTCGTTCAAGAACATTTACTGGATTGCCGGCGGTGTCCCCAAGGCCGAAGGCATCCTGCCGCTCGCGCCGCTGTTTCCCAACATCACCAAGGCTTACCTGATCGGGCAGGCCGAAGACGCATTCGCTGCCACCCTGCAGGGCAAAGTGCCCAATCAGGTGTGCGGTACGCTGGAGCGAGCGCTGGAAGCGGCGCATCGGGACGCGAAAGCGGCGGGTGAGCCCGGCGCGGTTGTCCTGCTTTCGCCGGCATGTGCGAGCTTCGATCAGTTCAAGGACTATGAGCAGCGGGGGGACGCTTTCCGCAGCCTGGTTCAGGGTATGACCCCGGTCAGCTTCAGGGTGACCGCGTGAGCTACACCGCCAACGCTCCGCTTCTGCCGCGTTCGGATACATCCTGGTTCACCGAATGGCGCCGCACGCTCGATTGGGGGCTGGTTGCCGGTGCTTTTCTTCTGGCGGGCATCGGCATGATGATGTCGCTGGCCGCTGGCCCCACTGCGGCCAACAAGCTCGGCTACGACACCTATTACTTCGTCTACCGGCAAGTCAGCTTCGCCAGCTTCGGCCTGCTCCTGATGATGGCGACCAGCATGCTCAGCCGCGCCTGGGCGCGGCGGATCGCGGTGTTGATGTTCTTCGGCGCGATCTTGCTGATGACCGCAATTCTCGGCTTCGGACACGAGGTGAACGGCGCGCAGAGCTGGTTCCGTTTCGGCGGCGCGTCGATGCAACCGAGCGAGGTGGCCAAGCCAACTTTGCTGGTGCTGTGCGGCTGGCTGCTTTCCCAGCGTGAGCGGTATCCGCAAGGCCCGTGGGCCATCGTCACCTTTGTCTTCTTTGCGGTGACGCTTGGCCTGTTCCTGCTGCAGCCGGATGTCGGCGGCGCGGCGCTTCTCTCGTTTGCGTTTGTGACAGCATTTTTCGTCAGTGGCCTGCCGAAACGATGGATCGCCATTTTTGCTGCTGGTGGAGCGGTTCTGGCTGTGTCGCTCTATCAGCTTGTGCCGAACGTCAAGCGCAGGGTCGATACGATCTTCAACCCGACCAGCGATCTCGACCGCTACCAGATCGACAAGACGCTGGAGGCGATCTCGCGCGGAGGCCTGTTCGGACAGGGGCCGGGCGAGGGGCTGGTGAAGGCGCAAATCCCCGAAGCACACACCGATTTCATCTTTGCCGTCATGGCCGAGGAGTATGGTCTCGTTGCGATCCTCGTGCTGATGGGCATCTATGCGCTGATGGCCATTCGCGGCTTCCGCGCGGCATCGCGTATCGAAGACGGTTTTGCCCGCACGGCGGCGTCCGGGCTGTTCGCCCTGTTCGCCTTGCAGGCGATTATCAACATTGGTGTTAATCTCGCCATTGTGCCGCCAACGGGGCTGCCACTGCCATTTATCTCCTACGGAGGCTCTTCGATGGCAGGCATGGGATTGACGCTCGGCTTCGCGCTTGCTCTCGTCCGCGGGGAAGGCACAAGGAGCCGGGGACAGTATGGCTGATACGCCAGATTCAAAACTCGTCATTATCGCAGCCGGTGGTACGGGCGGGCACATGTTCCCGGCGCGCGCCTTTGCCGATGAAATGCGCGCGCGTGGCTGGTCCACTGCGCTGATCTCGGACTCGCGCGGTCTGCGGTATGCGGGTGACTTCCCGGCGGATTGGAAAGAAGAGATCGAAGCCGCCAGCCCCAATTTCCGCAAGCCCTGGACCGTTCCGGGCGCCGCGTTGAAGATCAATGCGGGTATTGCCCGCGCGCGGCGCGCAATGAAGCTGCACCGTCCGGCTCTTGTCGCGGGGTTTGGCGGCTATCCCGCGTTTCCCGCGCTGGCGGCGGCGCGCCGTCTTGGCGTGCCGATCATCATTCACGAACAGAACGCCGTTCTGGGTCGGGTGAACCGGCAGTTTGCCAAACACGCCAAGCTTGTGGCCAGCGGCTTTGAACGGCTCGACCGTCTGCCACCCGGCTCGGCCCATTTGGCAATCGGAAACCCCGTGCGCGCCCCGATCATCGAGGCGGGGAAAACTTCCTATCCGTCCACGGATGAGACACTGAACATCTTCGTCACCGGTGGCAGCCAGGGATCGCGCATTATTGGCGAGATTGTGCCGCTGGCGATTGCCAATCACGTTTCGCCCCCGCTCCGTGTGCGCCTCAAGGTGGTTCAGCAGGTCCGCGAAGAACAGTATGAGATTGTCTCGAACATCTACCGCAATGCTGGCGTGGAGTGCGAGCTGTCTGCCTTCTTCCGCGATATGCCGGAGCGCCTTGCTGCGGCCCATCTTGTGATCGCCCGGTCCGGGGCGGGAACAGTCAGCGAGTTGGCGGCCGTTGGCCGGCCCTCGATCCTCATTCCGCTCGCCATCGCGATGGATGACCATCAGGCCGCCAACGCCGAAGCGCTGACAGCCATCGGCGCGGCCGACATGATGCTTGAAGCAAACACCACGCCCAGGCTGCTGGGAGAGCTGATTAGCGCCCGGCTGGGCGACGCGGCGGATATGACGGCGCGCGCGGCGGCGGCAAAGTCTGCAGCTCGCCCGGATGCGGCCCAAAAACTGGCGGATATGGCGGAGAGGATCGCGGAGCTGTAAAGGCTAACCCGCGCCTGCCACCTGCTTTCCGAAAGGAACCGGAGTTTCCATGACCTCGCCCACCCCGTTTTCCGTTGGTCCCGCCCATATCGTTGGAATCGGTGGTATTGGTATGTCCGGCATTGCCGACGTGATGCTCACCATGGGCTATCAGGTGCAGGGCTCGGATGTGGCCGACAGTGCCAATGTCGAGCGCCTGCGCCAGCGCGGCGTGAAAGTGTTCATAGGCCACAAATCCGAGAATGTGACGGGCGCCGGAACGGTCATCATTTCCTCGGCAATCAAGCGTGACAATCCGGAAGTGCAGGCTGCGCGCGCGGCTGGCATTCCGGTCGTGCGCCGGGCCAACATGCTGGCCGAGATCACGCGCCTGAAATACACGGTCTGCATCGCTGGAACCCACGGCAAAACCACAACCACATCGCTTGTGGCCTGCCTCCTGGATGGGGCGGGGATCGACCCCACGGTCATCAATGGCGGCATAATCCATGCCTATGGATCGAACTATAAGGCCGGGGAAAGCGACTGGATGGTGGTCGAGAGCGATGAGAGCGACGGCACGTTTGCCAAGCTGCATCCCACCTGCGCGATCGTCACCAATATCGATCCTGAACACATGGACCATTACGGCACCATGGAGAAATTGCTGGAAGCATTCGACACCTTTGTCGAGAACCTTCCCTTCTATGGTTTCGCTGTTCTCTGTACGGACCATCCTGAGGTGCAGGCACTGGCTGCGCGCGTAACCGATCGCCGCCGCATCACTTACGGCTTCAACCTTCAGGCCGATGTCCGCGCGGTGAACCTGCGTACCGATCTCAGCGGCGCACATTTCGATGTTGAAATCCGCCGCGCCGCCGGCGACAGCCCGCGCCGTATCGATGGGCTGACCCTGCCGATGGCCGGGGAGCACAATGTGCAGAACTCCCTGGCGGCGATCACGGTGGCGCTGGAACTTGGCGCAACCGATCAGCAGATCCGAAGTGCGCTTGCCAAGTTCGGCGGCGTGAAGCGCCGCTTCACGGCGGTCGGCGACTGGACGCCCGTTGCTGGCGCAGATCCAGTGAAGGTGATCGACGATTATGGCCACCATCCGGTGGAGATTGCCGCTGTGCTGAAAGCTGCCCGCGCGATGCAGGGCGACCGCACGCTGATCGCCGTGTGCCAGCCGCACCGCTATTCCCGCCTGCAGGATCTGTTCGAAGATTTCTCCCGCTGTTTTGATCAGGCCGATCATGTGCTCGTCGCGCCGGTCTATGAGGCAGGGGAGGTGCCGATCCCCGGCATCAGCCACGAAACGCTTGTCCGCTCTATCCAGCGCCACGGCCATCGCAGCGCGCAGACGCTGACATCGCTTTCGGATCTTCCGGTGGCCGTGAAAGAGCTGGCCGGACCTGGCGCCATGGTTGTCTGCCTCGGCGCGGGTGACATTACCCGCTATGCCGGGGAGCTGCCTGCGAAGCTGAACGGCTGACGCAGGGTCACAGCGAAAACCGCCTTCCGCTTTGCCGTTTCCCGGATAGTCTCGCCTTCAGCTGCGCGGGCACACGCGCCGGGAGGAACTTGAATGGCACAAGCTATCATGGATGCCGGCAGCGGCAGCCCTGCTCATGTTCACAAGGGGGAGGGCGGTGCGTTTGGCCGGACGGGCTTTGCCTGGGCCTGGTTCGAGGCTGCGCGCAATCCCTACTATATCCTGATCGTCATCTACGTCTTTGCGCCTTACTTCGCGCGCGACATTGTGGGCGCGGATATTCTGGCCAGCGGCAAGCTCAATGGCCTTTCCCCGGAAGAGGCACACCGGGTGGCTGGGGCGGAAGGCCAGGCAACCGTTGCCAACCTTTCGAAGACAGCCGGCTATATTGCCGCGCTGACGGCGCCCTTCCTCGGCGCTGCATTCGACAGAGGCCTGCGCCGCAAGCCTTTGATCCTGCTATGCCTGTCTCTGATCGCCTTGGTGGGTATGTCGCTCTGGTGGGCCATTCCCGGCCCGGCCGGACTTTCGACCGCCGCCATCATGGCCCTGCTGATCGCGGCTTATGTTTCCTACAGCTACAGCGAAGTGGCGCATAATTCGATGTTGCCGGATGCGGCGCGCCTTGAGGCACTACCCGCCGTTTCGGGGCTTGGGCTCGCGCTGGGCAATGGGCTGGCAACCTTGATGTTCGTGGCCCTTGTCCTGATGTTTGCCCTGCCCGATGCGCTCGGTTGGCCATTCGCTGAGCCGTTATTCGGGATCGATACATCCCAGTACGAACAGTTCCGTATCGCCGGCCCGATTTGCGGCGTCTGGCTCCTCTTCTCGATGCTGCCTTTTTTCCTTTATGCCAAAGATACTGGCGTGAAGGGCACCTCACCGGTCAAGGCCGTGAAAGAAGGCGCGCAGGGTGTGATCCGCACCATCCGGAAAGCGACCCACCACAAGGAAGCTTTCAAGTTCCTGATCGCGCGGACGATCTATGCCGATGGGATGTTTGCGCTCCTCACGATTGGCGCGGTCTATGTCAGTCTCTTCCTTGGTTGGGGGCTGATCGAGCTGACCATCTACGCCATCTGGGCCTCTGCCTGGGGGGTGGTTGGAGGCTTCTTCGGTGGCTGGCTGGACCAGAAGGTCGGTCCAAAGAATGCGCTTCTGATTGAGCTGGCGGCCATTGTGCTGATCCTCTTCCTGGGCCTTTCGGTCACGCGGGAGTCGGCTTTCTTCGGGCTGGTTCCGAATGTGAAAGTCTGGAACGCGCAGTTCTTCTCCGGCACGTCGGATCTGATCTATCTGGCGCAGGGCGCTCTGATTGCCGTGTTCGCAACGGCCAACATTTCGTCCAGCCGCTCGATGCTCGTGCATGTCGCGCCGCCGCATATGCGGGGAGAGTTCTTCGGCCTGTTCGCCATTGCCGGCACGGTGACGGTCTGGCTCGGCCCGCTGCTGATTGAGCAGTTCACACGCTTGTCCGGAGATCAGCGGATCGGCATGTCGGCGATCGCGCTGCTGTTCTTCCTGGGCTTTGCGATGCTTCTGACTGTCCGGTCTGTTCCGCCGGCGCAGGCGACCGAGGGTTAGCTCGTCGGGCCGAAGGCTCCGGAACTGGCGCCGCTGGTGATGCGTTCGATCTTCGAAACCCGGCGTGGGCGAAGATAGAACGTGTCCGACAATGTCATCGAGCTGTCGATCACAACGGTGATGCCATCCCGGTAGTCATACTCCACCTCGGTGAGAATGACCGAGCCGGGGGAGGGAACGATGCCCGAAGGCACATCCACAACCGAGTCGACGACCCGCGGGGTCATCTTGTACCCATCTGACCAGGCGACTTTCTTCTGCCCGTCGCCGCTGTCCACGATCGAGGTGATCCGCATACGTGTATCCGAGGCGCTATAAGGTTGCATCAGCACGGCGGCGGCATTGTAAAGCTCGTGCATGTCATCATCGCTCACCGAAGCGAGACGCGATGTCAGGTCACCCAGGCTGGCGGCTGTCGCCGTAACGCGGCGGTCTGCGCGCATCAGAAGGCTGAGTTCGATACAGCCGAAGAAGATCAGCACCAACAGCGGTGCGATGAACGCGAACTCAACCGCTGAGACGCCATCCTCATTCCGGAGGAGACTTTTCAGGCCCAGCTTTCGGGGCGCATTCTTGCGGCGCAGGCGCGCCTCGAAATAGCGATTGAACATCATTCGGATTCGCTCCCGAAAGGCTCGTTGCGGAAGACGGCATTGGTCTGCAGCAGATGCTTGTTGCCGGTCATATTGGCCAGCGGCATGGTCAGGCCCGGCGTCAGCAGGTCCCACTCATAGAAAACGCGCACGGCAACCACGTCGTTGGGGCCGCCGGGATTGAAGCCAAAGCCTTCATCCTGCAGTTCGCCTGCAGTGTTCAGCGGCGAAGCGGTTGGCGTGTTGCTGAAGCTGTCGACTGTCTGCACGTCGATGTGCAGGCGGGTCTCGCAGTCCATCATGTCCATGAGTTCCGAGCAGACCAGTTCCTTGAACTGTTCGGACGTCATGGAGACTTGCTGGGCGGCGCCTGTGCGCAGCGGGCGGGACGCTTCGACAACACCATGATCGAGGATCGCCGACATGATGAAGATCATGCAGACCTCAAGCAGGCCGAAGATGAGGAAGAAGAAGGGGGCCGCAATCAGGGCGAATTCAACGGCCGCCACACCGCGCTTGTCGTCCGCAAAAGTGCGGAGGCGAGCATGCAGGCGCGCAGCCAGGCTGAAACGGTTGGTAAGCATTAAAAGCCATTCCCCCACTGGGATCAGCTTACAGCTCTATCAGGTTCCGGTTTTTGGCAGGTTGAACAGGTCGATGAAATTTCACCGACCAGGCCTGCAAAGGCCTAGTTGGAGCCGCCTTCGGTCAACGCCTGGGTGCGCAGCTGCTGGCTGATCAGGGCATTGAAGTAACTCGGATCGTCACCCACGCTCATGGTGGAGCGGCAGACGGGGGCGCAGTCATAGGTGCGCGTCTGGCCGGCGCGGTTAACCGAGACGAGGTTGGCCGAATTGGCCGTCACGACAATATCGCCGCTATAGATTTGGTCGCCTGCCTTGTTGAACACCAGCAGGTTGGTCGTGCCATAGCTTTTGCCTGTGATGAAGATCAGCCGGTCATCGTGTACGGCGACATCGGCGATGTTCTTGTTGCCGACAACGATGCTGGCGGCCGAACCGTCCAGGCGCAATGGGATCGTTTTGGACGCCTCTATTGAAAGTTGCTCGGCGCTTGCAGCCGCGCCGACGGCAAGGCTGGCAATCATCACAAGGGCAGTTTTCGCGGCGAACTTCATTATACGGAGGCTCCGGTACGGATTTCAGGGACCGTCGCTTATTTTGGTTTCCCATTTCCTAATGCAGGGGGAGCTTGCGCCGTTTGCCTGGGCGGCGAACCGGAATCGTCATCGCCTATACTAAGGAATCGCGCGCGCAAGGTGCTTCTCGGGGGGAACTGAAACGGTAAACAACCCCCTGATTTCGCTTCACGAATTTTCTTTTCGCGGAAACGAGATCTCAGGAATGCTCCTGTAGAACCAACACTGTTCCGGGAATAAAAGTTTCAAGCCGGAACTGTCAAACGCATGATGGGAGTTTCCAATGTTTGCACGTTTTCTGAAAGACGAGTCGGGCGCAACTGCAATCGAGTACGGCCTGATCGCCGCTCTGATCGCTGTCGCCATCATCGGCGGTGTCACCGCTCTCGGTAACAACGCTGAAGCAACGTTCCAAACGGTTGCTGGCAAGATGGACCAAGCCTAATCGCTTGCCTTCTTGGCTAGAATTGAAGGAGCCGCCGGTCTTCCGGCGGCTCTTTTCATTTGATCCGCGCGCAGCGTTTCAAGGCTTCTTTCAGTCTTTTGGCGCAGATTGGCGCCCTTAGGAGTTGTGGATGGGAGAAGCCAAATGGTCCTAATGTTCCTCGGAGCGATATTTCTGGGCCTGTGCGTTCTGGCGGCTCTTTTTGACGTCAATCAACTCAAGATCCCAAACTGGCTCAACCTGACGCTTGCGGCGCTGTTTGTTCCGGCTGCTGCCGTGTCTGGCCTGCCATTGGAGATCATTGGCGGCCACCTGATGGCTGGCGCGCTGGCCTTCCTTATTTCCTTCGGTCTGTTTGCCTTCCGCATTTTCGGGGGAGGGGACGCAAAGATGATCCCTGCGGTGGTCTTGTGGGTGGGGCCAGCTGCAGCGCTGATGTTCACGTTCAAGATGGCTATTGTCGGCGGTATCTGCGCTGTCCTTGTCTTGGCGGTGCGCCGTACCGCGCCTGCTGAGGCCATTCCGGGCTTCATGCGGGCGCCCTTCGAACCGAATGCTGGCGTGCCCTATGGTGTTGCAATTGCTGCAGGGGCGTTGCTGGCCGGGGCCGGTTCTCCGCTCCTGGCTGATCTCTTCCTGGCCGCAGGATTTACCGGTTAACTATCCTTTAGGCGGCGCGTGCAATTTTCCGAACAGTATGAATCGGCTGGCCGTGTGCGTTTACCTTTGCACGCGGAATTCGGAGGGAGTGGCGCCACATGTCGCCTATGCGTATCATTATCCTGCTGCTGGCGCTGGTTGCTGCCGGCGGCGCAGCTCTCCTGGTCAGCCGGATGAGCCAGCCGCAGGTCGTCACGGACACGGTCACGCGCGATAAGAAAGTCATCGAGAATGTCGAGGTGTCGGAGATCAAGGTCCTGACGGCGACCCGCGACTTTGCGATCGGTGAGCAGATCAAGCCTGAAGACCTGAAATGGGCCGTCTGGCCGGAGAAGGGCGTCGTCGAAGGCCAGTTTGTAGAGTCTGCCCAGCCTGACGCGATTGAAGAAGTCGCCGGCGCGATCACCAAACTGCCGATCTTCAAGCACGAGCCGATCTTGCCGCAGCGCATTGTGAAGAAGGGCGAAGCTGGTCTCCTGCCGGTGCTGATGGAAGCCGACATGCGCGCTGTCGCGGTTGGCATTTCGCCGGAGTCCGCGTCGGGTGGTTTCATTCTTCCCAATGACCGCGTCGACCTGATCCTGACCTATGTCGAAGAAATCCAGACCGGCAACGGCCCGACGATCGAGCGTGGTATTGCTCGTACACTGGTGCAGAACGTCCGCGTTCTTGCGATTGACCAGGCCGTCAGCCCGGGCACGGCCGTTGATGGTGAAGTCGAAGCGACCCGTATCGGTAACACGGCCACGCTGGAGGTTTCCTCCAAAGAAGCCGAACTGGTCGCGCTTTCGCAGAGCATGGGCGAACTTACCCTGGTTTTGCGTCCGCTCGACGAGAATGCCGTCAGTGCGCCGAGGAACCCGCGGTACGAAATGAATGGCGGAGATCTCGATGGTGGCAACACAGTTACGCTCATTCGCAACAGCAAACCGCAAGTAATGACGATGGGGGTCAACTGATGAGGCTGGCGATGAAAGCGCTGACATGCGCCGCGACCCTGGCAACTCTGCTTGCTCCGGGAACGCTGGCTCAAACCGTTCCCAACGGGATGAGCGCCAATATTATCCGTCCGGGGGAGCAGGCGGTTTCCCGCCGGGTGACCCTTGGCGTCAATAAATCGATGATCGTCGAGCTGGATGCTCCGGCTGCAGATGTTGTTATATCCAGCCCGGATATTGCCGACGCCGTCGTTCAGACGTCGCAGCGGATTATTTTCCGGGGCGTCAAGCTGGGCCAGACAAATGCGCTGATCTTTGATCGCGCCGGCCGGCCTCTTCTTGATCTGGATATTTCGGTGGAAACCGATCTTGCCACCCTCGAAGAAATGATTACGCGCCATGTTCCCGATGCGCGCGTGAAAGCCGAAAGCATCAACGGAAGCGTGGTCCTCACGGGCCGGGTCGACAATCTCAGCCAGTCTGACCAGGTTACGCGCCTTGTGGAGGCGTTCTTTCCAAGTACGGGCGCCAGAGGCACGCCGATCGTCAACATGCTGAGCGTGGACGCTGCCGATCAGGTGCTCCTGGAAGTCCGTATCGTTGAAATGCAGCGCAGCGTGATCAAGCAGCTGGGCATCAACCTCTCCGGCTCATCGGGCTTTGGTGACCTGGCGAACACGACGCTGCAGCAGGTTTTGCTGGGCGGCTGGCCGCTGTATTACGACAAAGATATCGGCCTGAACACAGTTGCTCAGGGTACGGCGCTGCAAGCGGCGGGTGGCGATTTGCCATTCTCGAACACAACCAGCGGCAGCACTGCGAATGGCTTCAACGTGCAGGGCCAGGCGCTTGGCGGCCTGTCCTTCAAGGGCGGCTATTCAAATTATGTTGACGGCAAGCTCCAATCCTCCATCGGGGCGGCGATCGATGCAATGGAACGGATCGGCATTGTCCGCACTCTGGCGGAACCCAACATCGTCGCGATGTCGGGCGAAAGCGCGAAGTTCCTTGCTGGCGGTGAATTCCCGGTCCCGGTTGGCCAGAACCAGAATGGTCAGATCACGGTCCAGTTCAAACCCTACGGTGTCGGCCTGGCGTTTACGCCTGTGGTGCTGTCGGAAGGCCGGATTTCGCTGAAAGTGTCCACGGAAGTGTCGGAGCTGACCTCCCAGGGCGCTTTCCAGGGGACGGCGCAGACGGTCACTGATTCCAACGGCAACACGACGGTCATTCAGGGCGTCACCCTTCCTGCGCTGACAGTTCGCCGCGCAGAATCCGTTGTCGAGCTGCCTTCGGGCGGATCGATGATGATGGCCGGCCTCATCTCGGTGAAGGATCGCCAGACAATCGACCAGCTGCCCGGCCTGAAGAAACTGCCGATCCTTGGCGCCTTGTTCCAGTCGCGCGACTTCCTCTCCGAGGAGTCCGAGCTTGTGATCATGGTCACGCCGTATCTTGTCGGGCCGGCTGCCAAGGATGCGATGAAGTCTCCGGCTGATGGCTACGCCAACGCGTCGGACGCCAAGACGATTTTCTTCGGTAAACTGAACGAAACTTACGGCCGCGATGGCGCCCCCATCAAGGCAGACCAATACCGCGCCCCTGTGGGCTTCATGGAAGAGTAGGGCAAGACCATCATGACCCGTCAGATCAGATCTCTACCGGCTCTCATCGCTCTGAGCGCAGGCATGGTCAGTGCCTGTTCCAGCATGGCCCCGACGGCCGTTGAGCCAGCCTATCTTGAGTCCAACGCGCTCGATATGAACCCGATCCAGGTTCGGATGAACACGGAGTTTCTGGAAGTCGCCATCGACGCGTATGCCAGCGAGCTGTCATCGGACGATCGCAGCCGCATCCGAACCTTTGTCACCGGCTATGTGAAGAAGGGTCATGGCCCGCTTGTCATGTCCCTGCCGCAGGCATCGTCCAATCCCCAACTCGCCGTTGCCGCGATCGCTGAAGCGCGCGCCATCGCCTGGGAGATGGGCATCGAGTATGATGAAATGTCGAGCACGGCGCATGGCTCAGGCTCGCCGGTCAGCGAGCCGTTGATCCTCGCCTATCAGAGCTATGAGGCGATCGCGCCAAATTGCCCGCCGAAATCGACGATCGACTTCAGCGATGTGACTTCCAACAACCACCAGCCGACACTGGGATGCTCCGTGCGCACCAATCTGGCCGCCATGATTGTTGACCCGGCAGACCTGCTCGGCGGGCGTCCGCTCGATCCGTCAGATCTCCAGCGCCGCGAAGTCATACTTGAGAAATTCCGGAAAGGAGAGTCGACCGCATCGGTGCGTTCGGCTCAGGAGTCCGGCGCTGTTTCGACAGCAATCCGATAGAGTACCGGCAGGAGCCAACGGGAGTAGGAAGATGGTCAAGGAAAGTCCGATGTTCGAGGATGACATCGATCCCGAGTTCGAAGATGTCTTCGGCGATGATCTGCCCAGCACGCCGATTGAAAAGGCAGCCGCAACCATTTTTGGCGAGAGCCCGTCGGCTGCGCCCGCGCCGGTGACAGATCGCGCCGCCAATTTCAACATGCCGGTTTTCTCCAGCAGTTCTGAGGGCGGCGACGCCATGCTGCCGGCGATTTCCATCAAGCTCTTTTACGAGCGGGAAGAGACCCGGCTGCTGATGGAGCTGTGCGCGCAGGACCGCCGCATGGGACGCGCCACTGTGGAATGCCTTCCTGGCGGTATTCCGTCTGCGGTAGACTACTTGCGCTCCAACTCCACGCCGAACCTGCTGCTGATCGAATCCGGCTCCGTGGCTGCTCAGGTTGTCAACGAGATCGACGCGCTGGCCGAGCATTGCGACGAGCATGTGAAGGTCGTCGTTATTGGCGCCGTCAACGACATCATGCTGTATCGCCAGCTGATGGCGCGCGGCGTTTCGGAATATCTTGTTCCGCCTTTCCAGCCGCTGCAGATCCTGCGCGCCATTTCCGACTTGTTTACAGATCCCGAAGCGCCGTTCGTTGGCCGCCAGATTTCGGTCGTCGGCGCGAAGGGCGGGGTAGGGGCCTCCACGATCGCGCACAACCTCGCCTGGGCGCTGGCCGAGAACATCAAGGTCAACACCACGCTTGTCGACCTGGACCTTTCCTTCGGCACCACCGCGCTCGATTTCAACCAGGAAACACCGCAGACCATTGCCGACGCGCTGTTGGCGCCCGAGCGGGCCGACGATGCGGTGATCGAACGCCTTCTGGCCAGGGCAACGGAGCGCCTGTCGCTCTTCACGGCGCCTGCGCATATCAACCAGGTGATCGATATTCCCGATGACGCCTACAATACGGTCATCCAGGGTGTGCGCCGGAATGTGCCTTATATGGTGCTCGACCTGCCGCACGTCTGGAACCACTGGCTGCGCAGCACGCTGATTGCGTCCGATGAGGTGATTGTCGTCTGCCAGCCCGATCTGGCTTCGCTGCGCAACGGCAAGAACCTGATCGACCAGCTCAAGGGCCACCGCGTCAACGATCATCCGCCGCGCCTTGTGCTGAATATGTGCGGTGTTCCCAAGCGCCCGGAGATTCCGGTGAAGGATTTTGCCGCGGCCATCGGCGTCGAGCCGGAAATCGTCATGCCGTTTGATCCGGAAGTGTTCGGAACGGCTGCCAATAATGGCCAGATGATTTCGGAAACAGGCCCGGCCTCCAAGCCGGCGATTGCAATTGATGAGCTTGCCTCGATCCTCAGTGGGCGGGCGGTCCAGAAAGTTGAGAAGTCTTTCTTCAAGAAACTGCTGGGTAAGTAAGAAGATCGGGACGACAGGTTAGATCATGGCATTCGGCAAACGCTCCGGCACATCCTCCGCAACGCTGCCGCCGCCGGCGCCCGCGGCGGCGCCGAAGCCGGCTGCGCCACAGGCGCCCGCGCCGCAGGCTGCGCCGAAACCGGTCGCGCCCCCGCAGGCTGCTGCCGTCAAGGCGAAGCCGCCTGAGGTGAAGCCGGAACCGGTTCGCAAGGTGAGCCAGCAGACCGAGCAGTATTACGCAACGAAGACCACCATCTTCAACGCGCTGATCGACACCATCGACCTCTCCCAGCTCGCTCAGCTCGATACCGAGAGTGCCCGCGAAGAAATCCGCGACATTGTTGTTGAAATCATCAGTATCAAGAATGTCGTGATGTCGATATCGGAGCAGGAGTACCTGCTCGACGATATCTGTAACGATGTTCTGGGTTATGGTCCGCTGGAGCCGCTGCTGGCGCGCGACGACATCGCCGACATCATGGTCAATGGTGCGGACACGACCTATATCGAGGTCAACGGCAAGATCGAGCGGACGAACATCCGCTTCCGCGATAATGCCCAGCTTATGAACATCTGTCAGCGGATCGTGAGCCAGGTTGGCCGCCGCGTTGATGAAAGCTCCCCGATCTGTGACGCGCGCTTGCTGGATGGCTCGCGTGTGAACGTCATCGCGCCGCCGCTGGCGATCGATGGCCCTACGCTCACCATTCGTAAGTTCAAGAAGGACAAGCTGAAGCTCGACGACCTCGTGCGCTTTGGCTCGATCAGCGAGTGCGGCGCCGAAATCCTGCGCATCATCGGCCACAGCCGCTGTAACGTCCTGATCTCTGGCGGTACGGGCTCGGGCAAGACGACGCTGCTCAACTGTCTCACCGGCTTTATTGAGCCTGGCGAGCGCGTCATTACCTGCGAAGACTCCGCCGAACTTCAGCTGCAACAGCCGCACGTCGTGCGTCTCGAAACGCGCCCGCCGAACATCGAAGGTTCGGGCGAGGTCACCATGCGCGAACTCGTCAAGAACTGTCTGCGTATGCGTCCTGAGCGGATCATCGTGGGCGAGGTTCGCGGCCCTGAAGCGTTCGACCTTCTGCAGGCCATGAACACCGGCCACGACGGCTCGATGGGAACGCTCCACGCCAACAGCCCGCGCGAAGCGCTCAGCCGGGTGGAGTCCATGATTACGATGGGTGGCTTCTCGCTGCCGGCCAAAACCATCCGTGAAATGATCGTCGGCTCTATCGATGTCGTGGTTCAGGCGTCACGCCTGCGTGATGGTTCGCGTCGCATCATGTGCATCACCGAGGTTCTGGGCCTGGAGGGCGACACGATCGTGCTGCAGGACATCCTGAAATACGAGATCGACGGCGAGGACGATAACGGCAAGATCATTGGCCGCCATCGCGGCATGGGCATTGGTCGTCCGCGTTTCTGGGAACGCGCGTCTTACTACAATCTGGAGCGCGAACTGGCCGCCGCTCTCGACGAGCTGAATGGTGCCTGATGACCGCTTCCCTGATCCCCTATATCGTTGCGGCGCTCGCCTTCTTTGCCATCGTTGGCGTAGGTCTTGTTCTCACCGGCGGGCAGGATGATGCCGCGCGCAAGCGGGCCAAGACCATCGGTGCCGGCCGGGCAGGGGCGCCGGTAAAAGGCAAGGTGGACGAAAACGTCCGCCGCCGTGCCAAGACGCAGGAGATGCTCGACAATCTGCGCCGGCAGGACAAAGAGCGCCGCCGGAACGATCCCATGCGGAACATCGGGTCGAAATTGACCCAGGCTGGCCTTGAGATTCCGGTGCCGATGTTCTGGATCATTTCGGTGGTGTGCGGCGCGGTGTGCGCAATGCTGGTCTATATTTCTGGCGCCGACGGGCTTGTCATCAATGGCATGAACCTCAAGAGCCGTCCGGTGCTGGTCGCGGGCGCCTTCTTCGGCGGCGTGCTCGGCATTCCGCAATTCGTACTCGGCTTCCTCATCAAGGGCCGCCACACAAAGATGGTCAACCAGTTTGCCGACGCGCTCGACATCATCGTGCGCGGTGTCAAATCCGGCCTGCCGCTGAACGAGTGTATCCGCGTCATCGGCCGGGAAAGCCCCGAGCCGCTGCGCAAGGAGTTCCTGACCTTCGCGGATAACCTCGCCATGGGCGCGGGCCTCGACCGGTCGCTGGCGGCGCTCTACAAGCGGATACCGCTGCAGGAAATCAACTTCTTCGCCATCGTGCTGATGATCCAGGCCAAAGCGGGCGGCAACCTGTCCGAAGCGCTGGGCAACCTGTCGAGCGTTATTCGCTCGCGCAAGATGATGCGTGAGAAGGTCAAGGCGCTGTCATCCGAGGCCAAGGCCTCCGCCATGATCATCGGCGCGCTGCCCTTCGCCGTCGGCCTGATGGTGTTCATGACCACGCCTGATTACATCCTTGAACTGTTCCGTACGGAGACGGGCCACGTCATCCTCGTCATGGCCGCCGGCCTGATGGGCACGGGCATCACCGTCATGCGCAACATGATCAACTTCGATATGTAGGGCAGGGCGCGGCATGTATGATCTTCTCGTCTCTTTTACAAAGCCGCAAACGCTCGCCGCCTGGCTCGTTGCCGCGGCGGTGTTCGGAACATTCGTCACGGTGTTCCTGCCTTATCTTCAGGGCAACAAGCTCGAGACCCGCCTGAAAGCGGTCGCCACCCAGCGCGAAAAGCTGCGCAAGCAGAGCCGCGCGGCGCTCGAAAAGAAGGGGTTGCGCCGCCGCGACGAAAGCCTCGTGGGCGAAATCTCCTCGAAGCTCAATCTCGCCAAGGCGCTGGAAGATCCCAACGTCGTCAAGCTGATGAACCAGGCCGGCCTGCGCGGTCCGGGGCCGATCTCGGCATTCTACTTCGCGCGGATGGCGCTGCCCTTCGTCGGCGCGGCATTCACCTTCTTCTACATTTTCTTCGTCAACGATCTCGGCCTGTCGGTGATGATGAAATATGGTTCCGTCGTCTTCGGCGCCGCCGCCGGCTTCTATGCGCCAAACCTTTATGTGTCGAACCTTGCCCAGAAGCGGCAGAAGTCGATCATGCGCGCCTTCCCGGACGCGCTCGACATGCTGCTGATCTGCGTCGAAGCGGGTATGTCTATCGAGATGGGCTTCAACAAGGTTTCGTCCGAGATCGGATCGGCTTCGCCCGAGCTTGCCGAAGAGTTCGGCATCACGGTTGCCGAGCTGTCCTATCTGCCAGATCGTCGCCAAGCCTATGAAAACCTCGCCCTGCGCACGGGCCATGAAGGCGTCAAGGCCGTCTGTATGGCGCTTGGCCAGGCGGAGCGCTACGGCACGCCGCTGGGCGACGCGCTGCGCCTCATGGCCAAGGAAAACCGTGAGATGCGGATGTCGGAGGCCGAGAAAAAGGCCGCTGCCCTCCCGGCAAAGCTCACCGTGCCGATGATCCTGTTCTTCCTGCCGGTTCTGTTCCTGGTCGTGCTTGGCCCGGCTTACATCAAGTATCAGAAGATGGAGAAGGACAATGACGCGGCCCCGTCGCTGACCACCACGCAGGTCGAGTCGCCCGTCGATCACGCCTGAGGGCTTTCCCCTGCGGGGAAGGGCGGCTAGACCGCTGGCATGACACCGCACGATATTGCCCGCACCAGCCTCGCCCGCCTTGGCGTTCCCATGCCGTCTGCCGAGGGCGCCATCGCCTGCCGCTCGCCGCTGGATGGGTCCGTACTCGGATATCTCCCCGCCGCTGGCGCGATAGATCACGAAGCCGCCGTATCCTCCGCTGCTGAGGCGTTCCTTGCCTGGCGCGAGGTTCCCGCGCCGCGCCGGGGCGAGTTCGTGCGCCTCCTCGGGGAAGAGCTGCGCGCCGCCAAGACAGACCTTGCCGCGCTCGTCACGCTCGAAGCCGGCAAGATCCCGTCCGAAGCGATGGGCGAAGTGCAGGAGATGATCGACATCTGCGACTTTGCAACCGGCCTTTCCCGGCAATTGCATGGCCTCACCATTGCGTCCGAGCGCCCCGGCCACCGGATGATGGAAACCTGGCATCCTGCCGGCATCACGGCAGTCATTACCGCCTTCAATTTTCCCGTCGCCGTCTGGGGGTGGAACGCCGCGCTTGCGCTCATCTGCGGCAACCCCGTCATCTGGAAGCCTTCTGAGAAAACCCCGCTCACAGCCCTTGCTGTCAGCAGCGTTGCCGCCCGCGCTGCCAAGGCCTTCGGCGGCGTGCCCCAGGGGTTGCTCTCCTGCCTCGTCGGCGGGGCGGAAACGGGCGCGCGCCTGGCCGCCGATGAGCGCGTTGCGGTTCTCTCGGCTACGGGTTCCACGCGCATGGGCCGCGCGGTTGCGCCAATTGTTGCCCAGCGTTTCGGCAAGATGATCCTGGAGCTTGGCGGCAACAATGCCGGCATCGTCTGTCCGTCTGCGGATCTGGACCTTGCCACCCGCGCCATCGCCTTCTCGGCGCTGGGAACAGCGGGCCAGCGCTGCACCACGATGCGCCGCCTCTTCGTGCATGAAAGCGTGCGCGGCGCGCTCCTGCCGCGCCTCAAGGCGGCCTTTGCGTCCGCCCGCGTCGGCAACCCGTCGGAAGAGGGCGTCCTCGTTGGCCCGCTGATCGATGGCGCCGCTGGGGACATGATGCAGGACGCACTCGCCGAGGCCCGCGCGCTCGGCGCGGTGATCACAGGCGGCGAGCGCTTGCCAGGGGCGGGCGTCTATGTCCGTCCCGCAATCGTGGAAATGTCCGGCCAGCAAGGCCCCATGCTGCGCGAAACCTTCGCGCCCATCCTTTACGTTGTGCCCTATGCGGATCTTTCGCAGGCCATCGCGCTCAACAATGAAGCCGGCGCGGGCTTGTCCTCGTCGATCTTCACAACAGACCTGCGCGAGGCCGAGCGTTTCCTCTCTGCCGCCGGGTCGGACTGCGGCATCGCCAACGTCAATATCGGCACATCCGGCGCAGAAATCGGCGGCGCATTCGGCGGTGAGAAAGAAACCGGCGGCGGCCGCGAATCCGGCTCCGATGCCTGGAAAGGCTATATGCGCCGCGCCACCAACACGATCAACTATTCCGGCGCGCTGCCGCTGGCGCAGGGCATCCGCTTCGATCTGCCGGATTAAGCGCGCTAGTCGATCGAGCCGCGCAGGCGGCGCTTCGTTCCGGGCGTCGCGGTGGGCGAGGTGTCAGTGTTCATCAGCGAGTCGTAGGAGCGGGCCGGCTGCACCAGCCCGCGCAGCAGGTCCGCATTCTGCTCGGCCACCTTGTCCGGGGCATTCTGTGAACTGAGCGTCTTCATCTCGTCAAACCGGCCCTGCAGGCCGATTACGAGGGCAAGGTTTTCCGTGACGCGAGAATTTGCGTCCGGCTGGGCGGCGGCCTGTCGCAGTTGCGCCTCGGCGCCGGCAAGGTCGCCAGAAAGCAGCAGCGACAAGCCATAATTGGTCAGCGTCGTCGTGCGTGCCGGGTCAATCTGCAGGGCGCGCTGATAGCTTGCCTGTGCTTGGCGGTGCATTTCCAGCTGGTCGAGGGCGGTGCCCAGCGCGGCCCAGCCTTCGGCGCGGCCGGGGGCCGACTGCGTTGTGGCTTCAAATGCTGCGCGTGCCTGCTGGAACTGTCCCTCCGCCATCTGAACACGGCCCAGCGTCAACAGTAGGTCCGCATCGCCGGGATGCACGATCAGCGTGGTGTTGATCACTTCAATGGCGCGCTTGTTGCTGCCGATGCCGCGCAGGGCGGAGGCAAATTCGCGCGCCACGGTCACGTCCTGCGGCGCCTTCTGGTATTCCTTGCCCCAGAAGTTTGCCCGCGTCAGCGGATCGGCCCGGTTGGCGGCTTCCCGCTCCTCGGCAGGGGCCGGCGCCAGGGCGGCCTCGATGGCCTGTTCCATTTCCTTGTCGGCCGCGCTCTGGCCGGTGGAGGCGCAGGCGCTGGCGGTTGCTGCCAGCACGAGCGCGAGGCCGGCGAGGGGCTTTTTGGCACTGGACATCGGCGGGCTCCGTGTATGTATCCCTAAAGGTCTGGCAGACTTTGGCCCAGTCCGGGTCAAGGTTCGGTTAACGCCGAAGCCGCCAACATTAACCACCGGGAAGCCCTGAAAGGCTCGATATGCACACCTCCTTCACCGCCCAATCCTCCGGTTCCGTTCAGGTCTGGTTCTATACGAGCGGCCTGTTTGGCGCGCTGGGAAGTGATCCGTTCCCGAATGCGCGGGCGATTGCGGCGGCGCAGGGCTTTACCGGCGGCGCAGGGCAGACGGTGCTGGTGCCCGGCGCAGACGGGGGCACGGCGCACGTCCTCTATGGCCTCGGCAAGGGGCAGGACGCGCTGATCGTCGCCGGCCTCTCCGCGCGGCTTCCCGCCGGTGACTATGAAATCGCAGAGACTGGTGGCTACGCTTTCGCCAGCATCGCGGCGGGCTGGGCAGACGGCGCGTACCGTTTCGATGGCTACAAGAAAGAGAAGGCGGCGCCGCCGCGCCTCGTCATCCCGGCGTCTGAAGATGTCGCCCGCCTGTCGCGGGAGGCCAGCGCCATCGCCGGTCTGCGCGATATGGTCAACACGCCGGCTGCCGATATGGGCCCCGAGCAGATCCATGGCCGCATTTCGGCGCTGGGCGAGCGCTATGGCGCCCGTGTCACCGCCGTTGTCGGGGATACGCTGCTGACTGAGAACTATCCGATGGTCCATGCCGTCGGCCGCGCCGCCGTGAAGGAGCCGCGCTTCATCATGCTGGAATGGGGCAAGCCCGGCGCGCCGAAAGTCTCGCTCTGCGGCAAGGGTATCACCTTTGATACCGGCGGCCTGAACATCAAGGGCGGCGACGGCATGCGCATCATGAAGAAGGATATGGGCGGCGCGGCCCATGCCATCGCGCTGGCGGAACTGGTGATGGAGGCGCGCTTGCCGGTTCACCTGCGCCTCTTCGTGTCGGCAGCTGAAAACGCCATCGCGGGCGATGCCTTCCGCCCCGGCGATATCCTGCAAAGCCGCAAAGGCCTCACGGTCGAGATCGACAATACCGACGCTGAGGGCCGTCTCGTGCTGGGTGATGCGCTCGCCCGCGCCTGCGAGGACCAGCCCGACCTGCTGCTCGATTTTGCCACTCTCACCGGCGCCGCCCGCGTTGCGCTCGGCCCTGATCTGGCGCCCCTCTATACTAATGACGAGCAGCTCGCCGCCGACATTCTCGAGGGCTCTGCCGCGTCAGGCGATCCGGTCTGGCGCATGCCGCTCTGGGAGCCCTACCTCGCCTATCTGCAAAGCCCGGTGGCCGATCTCGTCAATTCGGGCGGGGCAGGCATGGCCGGCTCGATCTCGGCAGCCATCTTCCTGAAACAGTTCGTCTCGGTGGACAGCTGGGCGCATTTCGATGTCTGGGCCTGGCGCAAATCCAAATATGGCCGCCCCGACGGCGGCGCCGCCTGCGGCCTCCGCGCCGTCTGGTCCATGCTCGAAAAACGCTACCCGGCGGTTTGAAGCTCAGCCGGGGCGGGGACTAATTCCCCGCCTTCAGGCGCATCGCTTCGCGCACGCGGCCGCGTACCAGCAGCGTGTCGATATTCTTCGGGTCGGCCGCCATTGAGGTCTCGACATCCTTCATCGCGAGGTCGAAGGCTTCCTTGTTGAGGTGCACTTCGGCGCGCATCTGGTGAGCGATCGCGTTGCCGGGGGTGTTGGCGATGGCGATGTTGAGGTCGCTCAGGGCTTCATCCCATTTGTCGATCAGCATGTACGAGCTTGCCCGGTCCAGCAGCAGGTCTGTCTCGCTGGGGGCGAGCTTCAGGGCTTCACTGAACGAAACGGCAGCTGCTTCCGCCGCGCCGATCTGCAGCCAGGCATTGCCCGCTTGCGAGAGGTATACCGCGCGCTGCTCCATCGTGCCGCCATCGGTTGAGGTGGACAGGGCTTCCAGGCGCATGGCGCCTTCTTCGACATTGCCCAGCGCAATCAGGGCCAGCGCCGTGCATTGGCGCGCGCCGGGGCGGTTGCCCTCGAAGGTCCAGGCCAGACCGTCTTCATAGGCCTCTTCGGGTGCCTGTTCGATCTTCGCGACGCAGGCTTCCAGCCGTGAGGCTTCGGCGGCGGCGATCTCGGCGCCTGCGCTTTGCTGCAGGAAAAGCGCCGCACCGGCGGCCATGGCAATCAGCGACATGGGCAGGGAACTCCAAAACCTGTATCTATCTCTGCTGTTAGGCACATTCCGGGGCGCCCTTGGCAAATGACAAGTCAGCCATCTCTGCTGTTTGTTTTCGGACTTGGCTACTCTGCCGCACAGTTGGCCGGGCGGCTGATGGCGGCTGGCTGGCAGGTTGCCGGAACGGTTCGTTCCGAAGCGAAGGCGGCTGCCCTTCGTGCGGAGGGAATTGACGCGCGGGTCTGGTCCGGGGAAGGGCCGGTTGAGGTGCCGGACGGGGCGCATTGGCTGATCACCCTGCCGCCCGATCAGGAAGGCTGCCCGGCGGCGCGAAATGCCTCAAACGGACCCAAAATGTCCCAATCCGTCACTTATCTGTCCACAACTGGCGTCTATGGGGACCAGAATGGCGGCTGGGTGACCGAGTGGAGCCCGGTCAATCCCGGCTCCCGGCGCGCCGCTGCGCGTGTGCTGGCAGAGACGCAATGGCAAGGGCTGGTTGGGGATAAGCTTCGCCTTGTCCGCCTGCCAGGCATCTATGGTCCCGGCCGCTCTGCCTTCGACAAGCTGCGCGACGGCACTGCCCGCAGCATCGTGAAGGAGGACCAGGTCTTCTCCCGCGTGCATGTCGATGACATCGCCTCAGGCTTGGAAGCGCTGCTCTACAGGCCTGACGCTGCAGGTGTTTTTCATCTTTGCGACGATCTTCCGGCGCCCGCGCAGGATGTCACCGTCCACGCCGCCAGCCTCCTTGGCGTCGACCCGCCGCCAGAAATCCCGATCCGCGAGGCGGGGCTTTCGCCCATGGCAGCGAGCTTTTACGCCGAATGCAAGCGTGTCTCCAACGCCCGCGCCAAAGCCGCCCTCGGCTGGCGCCCCGCCTATCCGACGTACCGGGAAGGACTAGCAGCTATCCTCGCCGGCGAATCCTGCAGAATATTGCCCTGAAATTCGCAGGTTAGCCCCAATCACGCCCTGTTGGCGCCGACCTTATCGGGTGTAAGGGTATCTCGGGCGGAATTCGGAGGACATGCATCATGACATCTTTGGTTCGGGGCCGTTTCGGCGGCCTGAAAACGATCCTGTTCACTTTCATCCTGGCGGGGCTTGCTGCCTGTGGAGGGCAACAGCAGACCCGAACCCCGGATGAAGATGCAGACGCCGAGGTGTTCGTCGAACGCTCCCCGGCTGATCAGGTGGCCGCGCGCAAGCGCGAAGAAGCCCGCCGCAAGGCCCGCGAAGCCGAAACGCAGGACTTCTCCTATTTCCGCTACCGCATCGACACCTCTACCGAGCAGCCGCTCGCCTGTTTTGTTTTCTCCGCTGCTCTCGATCCTCAGAAGGACTACTCCCCCTATGTCGAGTTCCGCCCGTCCTTCCGCGCCGCGCTGACTGTTGAAGGCCGCGAGCTTTGCGTCGGCGGCCTCTCTTTCGGCACCAGCCGCACCGCCACGATCCTTGCCGGATTGCCCGCTGCCGATGGCCGCACGCTGAAGCGCGGCGAGACGGTTCCGATCGATTTTGCCGACCGCCCGCCCTTCGTGGGCTTCAAGGGCACCGGCGTTATCCTGCCGCGTGAGAATGCCGATGGCCTCCCGGTCGAGACCGTCAATGTCGACCAGGTGAACGTTACCGTCACCCGTATCAACGACCGCGCGCTCGTCTTCAAAACCGTTGGCCAGGGCCAAACGACCAGCCAGGGCCAATGGTGGTGGCTGTGGGGCGAAGATTCCCCGGAGGATGTCGGTGAAGATATCTTCAGCGGCACGATGGACGTCGACAATGTCCAGAACTCGCCGGTCGTAACCGTCTTCCCGCTGCAGGATGTTGTCGGCGAGATGAAGCCCGGCGCCTACTTCGTGAAAGTGGAAGACGCCGCCAAGATTACCGATGCAGAAGGCCCGCCGGCCGCTTCCGGCCGCTGGATATTGCTGACGGATCTTGCTTTGACAGCCTACTATGGCGAGCAGGGGCTGGATGTAACGCTCCGCTCCCTGAAGGATGGCAAAACGGTCAGCGATGCCACCGTTCAGCTGATCGCGGCCAACAATACCGTGCTGGCTGAAACCAAACCGGATGCCTCTGGCCGCGTCAGCTTCGACAAGCCGCTGATGAACGGCAAGGGCACGATGGCGCCCCGCCTCGTTACGGCAATCAATGCACGCGGCGAACTGGCGGCCCTCGATCTTTCCCGCCCGCCGGGTGATCTTTCCGAATACACCGTCGGTGGCCGCCGCACGCCGGGCCCGGTCGATGCCTTTGTCTATTCCGATCGCGGCATTTACCGCCCCGGTGAGACTGTCGAGCTGACCGCATTGCTGCGCGACCGCGCCGGGCGTCAGGTGACTGGCCGCAATGGCCATCTCATCATCTACCGCCCCAACGGCCTCGTTGCCTCGAAAGTCCGCTTCACCGATCCGAAATCGGGCGCAGTCACGCAGAGCTTTGCTGTGCCCCGCGGCGCCTCGCGCGGCGAATGGCGCGCCAGCATCGAGATCGATGGTCTGACGGCCCCTGCCGGCGACATGCGCTTTGCCGTTGAGGACTTTGTTCCCCAGCGCATCGCTGTGGACGTGACGGCTGATGAGCAGACGCCGATGAAGGCCGGTTCGTCCCGCAATGTGGAGATTGCATCGCGCTTCCTCTACGGCGCGCCGGGTGCGGGCCTCACGGTCAAGGCCGAAGCCCGGATGGAGCCTGATCCGAAACCCTTCAAAGCATTTGAAGGCTTCATCTATGGCCGCCACGACCAGAACTTCGAGCAGCAGATCCTCGAATTTGACGACACGACGACCGACGGCGCCGGCAAGGCCACTGTTCGCCTGTCGCCGGGCACGGCTGGCTCTAATTCCGGCATTCCGCTTCGCCTGAATACGGTTGTCAGCGTGCTGGAGCCAGGCGGACGCGCGGTGTCTGAAAGCGTTCGCGTGCCGTATCGCCCGGAGACGCTCTATCTCGGCCTGAAGCCTGGGTTTGAGTCTTCGGTGGAAGAGGGCGGCGAAGCCAAGTTTGAAGTCGTCGCCGTGAACGCCGATGGCGCTGCATCCGCCCATCGTCTCAGCTGGAAAGTCCTTCGGGTCGACTATCACTATGACTGGTACCGTGAAGGCGATAGCTGGAACTGGCGCCGGTCGCGCACGGTCACCAAGGTCAATGAAGGCGTCGTTTCGACGCCGGCAGGCGGCACTGCCGAAATCAAGGTGCCGGGCCTCGATTGGGGCAATCACGAACTGATCGTCGAAGGGCAGGGCGCAAACGCCTCTGCCGGCGCGTCCACCGGCTTCTATGTCGGTTGGGGTGGCTGGACGAGCGCGGACGGCACCGAAGCGCCCGACCGTGTGAAAGTGGTCGCCGCCGAGAAGACCCCGAAGGTGGGGCAGAACGCCGAGCTTACCATCATGGCGCCCTATGACGGGCAGGCCCAGGTCGTGGTTGCCACAGACCGCGTTCTCTCCGTCCAGAACCTGACGGTCAGCGCCTCAGGCACGCGCGTCACCCTTCCGGTTACGGAAGAGTGGGGCGAGGGCGCCTATGTGATGGTCAATGTCTATTCTGGCCGCGATCCGGTGCTGCGGGCGAAACCCCGCCGTGCGATCGGTATAGCGCATGTTCCAGTCGACATGGGGGCGCGTACGTTCGCCCTTACCATAGACTCGCCGGAACTTGCCCGCCCGATGGGTGAGCAGGCGATTGAAGTGAACATCAAGGGTGGGCCGAAAGAGCCGGTCTTCGTGACGGTTGCCGCTGTCGACGAAGGCATCCTGCAGCTTACCAAGTTCAAGTCGCCCGATCCTGTGGCTCATTATTTCGGCCGCAAAGCGCTCGGCGTTGAGCTTTACGACGATTATGGACGCCTGCTGGATCCTAATCTCGGCATGCCGGCGGAAGTCCGCTCCGGCGGTGACCAGCTCGGCGGAGAAGGCCTGTCGGTCGTCCCCATCAAGTCGGTGGTTCTCTATTCCGGCCTCCTCGAAGTTGGCCGTTCCGGCAAGGCGCGCGTGCGCCTCGATATTCCGGAGTTCAATGGCGAGCTGCGCATCATGGCGGTCGCCTGGTCGAAAACGGGTGTTGGCTCGGCAGACAAGAAGATGACCGTGCGTGACAAGGCGCCGTCCGATCTCGTCATGCCGCGCTTCCTTGCGCCGGGCGACGAGGCCGTCATCACGGCCAGCGTGGACAATGTCGAGCTCGCCAGCGGCCAGTTCAAGGCTCAGCTCAGTGCCAATGGCGCAGTCAATGTCGCGGAATCGGCCCTGACGCGCACGCTGCAGAAAGGTCAGCGGGCAGACATTCCCGTCCGTCTCTCGGCGTCTGGTGAAGGTATTTCCACGGTCAGCCTGAATGTCAGCGGCCCGGACAATTTCCAGACCAGCCGGTCCTATGACATCCAGTCCCGCTCGCCCTACCTGCCGGAGACGCGCTCGATGAGCCAGATGATGCGGCCGGGCGAAACCTTCTCTGTCAGTCAGGCGCTTCTGGCCGGGTATATCCCCGGATCGACGGAAGTGTCTGTTGGCTTCTCGCCGCTGCCGATTGATGCGCCGACGCTTTATGCCGCGCTCGACCGCTATCCGTATGGCTGCACGGAGCAGATCACCAGCCGGGCTGTCCCGCTGCTGTACTCCGAGCAATTGGTGACCATGGGCGCCAAGGAAGCGCGCGACAATCCCCGCGACAAGGTGCAGACTGCGGTCAACACTGTTCTGAACCGTCAGGGGGGCGATGGTTCTTTCGGTCTCTGGCGGGAAGGGGATGGTTACGCCTCGCCCTGGCTCGGCGCCTATGCGACGGACTTTATCTTCCGCGCCAAGGAAGCTGGTTATTCGGTGCCGGATGAAGCCCTCACGCGGGCCTATGGCGCCCTGCGCACGGTTGCCACGGGTGATGCCTGGCGGGTGTTCGGCTACGATACCGATGTCTATGAGAGCCGCTATTCGAACGATAGCGTTCAGCAGATGATGTATCGCTCCTCGGCCTATGCGCTCTATGTGCTGGCCAAGGCTGGCGAGGCCGACATCTCACGCCTGCGCTACCTGCATGACCGTGAGCTGAACAATATCCAGAGCCCGCTGGCCCGCGCCCATATCGGGGCTGGCCTGGCCTATCTGGGTGACCGGGCGCGCGCCGCCTCTGCGTTCAAATCCGCAGAGCAAAAGCTCGGCTATCGCAACACCGGCGACTATTACCAGACCCCGCTCCGGGATCTGGCGGCGATCGTCGGCCTCGCGGCAGAAGCTCAGTTGCCGGAAGTTGTCTCGCGCCTCGGCGAGCGGCTCGGCAAGGACGTGCCCGATGCGCAGACCCTGACAACGCAGGAGAAGGCCTATCTTCTCCTGGCCGTGAACAGCCTGATGCAGGGCGAAAGCAATGTTCAGGTGAAGGTCGAAGGGCTCGGCAATGGCAACGATAATGACCGCCAATACCAGCTCAGCGAGGCGCAGGCGAAATCCGGCGTCAGCTTCCGTCTTGGCGGCGACAAGCCGCTCTTCCGCACGGTGCTGGTCACGGGGGCGCCGTCCGCGCCGCCGCCGGCTGTCGCCTCGAAGCTGGAAGTCGACAAGCGCTTCTATGCGCTGAGTGGCTCCCAGGTGAAGCTTGATCAGATTGATCAGGGCGAGCGGATTGTGGTGGCACTGACCATCACGCCGCAGGAGCGCCGGGTGAACCCGGTGATCGTGGCAGACCTCCTGCCGGCGGGCTTCGAGATCGAGACGATCCTGCGCCCGGCCGATGGCCGCCTCGTCGAGTATGACTGGCGGTCCGGCGAGGACAAGGTTCGCTCCGGTGCCTTCGGTTTCCTGGGCGAGATTGCCCGTCCACAAAGCTCCCAGTCGCAGGATGACCGGTTCGTGGCGGCGATCGATGTGATCGAGGAGCCTGTCACGCTGGCCTATGTCGTGCGGGCCGTGACGCCGGGTAGCTTCGCCATTCCGGGCGTCGTCGCCGAGGATATGTATCGTCCTGAAGTCTTCGCGCGGTCTGCGCCGGGCCGGGTCACGGTGCTCGCCTCGCAAGGCGCCGCTGGCGGCCGTTGATCTGAGGGAGGGCGCGGTTTGGCTCAGCATGTGCCGAAGCGCCTTCTTGCGGGGCTGGCCGCGCTGGTCGCCGCCGTCCTGCTGATCGATGTCATTTTCCCTCCGCCCCTTGAAAGGGCGGGGGGCGTTTCCGTCCTGGTAACCGACCGCGCAGGCAAGCCGCTGCGCGCTTTTCCGACGGCGGATGGACGCTGGCGGTTTGGCGTGGACCTTGATGAGATCGACCCCGACTTCGTCGACGCGCTCGTACGCGTCGAAGACAAGCGCTTCTGGACGCATAACGGAACAGACTGGCTTGGGCTTGTCCGCGCCGCTGTCGACAGCGTGACGGCGGGTGAGATCGTTTCGGGCGGCTCCACCCTCACCATGCAGACCGCGCGGATGCTGGAGCCGCGCCCGCGCAATGTCGGCTCAAAGCTGATCGAGATCTGGCGCGCGAACCAGCTGGAACGCCGGCTCAGCAAGCGGGAAATCCTGGAGCTTTACCTGTCGCTCACGCCTTATGGCGGCAACCTTGAAGGCGTGCGCGCGGCCAGCTGGAGCTATTTCGGGCATGAGGCAGACCGTCTGTCGACAGACGAGATCGCACTGTTGATCGCGTTGCCCCAGTCGCCAGAGGTGCGCCGCCCGGACCGCCGCCCGGAATTTGCCGCCCGATCGCGCGACTGGGTTGCCCAGAAGCTCGCTAGCTATGGCGTCTTCACAGAGGGCGATGTCGACGAGGTGGCGGCTGCGTCGATACCCGCGCGCCGTCTCGATTTTCCCGATCGTGCCTGGCACGGCGCCGAAGCCGCCCTGGCAAGTGGCCCGCGCGAAGATGTTCGCTCGACACTTGACGCCACGCTTCAGGCTGAGCTTGAGCGAATTGCGCTGACGCGCGCACAGGCGGAAGGCGCAGATGTTCAAGTGTCTGTCATCGTCGTGCACATTCCCACGCGGGCGGTGCGCGCGCTTGTCGGCTCGGCCTCGCGGGAGCGTGCCGGCGGCTGGCTCGACCTGACCGACAGGCCGCGCTCGCCGGGTTCGACGCTTAAGCCCTTCATATATGCGCTGGCCTTTGACGATGGCTCAGCCTCGCCCGACACGCGCATCCAGGATCTGCCGCGCCGCTTTTCCGGCTACCAGCCGGAAAACTTTGACCGGATGTTCCATGGCGATGTGCGTGTCTCCGATGCGCTTCAGCACTCTCTGAACATCCCGGCAGTCCTGATGCTGGACCGGGTCGGGCCAGAGCGCTTCTCCGCGCAGCTGGCCATTGCAGGCGCCCGCCCGCGCGTTTACGGCGCCAAGGGGCAGTCGGCTGGCCTTGCGATTGCGCTCGGCGGGGCAGGGCTCACGGCGCGGGAGCTTGCTGTGCTCTATGCCGCGCTGGGAGATGGCGGCGTTGCCAAGCCGCTCGTCTGGCGGGCGGACGAGGAACGCGCCAGCTCGGTTGATCCCGGCCGCCGATTGATCGGCGAGGCGAGCGCCGCTGAAATCCTCCGCATCCTGCAAGGCTCGCCCGCGCCGGCAGGCCGCATGCCGGGCCAGCTCACCCAGAACGCGCCCCAGATCGCCTTCAAGACGGGCACTTCCTATGGCTACCGCGACGCCTGGGCTGCGGCGGTCTCGGGCCAGCATGCGATTGTCGTGTGGGTTGGCCGTGCGGACGGCGCCCCGCGCACCGGCGTGACGGGCAGGGACATCGCGCTACCCATCCTGTTCGAAATGGCCGACCGTACCGCCCACCACCTGCGCGATGACGGCGACAGCGAGCTGCGCCTCAGCGCTGCCCCGCTGACGCCTTCCAAAGGCGCGTTGCGCCAGTTTGCGTCGGATCGCCCGCCGGAAATCCTGTTCCCGCCCCAGGGCGCCGAGCTTTGGGCCGGAAAGGTTGATGGCCGCGCCCCGCGCCCCTTCGTGCTGGCCGGGCGCGGAAACGGAACGCTCAGCTGGTTTATTGATGGCGAGCCTGCCGGTCTTGATGATGCGGGCGCGCCGGTCTGGCGGCCAGGCAAACCGGGCTTTTACCTTGTAACCGCCGTGGATGCTGCAGGCCGGGCGAGCCGGGTGCGTGTGCGCGTGCTGACGGATGATCCTGCCTGACTGTTTTATGTGCAGCGGGGTCACATAACCGCGACAAAATGAATTCTAACGCAATTGAAGTCTTTTTTGTCTCGATTGTAGTCACTAATTCGGGTTTGCCGCGTATAGGTATCCTTCCCGGATTCCGGCATAGTAAGAGTTAACAAGAACAACCGTGCTAACCAATCGTCCTGCCGTTCTGATTGCCCTGGGCGCCGGCCTGCTGGCCGCGGGCGTCGCCTTTATCTCTGACGCAGGAACCAAGGAGCGCAGCTCCGCCGACGCGCCGATGCGCGTGGCAACTGCCATTTTCGCCGGTGGGGATTTCCGTTCCGTCGAAGCTGATTTCGATAAACTTCAGGGTATTGTTGAGACCATTCCCGGCTATATCGGCGGTACGGAAGACGATCCAAGCCACAAGAGTGTCGTGTCCGGCGAAACCGGCCATTATGAAGCGGTGAAGGTCACCTACGATCCGGCGCGCGTTTCATATGATGAGCTGGCCCGCTATTTCGTGCGCATGATTGATCCGACCGACGATGCTGGCCAGTTCTGCGATCGCGGCGATGCTTACCGGAGCGCGATTTTCGTTTCCGGCCAGAGCGAGCGCGATGCTGCCGTCGCCACCCTTTCCGGTGCACATCGCCTGCTGGGCAAGGAAGTTACCACTGAAATCCGCCCGCTGACGACGTTCTGGCCGGCTGATGAGCAGTTTCAGGACTATCACGTCAAGAATGCCTCCCGGTTTGCCAGCCAGCGCGCGGATTGCGGCCGGGATGAGCGCGTCCAGCTTCTGTGGGGCAAGGCTGTTCCGGCGCTCTGAGGCGCCGGATATTCCACATCAGCGTTTTTGCGTGGCCGCAGAGCAGGGCGGGTCCCTGAATTCTGCTTCGCCGATATAGCGCGTCTCCCAATCCTGGTCCCGTTCCTGCCGGTCGTATCCCTCGCCGATATAGAGCTGGAACACCCGTGTGATCGGGCAGCCATTGCTGCGCACACCCAGATCAATGCGCACCTGGCCCACGGGCTCAAATGTCGTGAAGTCGCTGCGCAGGCGCGGGCGCATGTCCGGGTTGAGCGACGCGACCAGCACGCGCTCCGTCATCGCGCCTTCAAGCGGCACTTTTTCAGAGAAGCTCTTGGGGCCGCCATACCGGCGCCAGGAGATCAACGGAATGGTGCGGTCCTGAGCATAGAAGTCCAGATCATGCCAGACCTCCCGTTCGTCGACGAGCACGGCTGTCGCGCCAAGCCGTTCGGCCTCGGCGAATATCTGTTCGGCTGACGCTTCCCATCCGCGTGTACGCTTCATGGCATTGTCGAGGCCGAGGCTTGAGGTGGTTGCCTGGGGCAGCAGGGCAACAGCCATGAAAACGCCGGCCAGCACGACGTTCAGCGCGACGCTCGACCAGAGCGTGATGCTTCTGCCACGGCTGAACCAGAGCGCCACCAGAAGGGCGGCGCCGGGATAGGCTGTCGCCGTCCAGTTGGCGTGCGCGCGGGAAAGAATAGCCTGGAACAGGATAAAGATGAGTACGGGCAGTATGAAGCAGAGCAGCCAGCGTTCGCGGCTCGCTTCTTCGCCGCTTCGGTTGCGGAACAGAAACAGCCCCACAACCAGCGCGAAAAAGCTGACCGGGCCGAACATGCCGAGCTGATCGCCAAACCAGCTCAGCGCATTTTCCGGATTGAACAACTTGCCGCCGAGATTGGCGTTGTCGACCGTATGGCTGACTGTTTCGAAGCCGTTTGCGGCGTTCCAGGCGAAATGCGGGGCGACGATCAAGCCCGCGACCAGCACCGTGACAGCGCTTCGCAAGGAAAGAAGCGCCCGCCGGGAAGGGGCGTCGATCAGGGCCGTCAGGCCCATGCCGATCACGAAATACAGCATCGCATATTTCGACAGCATGCCGAAGCCGATCATGGCCCCAAGCAAGGCGGCAGAGACCCAGCTTCCCTCGCCACTGCGCAAGCGCCAGTAGAGAAAGAGCGCGCCGCACCAGAATGGCATCAGCACGCCGTCGGTCGACAACACACTTGACGACAGAACGACAGACGGCATCAGCGCGTAGAGCAGGGCGGCGAAGAAGCCTGCGCGCGCGTCCAGCATGGCCCGCCCGGTCAGGAAGATAAGGCCCGCAGCGATAGTGTGCAGCAACGGCGCGGCAATGCGCACGGCCCATTCGTGTGTTCCAAACAGGCTAGTCGTCAGGTGAATGACCCAGGCGATCATCGGTGGCTTGGAATAATATCCCCATGCCAGCGAAGTCGACCACCGCCAGTATTGGGCTTCATCCGCATAAAGCTCGAGCGGCGTGGCCAGAATGGCGCCGATTCTCAGAATCAGTAGCAGAAGCAGGACTGCCAGCGTCAGGCGCTCGAAGGTCTGTGTACGGGTGGGCTGCGACGAATCGTGCATTTCGGCTCCGAAAGAACTTTTTGCGCGTCTTATGGCCGCTCTGGGCGAGCAGATACAGAGGACGATGCTGCTCAACGCGCGATCATATTGATTAACAGCGTGTCATTTTTGCATCGCGTGACAAAAACATTGAGCTCTCTGCCGCTGCGGCACACTCCTTCGTTTGTATGTCTCTAATCTGTCATGTATCGCCGCTAAAGGCCGGGGTGATGTCGGGGCAATTAAGAATTCAGCTCTGACTGCGGCAAGTAGGCGTCCGCGTTTGATCTCATTCAGAGGAAACTAAGTAATGAAATTCCGTTCTTTTTTGTTTGGCACAGGCCTTACGGCTGCATGCCTGAGCTACGCAGCTCCGGCTCTTGCCCAATCGACAGGTACGCAGGTCTTCGAAGACCCGATGACACTGGAAGCAGTGGTCGTCCAGGGATCTGCAACGGAAGCTAGCAATGTTGCGCTTGAAGAAGCAGCAAAAGCTCGCGCGTCGATCACCGCTGCCTATCTGGAAACGCAACAACCCGGTCAGACGGTCTTTGAATCTCTGAACCTCCTGCCAGGCGTCACCTTCTCCAACAACGACGCCTACGGTTCTTCGGGCGGCGACCTGAACATCCGCGGTTTCGACGGCAGCCGTATTTCGGCGACGTTCGACGGTATCCCGCTGAACGACACCGGCAACTACGCTCTCTACACGAACCAAATGCTCGACCCCGAGCTGATCACCCGCGCGACCGTGAACTTCGGCGCGACGGACGTTGACAGCCCGACCGCTTCGGCAACTGGCGGTACGGTCAACTACGTGACGAAATCGCCGGAAGACGAAATGAGCGTCTCTTCGGTGTTCTCGATCGGCGCAGACGATGACTACCGCCGCTACTTCGTTCGCCTCGACAGCGGCGAAATCGGACCGTACGGCACGACCGCCTACGCAACCTATTCGAACACCAGCTACAACTACTTCATCGAAGGCAAATCGAAGATCGACAAAGAGCAATTCAACGCTCAGATCTTCCAGCCGATTGGCCAGAATGGCGACTATGTCCGCCTTATGGGTCACTACAACAAGAACCGTAACAACTTCACCTACTTCTATACGGTTTCGAGAGACGAATTCGATGACGGTTTCAAAGACACCATCGACCAGTACTCACTGAACTACGCGATCAACCCGTCCGACACCGGCAACATCCGTATGCAGGGCAAGTTCACGCTGAGCCCGAAACTGGTTCTCACGGTTGACCCGTCGGTCCAGTACGTTCGCGCAAACGGTGGCGGTTCCACTGTGCTTGACGAAGACCAGGCATGGTTTGGCGGTGAGCTTGTTGACCTCAACGGCAACGGTATTCTGGGCGATCAGGACATTCGCGTCTATTCGCCTTCCAACACGAACACGATCCGCTACGCGCTGGTCAGCTCGCTCATCTACAATATGAACGACGATCACCGCTTCCGCGTTGCATACACGTTCGACCAGGGCCGTCACCGTCAGACCGGCGACTTCTCCCCGCTCGACACGGACGGTTCGCCGCTCAACGTCTTTGGTGGCGTGGATGACTACGGTCCGGCTTTCTATTTCGCAGATGGCTCCAAACTCCAGAAGCGTGACCGCCTCTCGGTCGCTCGCCTGAACCAGCTTTCGCTGGAATACCGCGGCGACTTTATGGACGACAAACTTGGCCTGACCCTCGGTCTGCGTCTTCCTTACTTTGAGCGTGAGCTCGACCAGCGTTGCTACGCCCGTAAGGGTAACGGCTCCTCGACGCAGTATTGCACCCAGGAAACGCCGATCCCGGTTCTCGATGGCACCGGCCAGCCGACCGGCTTCGTCCGGTTCCCGAGCAGCGCGACGCAGGAATACGCACCGCCGTTCAAAGCCGACGTCAACTATGACGACGTGCTGCCGAACATCGGCCTGACCTACCGTCCGAACGATGCCCACCAGTTCTTCGCAAGCTTCGCAGAAACTCTCTCTGCGCCGCGTACGGACGACCTGTACTCCGGTATCCTCGTGTCTCAGCTGGATCAGGCTCAGCCGGAAAACTCCAAAGCCTACGACCTCGGCTACCGCTATCGCGGTGACCGCGTTACCGCGTCGGCAACCGTCTGGTACAACCAGTTCTCGAACCGCATCGAACGCGCTGCGGATCCGAACGATCCGTCGGTGTTCCTGTCCCGCAACGTCGGCGACGTTGACCTGCAGGGCTTCGAAGCCACCTTCGGCGTTGAGCTGATGGAAGGCCTCTCCTTCTTCTCGTCGGCTGCCTTCACGGACAGCGAAGTGAAGAGCACCGGCAAAGAACTGGTCAAGACGCCTGACATGACGCTTGCCGCCCGCCTCGACTATGAGATTGGCGCGTACGAGTTCGGTCTGCAGGGCCGTTATGTCGGCGACCGCTGGTCGGACGACAACAACACCTCTGCCGCTCCGTCCTACACGGTGTTCAACTTCGATGCTGCCTACGACCTCGGCAACATCTGGGAATCCGCGAAAACGGCTAAAGTTCGCCTCAACGTTCAGAACCTCTTCGACGAGAACTACCTGAACGTGATCAGCGGCTCCAACTCCTACTACTACGGTGCCCCGCGCACGGTGACGATGTCGCTCGAAACCAAGTTCTAATATAAACTTGTTTCAGCCTTAGTTGCGCTATAGGGCCCTGCTTCACGGCAGGGCCCTATTTCATTCTGAGTTGCCGCGGGGCTAAAATTCTCGCGCGCGCGATATTATGTAGGGGCGCTGTTCTATTCGGCGCGGCCGTTCAAATCGGGGATTTGGAAGTAATGTCAGTTGATTTGCCGCTTCTCCCGCCCGAATGGGCTCCGCAGTCTTCGCTCTGGGTGGGCTGGCCGCGCCTGGCCGAAGAGTGGGGCGGGGATCTGACCGCTGCGCGCGGAGAGATCGCCGCTTTCATCCGCAAGGCTTCCTCCTATGTGCCGGTGAAGATTGCCTGTGGTTCGCGCGAGGCGGCTGCGTCCGCGCAGCTTGCGACCGGCGGGGCAGGGCAGGTCGTCGAGCTGCCGGTGGGCGATATATGGCTGCGCGATACTGGCCCCATCGTCACCGGATCGGGCGCTTCCCGCGAGGCCCAGGTCTTCCGCTTCAATGGCTGGGGCGGCAAATACCTGATGGAAGGCGACACCGAGACCGGCGCAGCCGTGGCCGGTATCGAGGCGCTTCCGGCCCGCCATCATACGCTGATCCTTGAAGGCGGCGGCATCGACGCGGACGGCGAAGGCCGCCTGCTGACGACACGGCAGTGCCTGCTCAACAATAACCGCAACCCGCATCTCTCGCAGGAAGAGATCGAGGCAAACCTGACCGCGTCGCTCGGTGTGGATGAGTTCATCTGGCTGGGCGATGGCCTGGCAAACGACCACACCGATGGCCATGTCGACAACATCGCGCGCTTCATTGCGCCCGGCCATGTGCTCTGCCAGCATCCGGCAGACCAGAATGACCCGAATGCCGAAACATTGCAGGAAATCGAGCGCACGTTGGTGGCGCACGGTCTCATGGTGTCGAGCATTCCGTCACCGGGGCTCGTCCACTTCGGGGATGGCGTTCCGGTGCCGGCAAGCCATATGAACTTCACGATCACCAACCGCGCCGTCATTGTGCCGGTTTACGAAGATCGCTTCTCTGCAGTCGCCCTTGCTGAACTCAGAACGCTGTTCCCCGGCCGCGAAGTGGTTGGCCTGCCGGCGCGCGCGATTCTGGCTGGTGGCGGCAGTTTCCATTGTATGACCCGCGAAATCCCCGCCTGAGAAGGAGGCCCGTTTCATGACCCGCACGCTCACGCTCGCCGCCATCCAGTTTACGCCTACGGATGATGTGCAGGAAAACATCGATCGCATTGCCGGCCTTGTCCGCGAGGCGGCGTCCAAGGGGGCGGAGGTTGTCCTTCCGCCGGAATTGTTCTGCGGTTTTTATTTCTGCAAGACGCAGGAAGAAGAACATTTCGCCCGCGCCTATGAGTGGCAGGAACATCCGGCGGTTCTTCAGCTCTCTGAGCTTGCGGCGGAACTGGGCGTCGTCATTCCGGTCTCGATCTACGAGAAGGAAGGCCCGCACTATTTCAATTCCGTGGTCATGCTGGATGCGGATGGTGTTCCGCTCGGCGTCTACCGCAAAAGCCATATTCCTGATGGCCCCGGCTATCAGGAGAAATACTATTTCCGCCCTGGCGATACGGGCTTTCGTGTCTGGAACACGCTGAAGGGCCGCATTGGCGTTGGCATCTGTTGGGATCAGTGGTTCCCCGAGGCGGCCCGCGCCATGGCGTTGATGGGGGCAGACGCGCTGCTCTATCCGACGGCCATCGGCGCTGAGCCGCAGGATGCGTCACTTGATACCGCTGCGCGTTGGCGCCGTGGCATGCAGGGCCATGCCGTCGCCAATGTCATTCCGGTCGTCGCCGCAAACCGTGTTGGCGATGAGCAGGGGCAACTGTTCTACGGGACGAGCTTCATTGCGGACGAAACCGGCGAGATCGTCACGGATCTGGGGCGCAACGAAGAAGGCGTTCTGGTTGCCACTTTCGATCTTGATCATATCGATCGCGCCCGGGCGGCGTGGGGCTTCTTCCGGGATCGCCGGACGGACCTTTACGAGATTCTGGTCTGAGCTGACAGATTAGCGGGCGCGCGCATTGCCAAACATCCTGGCAATGTGCTCGTCGGCCTGGTCATTGTCTGCAAACAGAACCGGTTCAGTGCTCCGCCTGTCGTGTTTGCGTTGATCGGAAATCCGAATTCCTCCGCTGCCGGAAGACTTCACACGGTAAAGTTCCGCATCCGATTGGCGCAGCATTCCGGCAAAACCGGAGCGATGATCATAGAAGGCGATGCCAATACTTGCGCCGACGGTAAGATAGGCGTTCTCGTGGCGCAGCGGCGCCTGCATTGCCTGCAGGAAAGCGTTGGCGTGGCTGATGATGTCCATCCGGCTTTGCCAGTGATATCCGAGCACCAGGAACTCATCGCCGCCTACGCGGAAAATGTCGCCGCGGCCGCCAAAATGCGTGCGCAGCTTTTCCGCAACCGATACCAGCATCGCGTCGCCTGCTGCATGTCCGAATGTGTCGTTCACTGGCTTGAACTTGTCTAGGTCGATCGCAACGGCCGCGCCATAGCGCTCGCCCGGCTGGCGGCTCTCAAGATCGCACAGATGGTCCAGAAGGCGGCGGTTGCCCAGGCCGGTCATCGGGTCCGTGTTGGCCCAGAACTCGGTCTGGCGAACTTTTCCTCCGAGTACGGCGCTCAGATAGGCCAGCGTGAACGCGAATGCCAGGGGCAGCAGGAAGTGGTTGATCGGCAAATAGGGCGTCAGGTCAAACAGGCGCAGATAGATCCAGACCGTCGCCAGCAAGGAAGGCAGCCACGCAATCAGCACGCTGCGCGCCCCGGCAATGCCCGTGGATGCCATGATTGCCAGGCCGGCAACCGCGACCAGTGGGCCAATACCCGTGGCGATAAAGAAGGTGATCTTTGTGATCTGTGCGGGCAGCAGGAAGCCGACACCGGTCAGCACGCCGGCCATTGCGATTACATAGAACACGCGGAAGAGGCGCGGCGCCTGCTTTTCCATGTCCAGGAACGCCATGATGAACATCGCTCCGAAAGCGATGACCATCGCCTGGGCGAAGAACACGATGCGTGTGAAGTTGAAGTTCATGTGCATCCCGATCAGGCCAGTGAGCAGGCCTGAAGAGAACAGGATGTAGAGCGCAGCGGAAATGGCGAAGCAGACGTAGATGCGGAATGCGCCATTCGCGGCGGTAAACGACATCGAAGCAGCATAGATGGCAAAGGCTAGGGCCGCGCCCGTGATCAGGCTCCAGACCAAAGTTTCAAAGGTCGTCTGACGCGTGAAGTTTGCTTCGGAGTGGACCCTGATCGGCAGGAGCAGCATGGTTCCGCTCCGGATACGGCCGAAATACTCGCGGGACTCGCCCGGTGGAACATGTATCTGGAAAGCGGGGTAGGCGGCGGCAACGGCGTCCCCCGCAACCGGAATGGCTGATCCGGCGGTGCTCTGGCGGATTTGTCCGTCCGGGCGAACTTCGAACAGGTCTGCCCGTTCGAGATAGGCAAAGCGCATTGCCAGCTTGGCTGAGCGGACATCTGCGCCGGAATTGGTAAGCGCGAAGCGGAACCAGATGTCGCCCTGTTTGGACGAATATTGGGGTACAGATTTGGTAACCGGAGCAAAGCCCAGAGTATCTGCTGAGGCGATAACGTCTTCCGGGGCGCTGTCGGGGTTGATTTGTTCGGCAATCTCCAGTGGCGGTGTGAATGACGTGTCATTCGGCATCTGGGCAATGTCTACGCGGCCAATGCGCGCGCGGTTGTCGGGCGCAAAGTTCGCGTCCGCCATAGCGCCAAGGGGCGCGCTGGCAATCATGAATGCCGCGAGAAATCGGCGTATCCAGACCTTCGGAAATATATCCGTGAACATCATAAAAGCTGCGTTCCCTGCAGCTTTTTGGTTTATGGCAATCTGGTAAAAATCCGGTTGTGCCGGTCGTTTGAAACCGCTCGTTTAAGGCGTATTTGCGCCGCAATTCTTAATCTTTCGAGGCGCTTTGAAAAGGTGTGGCCGCTTGGGCGCCCGCGCCTGTCCGGTCAAAGGCTCCTGCCGGGCGACAAATTGCTGGCTGCCGAAACGATGGCGTCGGCATCGATCATGAAATGTCTGTAGAGGTCACGGATCGTTCCTGTCTGGCCGAAATGCTCTACGCCCAGCGGCGTCACGGCATGGCCTTTTACGCCACCAATCCAGGCGAGCGTTGCCGGGTGCCCATCGGTCACGGTGATAAGTTGTGCATGGCGCGGCACGCTTTCCATCAGCCGCTCAATCTGGCTCTTGGCGTTCTTCTGTCCGCGGGCCCGTGCCCGGCGCGCTGCTGTCCAGCCCGAATTCAGTCGGTCTGCGGAGGTCACTGCCAGCACGCCGATGTCGCGCCGGCCTTCGCCAATGCGCGCGGCGGCCTTGATCGCTTCGGGCGCAATCACGCCCTGATAGGCAATGATGACTTCCGCATTCGGCCCCGGTGGCTTCAGCCAGTAGCCGCCGTCGATCACCCCATCGCGGAATGTCGGGTCCGTGCGGGACCAGGCGCGCACCTGTTCCACGGGCCGGGTCGAAAGCCGCAGGTAAACAGAGCCGCCGGTTTCATCGCGCAGCCAGGTCCGCTCATCCGGGTCGCCTTCGCCATCGCGCTGCAGATAGTCGAAAGACCAGTCCATGATGATGGAGAGCTCGTCCAGAAAGGCCGGCTCGAATGAAACGAGACCGTCTTGGCTCATGCCGATCAGCTGCGCGCCAATCGATTGGTGCGCGCCGCCCTCAGGCGCCAGCGTGACGCCGGAGGGCGTGCCGGCGATGATGAAGCGCGCGTCCTGGTAACAGGCATAATTCAGCGCATCGAGGCCGCGCGCAATGAACGGGTCATATACTGTGCCAACGGGAATCAGCCGCTCTCCGAATAAGGAGTGGGAAAGCCCCGCCGCGCCGAGCAGCAGGAACAGGTTCATCTCCGCGATGCCGAGTTCGATATGCTGGCCCTCCGGAGAGAAGCTCCATTTTTGCGCAGAAGGGATCCTCTCCTCACGGAAGGTATCGCCCTTGGCTTCGCGCGCAAACAGGCCGCGCCGGTTCACCCAGGCGCCGAGATTCGTGGAAACGGTCACATCCGGCGAGGTCGTCACCACGCGCTGCGAAAGTTCGCTATCGCCCCTGGCCAGCGCGTCGAGGATCTTCCCGAAGCCGGCCTGCGTGGAGAGCATCTCGTCATCCAGGAACACTGTGCCGGGGGAGGCGACGCGCGGCGCGCTGAAGCGGCGTGGCCCCTTGGCAAAGAAGGGCACGTCTTCCAGCGCAGATTTGAGCCCGCCCGCATCGGCGACTGTCGCAAAGGGCGCCCATTCTTCACCGGCGGCTACGCCCATGGTTTTCTGGAAGTCCGCCATCTGCGCCTTCGTCATCAGGCCGGCATGGTTGTCCTTGTGCCCGGCCAGCGGCGTGCCCCAGCCCTTGATCGTATAGGCGAGGAACACGGTCGGGCGTTCGTCATCGGCGCGGCCGAATGCTTCCAGCAGCGTCTCAAGGCACTGGCCGCCCAGATTATTCATCAGTTGGCTGAGTTCTGCGTCAGTGCGCGTCTCAATCAGCGCCGTCACTTCGCCCTGGTCGCCAATATCGTCCAGCAGGCGTTTGCGCCAGGCGGCGCCGCCCATGAAGGTTAGCGCGGAATAAAGCGAGTTCGGGCAATCCTCGATCCATTGGCGCAGGCGCTGGCCGCCGGGCTCGGCAAAAGCTGCCCGCTGCAAAGCGCCAAAGCGCAGCACTTCCACGCGCCAGCCAAATGCTTTGAAGATCGCCTCAATCTTTGCCCAAAGGCCTTCATGCACAACGCCGTCAAGGCTCTGGCGATTGTAATCGATGATCCACCAGGTGTTGCGCAGGCCGTGCTTCCAGCCTTCCTGAAGGCATTCATAAACGTTGCCTTCATCCAGTTCCGCGTCGCCCACCAGCGCCACCATACGCCCAGCCGGGCGTTTGCCGGAGCCGAAATCCGTCCATGGTCGGGCGATCAGATAGTCCTGGATGATCGACGCAAACGCCGTCTCCGCCACGCCCAGGCCGACAGAGCCCGTGGAGAAATCCACATCATCAATATCCTTGGTGCGTGAGGGGTAGGACTGGGCCCCGCCATATCCGCGGAAGTTTTCCAGCTTTTCCAGCGTCTGGGTGCCCATCAGATAGTGCATGGCATGGAACACCGGCGCGGCGTGCGGCTTCACGGCGACCCGGTCCTCCGGGCGCAGCACCTGAAAATACAGCGCCGTCATGATCGAAACGAGCGACGCGCAGCTGGCCTGGTGTCCGCCAACCTTCACATCGTCGTCTTCCTTCTCCCGAAGGTGGTTGGCATTGTGCACAGTCCAGGCGGCGAGCCACAGCAGGCGTTGCTCAATAGTTTTCAGCTGATCGACGGAAAGAGGCATGGGCTTCGGTCATCTTGCGAAAGAAGGGCAATTCTTTCCGCGTAAAGCAGGTGGCCGCGCAAGTCCATTGGTGAGGCGCAATCGTCTTGCCAGCGCCCCGCGATCGGCTAGCCTCCTGCCAAAAGGGAAGGGAACAAAATGAGCGATCTGGCAGAGCGGCGCATCGCGCTGGTGAAAGACCATATGGCGCTGGAGGTGACCCATGACTGGGACGGCGTCATCGCTACCTTCGAGCACCCGCGCTACGAAATGTACGGCTCAGGCAATGTGTTCGATGGGGAAGCCGCCGTGCGCAGCTATTTCGATGCCTCGCGCACGCCGTTCCCCGATCAGGGCAATGAGATCATCGCCATTGCTCATGCCGGCGATACGGTACTGGTCGAGTTCTGGCTGACGGGTACGCATCTAGGCCCGCTCCGGGTTGGCAAGCAGACAATTGAGCCGACGGGCCGCAAGTTCCGCGTGCGCATGGCGGCAAGCTTTGAATTTCCGCCGGGCGGGGACCGCATCATCTGCGAGCGGCCATATTTCGATCAGGGCGCGGTCCTGCGGGCGCTGGATCTCGCCTGACGCGGGGCCTTCAGCGCATCATCCGGCGGGCGGTGTCGAACAGGTCCGTCAGCGCCGCGCCGGGGCCGTTGGCCACCTGGTGATACCAGTCGGGCATCGCCTGCAGAACGTTGGCAGTGTCGGCCCAGCGGCGCACATTTGCGTCGGCGGCCAGCTGGAACGCTTCGCGCATATAGTTCTCGTCAGTGCCGTCAAAGCCGTCCGAAAGGGTGATGGCCGAGAAGCTCATCATGCTTTTCTGGAAGGTCAGCATTGTGTCCAGCGAGGCGGACGTCATTGCCAGAGATGCCCGCCAGGGGGCCAGCCAGAGGTCAAACATGCGCTTTGTATCCATCAGCTATATATGTCGCTTTTACGACTTTATTGTGCGCCGCACAACAAAGCTCATGTCAAAAGCCCAGTTTGGCCCCGTTTTCGCCGCTCCCGAATGGTCTTAGCTAGGCGCTATGCCTATCGATACTGCGTTTCCGTTTGAGCCTTCCCCCGCCAGAGGGCGGGTTCTTGTCTTCGATTCCGGGGTAGGCGGGCTCACGGTTGCGGGCGAAATCCGTGCGCTTGGCCCGCGCCTCTCGGTGCATTATGCCGCCGATACCGGCTTTTTCCCCTATGGAGACAAGTCAGATGAGGCCCTGCGCGCGCGCCTGCCGGTGGTCGCCAGGGCGCTGGTGGAGGCAGTCCGGCCAGACGTTTTCGTCATCGCCTGCAATACGGCCAGCACGCTGGCGCTCAGCGACGTGCGGGCCGTGCTCGATATTCCTGTCGTCGGCACGGTGCCCGCCATAAAGCCTGCCGCGAAGCTCACCGAAACCGGCACCATCGGCCTCCTGGCAACGCCCGGCACAATTCGGCGCGCCTACACGGCTCGTCTCATCGAGGAGTTTGCCGCCGGCAGGCGCGTCATCCTGCATGGCAGTCTCGATCTCGTCAGGCTTGCTGAGGCCCATGCGCGCGGGGAAGATGTTCCGCCTCAAGCTTACGCCGCTGCGCAGGCGCCGCTGTTCGATGCGCCCGGCGGCGAGGCGATCGATACGGTCGTGCTAGCCTGCACACATTTTCCGCTCGTCCGTGGCCAGCTTATTGCCACTGCGCCGCATGCCGTCAGCTATATCGATTCCGGCGCGGCCATTGCGCGCCAGACGATCCGTGTGCTGCCAGCCAGAAACGAATCCGGCGGGCAAGGAGGCACAGCCTGCCTCACCAGCCCGCCGGAAAAGGAAGAGGGAATTGCCCGCGTCCTGCGACGCTACGGTTTCCCTGACGTTCAGTTCGTTGCCATCGATCCGATCGAGATGACTTCTGCGCCTTCGGTCGAGCCATAGAGCGACGGCCAGGGGCTGTCCTGGACGATCGCCAGTTCCGATTCGCCGAATCCGTTGAAACGAGTCGCCATCGAGCGGCCATAGGCGCCGATATTGCCGATTTCGATGTAGTCGCCTTCGGTCAGGCCGGCCGGAAGCCAAACCTTGCTCGGCAGCATGTCCGCCGAATCGCAGGTCGGTCCGTAGACGGTATATTCTACCATCCGGCCGAGCTTGCGCCCGTCGCCTGAAATCGCGCGCATCGGGAACACCCAGTTCTCATGCACGGCGTCATAGAGCGCGCCATAGGAGCCCTCATTGATGTAGATCGCGTCGCCCTTGGAGAGGTCCACCTGCACCAGCAGGCTTTCCGCTTCGGCCACCAGCGCGCGGCCCGGCTCGCACCAGAGATCAGCGTTTTCCAGAACGAACATGTTCTCGAAAGAACGCATCACCATGGCAACATAGTCGTCCATCGCCGGCGGGTTCTTGTCGGCATAGATCGCCGGGAAGCCGCCGCCGACATCCACGATGTCCACGGTCACGCCGGCATCGATGATGACGCGGCTGGCGTCTGCCATTGCCTGTGCCCAGGCCGAAGGCTTCATCGCCTGGCTGCCCACATGGAACGACACGCCCAGTTCGTCAGCATAGCGGCGGGCCACGCTGAGGATCTCAGCGGCTTCCGCCGCGCCAGCGCCGAATTTGCCCGAAAGCGGCAGGGCAGAGCCTTCGTTCGACACGGCAATGCGAACGAGGATCGTGAGATCTTTCGCAAAGTCGGTCGCGTCGAGGATCTTCTGCAGCTCGGCCATCGAATCGGTGACGAAGATGCGCACGCCGTGCAGCTTGTAAGCGCGCTCGATGGCCTTGCGCGGTTTTACCGGGTGCAGGAAAGCGATGCGGGCTTCCGGGAAGCGGCCGCGGATCAGCTCGATTTCCTTCTCGGAAGCGGCGTCAAAGCTGCGGATGCCACCTTCCCACAGCGCGTCGAGGACGTGCGGGGCAGGGTTCACCTTCACGGCATAGAAGGGCTGGGCCGGGAATTTCTCCACGAACCATTGCGCAGCCGCTGTCACGCGCTCCGGGCGGAAGCAATACGTCGGCAGCTCGGGCTTTTGCTCACGAGCAATATGATAGGGAGTAGCGTAAGTGTGCATGACACCTAACCTCCAAAGGGCTTTGAACCAGCTTTGGGCGTTAGTACAGGGGGCCCCCCTTATCGGGTTAGCCCAGATGTCCGCCACATCGAATTTCACGGGTCGAAATAGTGTACAATGCCCGGGCATGCAAGAAGAAATTTTGCCTGTTACATAAGCGTGTCACAAAAGGGTAACGGACCCGCGCCAGATAGGGCTTGCAATCAAGGTAAAATGGCGATCCACCGCTCTTCGTCCTCGCGAAGCGGTTTGGCCATGCCCCGGAGGTCTCCTGAATGTTCCAGTTCGTCTCCCGTTTGTCTGGCGCTGCGCTGTTGCTGCTTGCGGCTGCCTGCGGCCAGAGCGACCTGTCCCAGCTTGATACGGGCGCGCCGGGGGTGAAGCCTGTTCCGGCCATCGCGCGGAACCAGAAGATCAAGATTGTCGGCTCCTCCACGGTCGCTCCATTCTCCCGCACGGTGGCAGAGCGCTTCGGCGCCGTCAGCGGCTTCCCGACCCCTATTGTGGAAACCACGGGCACAGGCGGCGGCTTCAAGGCTTTCTGCGAGGGCGTTGGCCCGATCAGCCCGTCGATTGCCAATGCCTCGCGCCCCATGAAAGAATCAGAGCGCGAGCTGTGTGCCAAGGCGGGCGTGACGGCGATCACAGAAGTCGAGCTTGGCTATGACGGCATCGTGATCGCCAACTCAAAGCTCGGCCCGGATTTCGACATCACCAAGGAACAGCTTTACCTCTCCCTCGCCAAGGAGATCCCGGACGGGAAGGGCGGCTTCATGCCCAATCCGTACAAGAACTGGAAAGAGGTCTCCCCCACGCTTCCCGATGAGCCGATCATGGTGCTCGGCCCCCCGCCCACCTCCGGCACGCGCGACGCCTTTGTCGAGCTTGGCATGGAGAAGGGCGCCGAAGCCATTCCCCAGCTCAAGGCCCTCAAAGCCAGCGATGAAACCGCCTTCAAGGAACGCGCCCACACGGTGCGCACCGATGGCGTGTGGATCGACTTTGGCGAAAACGATTCCGCGATCGTCCAGTCCCTCGTGAAGTCACCTGAGGCGATCGGCATTCTCGGCTTCTCCTTCCTTGAGCAGAATGGAGACCGCGTGAAAGGCGCCCGGCTTGGCGGCGTCGACGCGACCTTCGACAATATCGTCGATGGCCATTATGGTCTTGCCCGGATCATGTTCTTCTATGTGAAGGACCAGAACCTGCCATTGGTTGATGGCCTCGCTGATTTCGTCACCGCGTCCGTCGATGAAGGTGCTGCGGGCGAAGATGGATACCTGCTTGAGAAAGGGCTGATCCCGCTGCATGCGGACGACCTCGTAAAGCAGCAGGAAATCGCCCGCCAGCTCGAAACCAAGGTTCACACTTACTGATCGGCTGAAAGGCCTGCTCTAGAAGCCCGGCCCTGCAGGCGGACGGCGGCGGCGGATGCGGATCTTCTGCCAGAAGCGTTTGCGCTCCGGTGCCGGCAGCGGCTGCAGGTTCTCGATGAACGCCTCAGCGCACGCCCGCCAGCTATAGGTCTCGGCATAGGCCCGGCAGGTTTCCCGGCTGAGCGTCAGACAGTCGAGCGCGCCCTGGCGCAGGTCGCCGCCCACCGGCGTGATCGTGCCGGCGCCCGAACCGGGGATGACATCCCGCGGCCCCGTCGCCTCGAACGCGGCCACAGGCGTGCCCGCTGCCATCGCTTCGAGCACCACAAGGCCGAACGTGTCGGTCATGCTCGGGAACACGAACACGTCCGCGCTCGCATAATGGGCCGCCAGGTCGTCGCCGAACTTCGCGCCCAGGAAGGCCACCTTCGGGTACTTCTTCTTCAGCTCTTCCAGCTGCGGGCCATCGCCGACGATCACTTTCGTGCCCGGCAGGTCCAGCTCGGCGAAGGCTTCGATATTCTTCTCCACGGCCACCCGGCCGACATTCAGAAAGATCGGGCGCGCCAGGCCGGCAAACGGGTCGCCTGGCTGGCCTTCCTCGATCCGCCTGGTGGGCGTGAACAGCTCGGTGTCGACGCCCCGGCTCCAGGCCACAAGGTTCATGAATCGCTGCTGGCGCAGCTCGTCGAGCAGAGACGGCGTCGCCACCATCACCTTGCCCGAATATTTGTGGAACCAGCGCACGAAGGAATAGCCCCAGCTCACCGGCACGGGGATGCGCGCCGACACATATTCCGGGAAGCGGGTATGGTAGGCGGTGGAGAAGGGGTGTTTCTCGGTCAGGCAGACTGCCCGGCCCGCCATCCCCAGCGTGCCTTCGGTGGCGATATGCACGGCGTCCGGCTCGAACGCATCGAAGCGCTCGCGGATCTTGTTCTGGGCAAACAGCGCCAGCTTGATTTCCGGATAGGTTGGCAGCGGCATGGTCATGAAACCATCGCCCGGATGCACGATCTCCCAGACATGGCCCATAGCCTCTGTCTCGGCGATCACGCGCTTCATCGTGCGTACAACGCCGTTGACCTGCGGGTCCCACGCGTCGGTGACGAGCATGATGCGCATGCCGGCTCCATGGTTTCAGCCCCCCGTGGGCCGTTAGCTGGCGCAATTTGGCGGGCTTGGCGCGGGGCGTAAAGGGGGTCACTGCGGCGGGCTACCATTTTGGCAGATCCGCCAGGTGGGGGTATTCTTGTGCGTCTGCTGCGGTATAAGAGGCAGATTATTGCCCCGGCCCTGCCAGACGGACCAGACCCATGCCCAGCACGACCCAAAATGCAGCCCTCGACTGGGATGCGCTCGACGCTTTGAAGTTCGCCGATGAGGAGGCGCTGCTCGAAACGCTTCTCAAGGAAGGGGTATTGACCCCGCCGGTTCGCGAGGGCGCGGTGCGCCGGGGGAGGGAGTTGGTGATGATCGCCCGCTCGCGTGGCCGCCGCAAAGGCATGATGGAAAGCTTCCTTGAGGAGTTCGGCCTGACCAACTCCGAAGGTCTCGCCCTCATGTGCCTTGCCGAGGCGCTGCTGCGCGTGCCCGACGCTGAAACCAAGGACGACCTCATCGCCGAGAAGATCCGTTCCGGAGACTGGGGCGCCCATAAAGGCCAGTCCGACAGCTGGCTGGTCAACGCCTCCACCTGGGGCCTGATGCTCACTGGCCGCGTCATCGGCGCGCCCGATACCGCCCGCAAGGGCGCTGGCAATTTCGTCACCGGCCTCGTGCGTCAGAGCGGCGAGCCGGTCATCCGCGCCGCCATGATGCAGGCCATGCGGATCATGGGCGAACAGTTCGTCCTTGGGCGGACGGTGACCGAAGCCCTCAAGCGGGGTCGCCGCATGGTGAAGTCCGGCGATGCTGCCCATTTCAGCTTCGACATGCTGGGCGAGGGCGCCCGCACCACCGAAGACGCAAACCGCTATTACAAGGCTTACCACGAGGCCATCGCCGCCGTCGCTGCAGATAAAGACGCAGCCCTCCCGCCGGAGAAGGCAAACGGCGTCTCGGTCAAGCTTTCCGCGCTCCACCCGCGTTATCTCGCGGTGAAGGAAGAGCGCGTGATGGCGGAGCTTTATCCCCGTGTCCTCGCCCTCTGTGAGGCTGCCGCCAAGGCCAATATCGGCCTCTGTCTTGATGCGGAGGAGGCTCATCGCCTTGTCCTCAGCCTGAAGATCTTCGAGCGTCTCGCCCGCGAGTCCTCGCTGAAAGACTGGACCGGTCTCGGCCTCGCCGTGCAGGCCTATCAGAAACGCGCCCGCGCCGTCATCATGCGCCTGTCGGAACTGGCGCAGGAAACCGGTCGCCGTTTCATGGTCCGCCTCGTCAAGGGCGCCTATTGGGATAGCGAAATCAAGAACGCCCAGGTCGAAGGTTTCCCGAACTTCCCGGTCTTCACCACAAAGCAGGGTACGGACGTTCACTACCTCGCCTGCGCCAGGGAAATGCTCGCCGCTTCGCCCGCGATCTATTCCGCGTTTGCCACGCACAACGCCCACACGCTCGCCGCCGTCGACCTGCTCGCCGCAGAAGCGGGCGTCACCAGCTTCGAGTTCCAGCGCCTCCACGGCATGGGCGAGCCGCTTTACGAAGCCGCCGAAGCGGGCAGCCGCGTGCGCGTCTACGCCCCCGTTGGCGCGCATGAAGACCTGCTGCCCTATCTCGTCCGCCGCCTTCTGGAGAACGGCGCGAATACCAGCTTCGTCCACTCCTTCCTCGATCCCGATGTGCCTGCCGAACAGGTGGTGGCAGACCCAATCGCCAAGGTCGAAATCGGCCCGCGCCGCCATCCGCGCATCCCCACGCCGCCGCGCCTTTACGGCCCCGGTCGCCGCAACTCTCTGGGCCATGATCTCAGCCAGGTCGGTGTGCGCGGCCAGTTTGCGGCCGCTCTGAAGATGCTCGATGAAGGCCCGGCCTTCGCCGCTGGCCCCATCGTTTCGGGCAAGGCGGAAGCCGGCGGCGGTGAACTCGTCCGTATGCCCGCAGAAACAGGCCGCGCGCTCGGCGCCTCGAAAGAGGCCGGTGGTGCGGCCATCGATCGCGCGCTGGACGCCGCCACCCGTTACCAGCCCGAATGGGACAGCCTCGGCGGCCCCAAGCGCGCCGAATATCTCCACGCCATGGCCGATGCGATGGAAGCAAACGCGGCCCAGCTGATCGCCCTGATGGCGCGCGAAGCGGGCAAGACACTGCCTGATGGCATTGCCGAAGTGCGCGAGGCGGTCGATTTCTGCCGCTATTACGCGGCTCAGGCCGAGCAGGACTTTGCTGCGCCGGTGCGCCTTCCGGGGCCGACGGGGGAAACCAACCATCTCTCCCTGCATGGACGGGGCGTGTTCTGTTGCATCAGCCCGTGGAACTTCCCGCTCGCTATCTTCACCGGCCAGATCGCGGCTGCGCTTGCCGCTGGCAATACGGTTGTCGCCAAGCCTGCGGAACAGACGACGCTCACTGCCTTCGAGGCCGTGCGCCTGTTCCACAAGGCTGGCCTCCCGGTGGACGCGCTGCATCTCCTGCCGGGCAGGGGCGAAACGGTCGGCGCTGCGCTTACGGGAGACCTGCGCGTCTCCGGCGTCTGCTTCACGGGCGGCACGTCCACCGCCCGCCTCATCAACCGCACGCTGGCGGGCCGCGATGGCCCGATCATTCCGCTGATCGCTGAAACCGGCGGCCTCAATGGTCTCTTCGTCGACACCACCGCCCTGCGCGAACAGGTGATCGACGACATGATGATCTCGGCCTTCGGCTCGGCGGGCCAGCGCTGCTCGGCGCTGCGTCTCGCCTTCTTGCCCAACGCGACGGCCGACCATCTGATCGAAGGCCTTATCGGCGCGATGAACGAGCTTGCCCTGGGCGATCCGGCCCTGCCGGAAACCGATACCGGCCCAGTCATCGATGCCGACGCCCGCAAGGCGCTCGAAGCGCATCTGGAGCGGATGGGCCGCGAGGCAAAAATCCTGCACCAGCTCGATGCTGGAACGCTTGGCAAGGAAGGCTTCGGTTTCGGCCCGGCCCTGGTGGAGCTGTCCTCGCTCGACCAGATCAGCGAGGAAACCTTCGGCCCCGTCCTGCATGTCCTGCGCTACGATCCGGATAATGTGGCCGAGGTTGCCGCCGCGCTCAAAGCCAAGGGCTATGGCCTCACGCTCGGCATTCATTCCCGTCTCGAAAGTTTCCACAATGCGGTCAAGGCGGCCTGTCAGGTGGGCAACACCTATGTGAACCGCTCGATGATCGGCGCTGTCGTTGGCGTTCAGCCCTTTGGCGGGGAAGGGCTTTCGGGCACCGGTCCCAAGGCGGGCGGACCTCATTATCTCCATCGTTTCGCCACAGAACGCGTGGTAACAGTGAACATTACCGCTCAGGGCGGTGACCCCGAACTGCTCAGCCTTTAAGGATTACGACCCATGAAACGCCTTTTCCTCACCGCTTCGTTGGCGGCGCTGCTGCTTGCCGCCTGCGCGCCGAATGCGGAGACCCCAGCAGACGAAGCGACGGCGGGTGAGGCGTCCGGCGAAGCAGGCGTGGCATCGGCAGAAGGCGCGCCGCTTCCTGCCGATCTAGGCAGCCCCGCTTTTGAGGAAATCACCGAGAACTACGAAATCCGCACCGTCGTCGATCCGGCCATCGTCTCTTTCGATCCGGCGCTTGCCAAGCTGCTGTTCGATGTCGCCAAAGAATCGCTCGACGCGCTTAAGGAACAGGCCCTTGCCGATAAGCTGTCGGCTGATGAAATGGCGAAAGAGGATGGCTCTGAAAGCTGGTTCCGCCAGTATTCGATGGAATACCGTTTCGATGCGACCGCCGCTCAGGCTGACATCATCAGCGTCCAGCAGAATGTCTACACTTACACTGGCGGCGCTCATCCCAACTATTTCCTGCGCGGCATGATCTATCAGCATGGCAAGACCGATCCTGTCCCGGTGGCCGATGTGGTCGCCGATATGGCGGTTTTCGGCAGCAAGCTGAAAGCCGGTCTGGTGCAGATGAAAAAGACGCGCAGCTATGAAGAGCGGACCGTCGAGGCGCTCGCTTCGGAAGTGACCGATATGCTGGGCGATGACGCGCAGGCAGGTTCTGTTTCCGGCGCCAATTATGTGCTTGAGCCGTCTACGGAAGAAGGAAAGTTCGGCGGCATCACCGTCCTCTTCTCGCCGTATGAAGTCGGCCCCTATGCCGAAGGCTCCTACGAGATCACCGTTCCGGCAGCTGACCTTGCCGGCGCGCTGACGCCGGATTGGGCGGCCCGTTTCGGCGGTGAGCCACTGCCGCGTGAAGGCAAGGAATAGGTGGCGCCTGAAGCGCCTGACGCAAAGTCCGCTCAAGTGGGAGACCGGTTGAGCGGACGAATTTGCGATGAATCAGAAAAACTGGAGCAAGCGATCTGATCCCATCAGATCGCACTTTGCTTTAGCAGCGGCGGAATTCGAAAACCTGCGCGCGGTCCCCGTTCATCAGCGAGATGGTCGCCTTCATCCGGCGGCCGTCCCGCGCATAGGTGATGCGCTGGGGAAAGTTGTGCGCCGGGTTCACGAAGGTGATCGATTCCTTGCCGCGGCTTTCCTCGGTGAATTCTGACGGGCCAAACCCAGCCGGATAGGCGTCGAATGTTGCCGGGGTGCCCAGCGTGATGCGGGTCTGTTCGAAATAGGTCGCCACATCGCCTTCAAGGTTCAGCGCGTAGCCGAACAGGTAGCCATATTCCGGCTTCGTCCACACTTCGCGGTAGGTGCGTGCCTCGTTGCGCCAGCAGCCGCTGATCCAGTCCAGCTCGTCCGCATGGGCCGCCGGGGCGGCGCTGGCGCAGGCAGTCAGGCCAAGGGCGAGGGCAACAAAGACGTTTTTCATGAGTTCACCGGTCAGTTGTGCATGAAGCCGCAGGCATGGTCGCCTGTCGCGTGTGAAGATACCATCCGTCGCCCCCGTGTGAAGCCGCCAGCGCAGCTTTCCGGCAGTGCGGGCGGGCAGGGCCTAATCCTGCGCCACCATGAAGTGTGCCACGATCGCCGAAACCGGGTCGGCCCGGTTCTCCTGCCACGCCTCGGCGCGCACGGACGCCATGCGGCGCCCCATCTTCATCACGAAGGCACGCGCATAGAGGTCTTTCGCGTGGCCCTGACGCAGGTAATCGATGGTGATGTTGATTGGCCGGGGCGGGCGCGGCATGTCTGAAATCAGGAACACCTGCAGCATCGCCGTCAGCTCCAGAAAGGAGGCAATCGCTCCGCCATGCAGCGCACGGATGTTCACATTTCCGATCAGCTTCTCCTGGAAGGGCAGGATAGCCGTCATCTCGTCGCCCATGATCTCGCAGCGCATGCCCAGCGTCTGGGCAAACGGAACGCGCTTCAGGATGGCGTCCACTTCATCCGCGCGCGGATTGGTCAGGTTCGGGTTCATGCGTCTTTCTTCCCGCCGTCGAAGCGCGGCTTGTTGATGGCAAATGTTCCCGCCGATGTCGCAATCAGCTTGTCGCGCGTGCCGTGATAGGCCCAGGCGCGGGTGAAACACACGCTCTTGGTCACGCGGTAGCATTCTGCCTCGCCGATAATGTCGAGGCCCTTTTCCGCCGGGCGCATATAGTCGATCCGAAGGTCAATGGTCGCCACAAAGCGCAGGCGTGTCATCGCGGCTGTGCAGGCCATGCCGGAGAGGTTGTCCAGGAAGGTGGTGATCACCCCGCCATGGATGACGCCGGTGTCTGGGTCGCCCACCAGCTTCTCGCTCCAGGGCTGGCGCCCCCACACATGGCCGCGCTCCACCTGCGTCACTTCAAAGCCGATCTCGTTGCCCCACGGCACCACCGAGTTCATTAGCCCGACATGTTCACGCATCACGGCGGCAATGCGATCGGGATTGTTTTTGTCGTCTGTCATCAGAAAGCTTACCTCGCGTCCGGATTTGACGCCCTTTTCCTGCCGGATAACATCGCCGCAGTTCCAAAGAAACGGCTAACGTAACGGACTCGGGGAAGAGAAGAGGAGACGCCCATGGCTTTTGACGCAGCGGCAAAGCCCAGGACATGCATCATCGGCGCCGGTTGCTCCGGCTTTACTATGGCCAAGCGCCTGAAAGACAAGGGCCTGCCCTACGACTGCTTTGAAAAGTCGGACAATATCGGCGGCAACTGGTACTATAACAACCCCAACGGGGTGTCCTCCTGCTACCAGTCCCTGCACATCGACACGTCCAAATGGCGCCTCGCCTTCGAGGATTACCCGGTCCCGAAAGACTGGCCCGATTTCCCTCACCACGCCCAGCTCCTGCAATATTTCCACGACTATGTGGACCATTTCGGCCTGCGCGAGACGATCACCTTCAACACCTCGGTCGAGGATGTCGCTGATCTGCCCGGTGGCCGTTACCGCGTCACCCTCTCGACCGGCGAAACCCGCGACTATGACGCCGTTGTCGTTGCCAATGGCCACCATTGGGATGCGCGCACGCCCACCTATCCGGGCGAATTCACCGGCTACCAGGTCCACTCCCACCATTACCGCGACCCGTTCGAGCCCTATGATTTCCGCGGCAAGCGCGTGATGATCGTCGGTGCGGGCAATTCGGCGATGGATATCTCCTCCGAGCTGTCCCAGCGTCCCATCGCAGACAAGCTGTTCATCTCCATGCGCCGCGGCGTCTGGGTGATGCCGAAATACATGCATGGCCGCCCCGCCGATAAAGCCGTTCTGCCCGCCTGGATGCCTGCCAAACTGGGCCGCTCGCTCGCCAAGAAAAGCATCCGCAAGGCGATCGGCGAGATGGAAGATTACGGCCTGCCCAAGCCCGATCACGAGCCGCTCGAAGCCCACCCCTCTGTCTCCGGAGAATTCCTCACCCGCGTCGGTTGCGGCGATATCCTCCCCAAGCCCGGCCTCGAGCGTTTCGAGGGCGACACGGTCGTCTTCACCGATGGCACGCGTGAGAAGGTCGACGCCATCGTCTGGGCCACCGGCTACAATGTGACCTTCCCCTTCTTCAAGCAGGACGAACTGACGCCGAAGGAAAATGCTTTCCCGCTCTACAAGCGCATGGTGCAGCCCGGCCGCGAAACGCTGTTCTTCCTGGGCCTGGCCCAGCCCCTGCCGACGCTGGTTAACTTTGCAGAACAACAGTCAAAGCTGGTAGCCGCCGCGCTCGAAGGGCGCTACGCTTTCCCCTCGAATGCGGACATGGCGCGCATCACCGCCGAGGATGAACAGATGTATCTGGGTCATTTCTACGACAGCCCGCGCCACCGGATGCAGGTGGACTTCAACACCTATGTGCGCGACCTCCTGAAGGAGATCGAGCGCGGGGCGAAACGGACAAAGGTCGGCGCATGAGGGCAGGGACGATAACGCTGGCTTTGCTGGCGCTTCTCCTGCCTGCCTGCGCCTCGTCGCCGGGCCCGTATCGTCCCTCTCAAACCATCCTGCGTATGCCCCCGGTGGACTATGGTCCGCCGGGCGACGCGCGCAATCCGCCCCAGGGCCCGTTCCAGCCCAACGCCTATCTGCGCACATGTCCCGGCATGCGCGTCTCCAATGCCCCGCCGCTGGATACCGAGCGCTGGATCATCGACTTCAAGCCCATCATCGTTGCCTTCGGCGTGGTGCTGGCCACCGCGCCCGTCAATGATGTCTGCCTTGCCTCCGGTTTCGGCCTGCGCAATGGGCGCGTGCATAATGGCATAGACCTGACCAACCGCCCGCCCGGCCTCATCTATTCCGGTGCTCCCGGCCGCGTGGTCGAGGCGCGCACATCCTCCGGCTACGGGCTGACGGTGGTGATCGATCATGGCCAGGGCGTCTACACGCGCTACGCCCATATGGATTATCTCGCCCCCGGCATAGCGCCGGGCGTTGCCCTCGGCTTCGGCCATCCCGTCGGCCAGATGGGCGCCAGCGGCAATGCGCAGGGGCCTCACCTGCACTATGAAATCCTTACCGGGAATATCGACAATCCGAAGGGCTCCTTCGGCCTCGTCGCGCACGATCCGTTCAGCTTTCCGGCTTATGCACCTGTCGCGTCGCCCGGTTATTAGTCTGGCTATTAGTCTGGCTATTAGTCTGGCTATTAGTCTGGCCATTCGTCTGGCGCATGTTCAAATCGTCTGAGCTTGGGGGAGCAGGGGACAATCATGAAACAGGCATTTTCACCCGCGCTTCTGGCGCGCGCCTATGCTGATCCACTGGCCTGGCTCAATCTGGCCGTCGATCTGCTGCCCATCTGGGCGGTGCTCCAGTTCGGCTGGGGCGCCACGCCGCTGGTCGCGCTCTACTGGCTGGAAAATCTCGTCATCGGCGTCTTCACGGTTTTGCGCATGGCCGGCGCGGGTGTGGCGCAGGTTGCGGAAAAAGGCGCCGCCATGCTCGCCGGGTCGCTGTTCCTGGCGGCCTTCTTCTGTGTGCATTATGGCGCCTTCTGCTGGGGGCATGGCGTGTTCCTGTCGGTCTTCGTTGATCCGCAGATGGGCTTTCCCTCGCCGCAAAAGCTGCTCGCCTGGGCGCTGGGCACAGGTGCCCATATGCCGCTTTTCCTCGGCGCCATCGTCGCGGCAAACCTTGTCTTCTTCCTGGTCGATTTCATTGGCCGGGGTGAGGCGCGCCGCACGTCGCTGGAGGCCGAAATGGCCGCCCCCTATGGCCGCATCTTCACGCTGCACGTCGCCATCATCCTCGGCGCCATGTTCGCCTTCGGCGCGGGCGACCCCCTGATCGGGGTATTCTTCCTCATTCTCATCCGTGTAGTCTTCGGCGTCTTCCTCTCGGTCCGCCGCTGCCTGCGGCGCGATCGTCTTCAGGCGGAAGAAATGCCCGCATGACAGGGGGCAGGGCGCGTGCAGGAAGGCAGGGATCAGCCATGAACAAGACGCTCTCGCTGATCGCCCGCGCCTATCAGGACCCTCTCTCCCGCATCAGCCTCGCAGTGGATCTCCTGCCCATCCTCGCCATCTTCGCTTTCGGCTGGGGCGCCGCGCCGCTCGTCGCGCTCTACTGGCTGGAAAATCTTGTCATCGGCGCCTTCACCCTGCTGCGCATGGTCTCCACGGGCTTTTACAATCGCGGCATGTTCGCGCTTTTCCTGTTCACCGGCCCGTTCTTCTGCGTTCATTACGGCATCTTCTGCTACGGCCACGGCCTCTTCCTGCGCACGCTTTCCGCCCCGAACGACCCCGGCACGAGCTTCACCGGCCTCATCGAATGGGCGCTTGCCTCCGGCCCGTGGATGCCCGCCTTTTTAGCCGCCATCATCGCCGTCAACGCCGCCTATTTCGCGCTGGACTATATCGGCCGGGGCGAGGCGGCGAAGGCAAACCCCTTTGCCGAAATGTTCATGCCGTATGACCGGATCATCACCCTCCACGTCGCCATCATCCTCGGCACGATGCTCACCCTCGGGCTGGGCCAGCCCCTCCTGGGCGTCCTGCTTCTCCTCACTCTCCGCGTCGCCTACGGCCTCCTCCAGGCCACCCGCCGCCGCAAGAAACGCGATGCTCAGCTGGCGGAGGGTGTGGAGCTTGCCACCGTCTGACCCCGCTCATCCCCGCGAAGGCGGGGATCTCACAAGGTAAACCCCACGCGAGCGCCCACTCCGTCTTGCACCTTCCCCTCAGCAAAGCGCAACCCAATCCTCCCCCGTTCACGGGGGAGGTGCCCAAAGGGCGGAGGGGGCCTCGAAGGTCACAAAAATCGCACCGCCCTTTCCCGAAAGAAGGCCAGCCGCCACAAACCAGTTGGCAGCCCAACACTAACCCCTCCACCACACGCGACGCGCAAAGCCCGTCCGAGTGCGTATCTTTTGGGCGCAAGAATTTCAGCGAGTTGCTATAGAAGCAATTTTGAGCCATTTTTAAGATCAGTGTTCGAAGAAACGCGTGCTGCGCAGCATGGGGATGTATGGATTGGTTCGATAGCGGGCGAGTGCTGGTGTTTTTTCAAACGCTGCGCATAGAATCAGTCGGCACGGGAGTGCAAATTGTTCTGACTATGCTTGCGGCGTTGTTGGGCGCAGCGGCGGCAGATTATTTCAATAGGCGATCAGAAGAGAAGCGGCGTTTGGCTCGCCTGCGATCCCTTGCTATTTCTTCCATGTTCAAGGTTTCCAAAGCGGCCAATCTCGCAGTGAATATTAAGCGACAGTTGTTCGCCTCAATCCCGGAAGACGCTGCGATGCGCGACTATTGGCAGTTCGTGACGCCCATGATTTCGTTCAACGACAACTTGAGGGAAATTACCGACGAGGAGTTCGAGTTTTTACTTGGAGATCCGAATAATGTTGTTGCCTACAAAGCTCTCGAGCTCATTGAACTAATGCAAACAAACGTGAGTGCTTTGCACGAGTATTCAAAGATTCGGAGCAACTTGGCTCTGGAGCTGGATCCGTTCATTGGCGAGCTAAATATGGACACCATGCACATCACCACTGAAGTTCCAACTTCGCGACCGGACCTTCTGCGGAAGATTGGGGAGGTGTCAAACCTTTGCGTATTGCTGCGAAGCAATATTTTAGAGGCGATTAAACTCGCGAACGAAACCTCCGATTTGATGAATAATGTGATGCCATCGCTCTCCAAAAATCCTAAGTTCGAAAAAAGGTTGCCTACGGACATTGAAGCACTTGTACCAGAAGGTATCGACCCCAATTGACGCCCCCCGCGCTCTCGCCCATCCCTTTCCGTTAAACACAGGGAGCGCGCCATGAACCCCATCCTCATTCTCGATTATGCGGGCATTGCCGTGTTTGCCGCTACCGGGGCGCTGGCCGCCTCGCGCAAGCAGCTCGACATTATCGGCTTCCTCTTCTTTGCCGCCTTCACCGGGGTAGGGGGCGGCACGGTGCGCGATCTCATTCTTGGCGTGCCGGTCTTCTGGGTCGTCAATCACGACTATCTGATGATCTGCCTCGTCACCGCCGCGCTCGTCTATTTCACGGCCCACCTGTTTGAGTCCCGCTACAAGCTGCTCCTCTGGCTCGATGCCATCGGGCTCGGCGCCTATTGCGTGTTCGGCGCGTGGAAGGCGCTCACCGTCACCGGCTCGCCGGTCATCGCCGTGGTCATGGGGGTCATCACCGCCAGCTTCGGCGGCATCCTGCGCGACCAGCTGTCCGGCGAGCCCTGCATCCTCCTGCGCCCGGAAATCTACATCACCGCGGCCCTCGCCGGGGCGGCCACCTATACCGGGCTGCACATGGCCGGGCTCGAAGGCATGGTCGCCGCCGTGCCCGCCGCGATCGTCGCCTTTGCCATCCGGGGCGGGGCGATGAAGTTTGGCTGGTCGATCCCCCTCTACAAGAGCCGGCCGGGCCGCCCGCCCGAGGAGATCAGCTGAAAGGGGCCGGAATGTCCCGGATTTGTCCCAAATCGTCACTGGTTGTCCTCTGATTGACACGCAGATGCCTCAAAAAGGCATGGTTGGACGGGAAATGGGCAATGCCGGATGCATGGCTGCTCTTCGGATTGAGAAAGTTGACGGGTGATGACGCCCGGGGCAGTGTGCGCTGAAATCTGTAACCAGAAGGCCCCTTTATGGCTGATACGACGACGCCCGCCCTCTCCACCGGTAAACGCGCCAGCACCAAGGCGGCAAACCGCCGGGCTATCCTCCAGGCGGGCCGCCAGGTCTTCGCGCGCATCGGCTATGAGGCCACCACCGTGCGGGATATCATCCGCGAGACGGACCTCGCTGCGGGAACTTTCTACAATTATTTCAAGTCGAAAGAAGAAGTCTTCCAGGCCATCGCCGAGGATTCGACCCATCGTTTCCGCGATCGCCTCGCCGATGTCCGCGCCACCGCGCAGAGCCTTGAAGACTATATGGAACACGCCTACCGCGCCTATTTCGGCTTCATCGCCCGCGATAACGAAGCCGCCATCGCCAGCGGCGCGCCCCACATCGCCCTTATCGGCGTCCGGGTCGATACGCCCGAAATGCAGGCCGTCGCCCAGGAAATCCGCGCCGATCTCGAACACGTCCTCTCCCGTCAGGGCACAACTCCTGCGGTTGACACTGAATACCTCGCCGCCGCCGCCATCGGCATCGCCCGCGAGATGGGCGACTATATGCTCAAGCGCCGCCCGGTGGATGTCGAAGGCGCCACGTGCTTTGCCTGCACGCTGCTGCTCTCCGGCCTGAAGGCGCTCGGCCGCCCGGATTGATCCCGCCGCCGGGGAACCCCTTGGCGCCGCGCGCAAATGGCGTCACTTTCCTCCTTGAGAGAAAGATAAGGGAGGAATTCCATGAGCCTTCAGCGCGTGATCGCAAAGGCGATCGCCAGCCTGCCCGGCGGCATGATTGTAAAGATGGCTGGCGGCGAGCCGTTGACGGTCGAAGGCCGCACGCTTGAGCCCCAGCTCCAGCTGATCGCCTGGAACGGCCGCAATGCCCCGCCCATGTCCACCCTGCCGGCAGAGATGGTTCAGGAAGCCGTCAAAGCCCAGCTTGCCCTGCTGGCAGACCAGCCTCCGGGTGGTGTCGGCATTGAAGAATTCTCCATTCCGGGGCCGGATGCCAACCAGATCCCCGTGCGCCTTTACCGGCCCGCCTCGCAGGACCCGCGCCATCCTCTGATGGTCTACTTCCATATGGGCGGCGGCGTGATCGGAGACATGGACACCTGCCACGCCTTTTGTGGCATGCTGGCCCAGGGCGCCCAGGCGCCGATCCTCTCGGTGGATTACCGGCTGGCGCCCCAGCACATCTATCCGGCGGGCCTGAACGATTGTTTCGCGGCCTATAAATGGGCCGTTGCCAATGCCGAGAAATTCGGCGCGCCAGCCGGGAAGGTGGCCGTAGGCGGGGATAGCATGGGCGGAAACTTCTCCGCCATCATCAGCCAGCGGATGAAACGCGAAGGCGGCCCGATGCCGGCGCTGCAGCTGCTGATCTATCCGGCGATCGACATTTCGAAGCACTATCCTTCCAAAACCAGCTTCGCCAACACCTTCTCGCTCAGCCAGGACACGATGGACTGGTTCATGCGGCAATATCTGCCCGAGGGCTTTGACTATACCCATCTGAATGTGTCCCCCGGCCAGGAAACAGATCTCTACGGCCTGCCGCCCACCATTGTCGTCACCGCGGGGCATGACCCGCTGGTGGATGAAGGAGACGAGTATGCCGAGCGGCTGAAAGCGGCCGGCGTGAAGGTGCAGCACAAGCGTTATGACAATCTCGCCCACGCCTTCACGGCCTTCACTTTCATGTCGCCGGGCAGCCGCGCGGCCTGCGCCGAAATTGCCCGCATGGTGCATGACAGTTTCGCGGCGCGCCGCTGATGAGGTCGCTTGTTGTCAGTGAGCTTGCCTCGGAATTTGCCGGCACGGGCCTCCAGGATCTGCCGCTTCCCCAGCCAAAGCCGGGCGAGGTTCGCGTTGCGGTGAAAGCCGCCAGCCTCAACTTCCCAGACCTTCTGATGACGGAAGGAAAATACCAGCTGAAGCCGGAGCTTCCCTTCACGCTGGGTATGGAGCTGGCCGGTGTCGTCGATGCCGTGGGCGAGGGCGTCTCGCAGTTCTCCGTGGGCGATGAAGTCGCGGGCGGCAGCCGCATCGGCGCCTTCTCCGAATACATCGCCATGCCCGCTGCCGGCCTGCGCAAGAAGCCCGCCGCGCTCAGCTTCGCCGAAGCCTCTGCCTATGGCGCGGCGTACCTGACGGCCTATGTGTCGCTGGTCCGGCGCGGCAATCTCCAGCCGGGCGAAACGCTGCTGGTGCATGGCGCCTCCGGCGGCGTCGGCATGGCGGCGGTGGAAGTGGGCAAGCTGCTGGGCGCCACCGTCATCGCCACTTCGGCGTCGGACAAGAAGCTGGAAACCGTCAAGGCGCGCGGCGCCGATCACGTCATCAACGTCAACAATGGCTTCCGCGAAGAGGTCAAGGCGCTGACCGGCGGTCGCGGCGCGGATGTGATCTACGATCCTGTCGGCGGCGATGTGTTCGATGAGAGCGTGCGCTGCATCGCGTTTGATGGCCGCCTGCTGATCATCGGCTTCACCTCCGGCCGCATTCCCAGCGTCAGCGTGAACATGCCGCTGATCAAGGGCTTCTCGGTCGTCGGTGTGCGGGCGGGCGAATATGGCCGTCAGTTCCCGGAAAAAGGCCGCGAGAATATGGAAGCCATCTGGAAATGGGCCGAAGAAGGCAAGGTAAAGCCCTGCATCTACGCCGAAGTCCCTCTGGCTGACTGGCGCCGCGCGTTCGACATGATGCGCAGCCGCGAGGTCGTCGGCAAAGTGGTGCTGGTGCCGTAAGGCGGCAAGGCCCACCCCGGTCTCTCGGAGGTGGGCCTGCCTGCCATATCGGGCTTAAACCGTACGTTTGGCGCGGTCTTTCGCATTGGTCGCTTCAATGGCGTCGCGCGCGGCGGCCCATTGCTCGTCGCCCCAGGCGGTCAGCATGCTGAAGTTTCCGCCCGCCGCATTATAGGCGGCTCCGTCGATGGCGATCGTCTGTCCGTTCACATATTCTGCGCCCGGCGCCATCAGGAAGGCGGCCAGATTGACCAGCTCATGCATCTCGCCCACGCGGCCCATCGGGTTGGAGGCGCCGCTATCCATCCGCTTGGCGCCCTCGGCGTCCGGTGAAAGGCGTTTGGACATGCCCTCTGTCGGGAAAGGCCCCGGCGCAATTGCGTTGAAGCGCAGGCCATAGCGGCCCCATTCCACGGCGAGCGATTGTGTCATCACATTCACGCCCGCCTTGGACATGGCCGAAGGCACAACGAATGGCCCGCCATTCCACACCCAGGTCGTCAGGATCGAGCAGACGCTGCCGCGCCGCTTCTCGGCGATCCAGCGCTTGCCGATGTCATGCGTCATGTAGAAGGTGCCGCGGAACACGATGTTGGAAATCGCATCAAAGCCGCGGATCGAAAGATCCTCCGTGCGCGAAATGAAATTGCCCGCCGCATTGTTGATCAGGCCGGTCAGCGCGCCGTGCTTGGACCAGATATTGTCGTTCATTTCCGTGATCGCTTCGGCCACGCGGATGTCGCAGGCATGGGGAACCACCTTGCCGCCATGCTTTGCCATCAGCTCATTTGCCGTCTCTTCCAGTACGCCGCCGCGCCGCCCGCAGATATGCACTTCCGCGCCAAGTTTCAGAAAGCCCTCGGCCATTTCCTTGCCAAGGCCGCTGCCGCCGCCGGTCACCAGGATCCGCTCGTCCTTCATCAGGCCATCGCGGAACATCAGCTTTGAAATATCCATTCGGTGTCTCCTCCCTGTCTCGTGGAGGATACTATAGGCCGGGCCTGCTGCGCGGCCAGCGGCGACGTAAGGGCAGGCCGCGCGCGCGCCGCTACTTCCGGAAGGGAAGGCTCACCACGCGCCAGATCACCCAGGCTGGCAGCACAACCAGCGCGCCCGCCAGCGCCGGCTGCCAGAAATTCTTCAAGGCCCAGCCGAGCGCGCTGACGGTCTGTTTCAGGATCGCGCCCAGCGCCCGTCCGGCATTGAAGTCGGGATGGGCCGGATCGAAATTCGCTGCCATCACGAAGAAGCCAACAAGGATGCAAAGCCCCAATAGCTTGATCCCGCCCCAGGGGCTGATGCCGAACAGCCGCGCCAGCAGCGGGCGCCGCTCGGGCGGTGGCTTGTTGACGGTGGCCGGTGCTTCCGCCGCCGGGGTTTCCGGCGGCGGCGCATTGGGCGCGGCATCTGGTGCGGTGGGCGTGGGCTCAGTCATGGCGATCGCAGGAACAGGCTAGTTCGCGGCTGGCGCCTTGGTCACCAGCGTTGTGTGCGGATAGGGAATGGAAATGCCTTCCCGGTCGAACGCGGCCTTCACCTTCTGGAGAATGTCGAACTTCACCGCCCAGTAATCGGTGGCGATCACCCAGCTGCGCGAGGCAATGTCGACCGAGCTGTCGCCAAGGTTCACGACGCGAACGAACGGCTCTGGGTCCTTCAGTACGCGCTCATCGGCTTCGATAATGCGGCGCACGATGCCAATAGCCTTGTCCATGTCATCGTCATAATCGATGCCGAAGGTGACATCGACGCGGCGCCGGTCAAAGCCGGAATAGTTCATGATCACGCCGTCGATAGCCTGGCTGTTGGGCACCATCACCTTGATATTGTCGGGTGTCGCCAGGATCGTCTGGAAAAGGGAAATGTCTTTCACCGTGCCGGCCACACCGGCTGCCTCGATATAGTCGTCCAGCTTGTAGGGGCGAAACACCATGATCATCACGCCCGACGCAATATTGCCCATTGCGCCCTGCATCGACAGGCCAATGGCCAGGGTCAGCGCGCCGAGGATGGCCACAAAGCTTGTCGCCTGCACGCCGAACACCTGCAGCGTTGCAATGGCCACGGCGGCAATGATCGCCCAGCGCACGAGGGAGGCAAAGAAGTTGGCCAGCGTCGCGTCGATCCGCGCGTTCTTCTCCGATTGCCGCCGGACGAGATTGCCCAGCCAGCTGGCCACTCTCAGGCCAACGATCACCAGGATAATCGCGCCGATTACCCGAATGCCGAAGGGCAGGAGGTAAGGGGAGAGCGATTCCCAGAGTGTTTGCGGGTTCATCGGATCGTCCATGTCTTTTCCTTTCTGTGTGCCTGCCGCGTGTCATCTGTATGCGGCATGTATTGCGGGCAAGGGTCCTTCTCTTGCGTTGGGAACTTGGCGGGTGGATCAGGATTGCGTTTCGGGTGGGTCGTAATGGGGGCCGTCATCTTTGAACAGGGGACCGGACTTCTTGGGCGGCTCGTCGTCGGCCTGGTGCTGGTATTCCACCTGGATCGGATAGGGGATGGTGATGCCTTCCCGGTCGAAGGCCTGTTTCACGCCTTTGCGCAGGTCGGCGTTTGTCTGGAAGAATTCGCCTGTCGGCACCCAGACGCGCAGGCGCACACTCACGCTCCAGTCATCCAGCGACTGAACACCCGCCCAGATCGGCATATAGCTGATGATGCTCGGATGCTGTTGCGCCGTCTCCTCCATCACGCGCAGCACCTTGTCGAGGTCGTCTTCATAGGAGACGCCAAACAGCAGGTCGATGCGCCGGTAAGGTTGCATGGTGTGATTGATCAGCGGAGATCCCCACACCTTGTCATTGGTCACCGAGACGATCTTGTTGTCGGTCTGCTTCAGCGAGGTGGTGAAGGGCGTGATGTTGGTCACTTCGCCTTCCAGGTCGGCGAGCGTCACAAAGTCTCCGATCCGGAACGGGCGGAACACCGCCAGCATCACGCCGGCGGCGACCGATTTCAACGTGTCCTGCAGGGCAAGGCCGATGGCCAGGCCCGCCGCGCCCAGCACGGCTGCAAGCGAGGCCGCCGGAAAGCCGAGCTGGATCAGCGCCGTCACGATGGCGATGGCAAAGATCACATATTTGATCAGCGAGGCGGAGAAGGCGATCAGCGTATCGTCGGCCCCGGCATGGGCATGTGCTTTCTCCCCGAACCTCCGCAGGGATTTGGAGATCATGTTCGCGCCCATCAGGGCAAAGAACAGGATCGCCACGGCGGCCAGCGCGCCCGGCCCGCGCGTCTCCACCAGTCTTTGCCAATCATAGCCCGCAAGGCCCAGCGGCAGCGGCGAGAGCAGGATCAGCGCAAAGACGCGCGAGACCGAGGCCGTCAGGTCCCAGGCCGATCCGTCAAAGTCCTTGTCTTTGGGCGACATGCGCTTGCCGGTGAAGCGCACCAGATACTTCACCGCCGTCGCCAGCAGCCAGATCAGCACGATCGACAGGAGCACCAGCCCCCATTTCACGATGTGCGGCCAGGAGAATGCAAGCCAGGCGGGCCAGGTGCTGGTGTCGATGTTCAGGAGCGCGATGATGCGCTGGGTCTCGGTCGGTATGCTCATCCCGCCGGTTTAGCCGGGTTTGCGCCGCGCGTCAGCCTCAGGATCAACAGGATCACCAGGCAGGCTGCCGTCACATGGCCGATCAGGTGCATGCCCGTCTCGGTCCAGTTATGGAAGGCAACGCCAAGGATGCCCCATCCGGTCGCCACGAAATACCAGAGCGTCCGGCTGATGCGGCTGGCAAACACCCAGGCGAATACGCCCGCGCTCAGGATGGCCGACCAGAACATCGGCCAGGGAAAGTCAGTCGGGGCAAGGCCGCTGAAGCTGCGGATGGTCAGCGGAATGGAAATCGCCGTCGCCACCGGTATCCAGCCCGCCAGCAGTCCGCTGGCCGCGTCGCCCACCTTGAAGGCAGGCGAGCTGTCCTGCCCGCGCAGTCCCTCTGCGCGCCGCGCAGCCCACCAGGCGCAGGCGAAGATCGGTGCCAGCAGCAGGAAGTCCAGCGGCTGGTAGACGATCAGCTGCGCGCTCAGCATCCAGACGATATTGCCAAGCCCCGCCAGCAGCAGCGGCAGGCCCAGCGCTTCGGGCCAACGCTCCGGCTTCAGCAGGCCCATCAGCCCGAAGCCGGCATAGGCCAGGAAGATCACGCTCCAGATCGAGAAGAACAGCGGCATCGGCTGCTCCGGCGCGCCGGAATTTGCCGTCGCCGCGCCAATCGGCGTCCCAATCCCGAAGGCCGGCGCCAGCGCCCCTGCAAGGGGTTGCAGGATGCCCACAATCAGGAGGAGCAGGGGAAGGGTACGGCTTTGCATCGGGTCTGGCTCTTGTTGCTTGCCTGCCCAGATATAGGCCGCTGCCCCCCGGCGTCCAGCAGGTCAGCGGCAGGCGGCCCCATCGGTCTCGCACAGCGCCATTACAGCAGAGATCCAGCCCGCATAGCCCTGCAGGTTGGTATAGCGCCCGCTATAGTCGCCCTCGCAGAAATGCCCGGTCGTGCGGTTTTGTTCGACAACGGAGAGAATGCCCACCACCGTCTTGCTGCCATCTTCTTCGGTCACATAGAGCGGGCCGCCGCTGTCGCCGATGCAGGGGCCGGCGCCATTCTCGCTTGCCACGGTGATGGTGGCGGGGCCGGCATGGGTGATCTTCAGGCGCGTGGTCAGCAATTCATTGGAAAGCTGCCCGTCAAACCGCGTCAGGCCCCAGCCCGCCATTTCTCCTGCCGGATAGTTCGCCGGGGCCAGCGGTTTTGCCGTCGCCCCGAAGCGCGCCACCGGCACATTGCCCAGCGCGGCAATCTGCGCCTCATTCATCCTCACCAGCGCAATGTCATTGGCGTAGCCATTGTTCGTGCCCTGATAGCCTGCATGGCAGATGGCGTAGTCTGCCGAAACGCGCTTGGCCTCCGGGCTGCGCAGGTTGGCCGCCTCGCCAATCACGCGCAGCTCGTCAAACGGTTCATCGATGCAATGGGCCGCCGTCACAAACCAGTTGCGCGCAATCCGCACGGCGCCGCAATGCCCGCTGGCGATCGCGCCGGTCGGCTCGGCCCGGCGCGGCTCCAGCTTCACGATGCCCGGAAAAGACCCGAGCGTTGCGGCCAGCGCATTGACGGCTTCCACGCCGGCCACCGGTTCTTCCAGCCCGGTCGCCCCGGCGGCCCTGGCCACGGTCGGCGTTGGCGCGGCCCCATCGGGCAGGCTGCAGATGCCCGCATTGATCGGCCCCAGCGTGGCGGCGCGCAGGGCTGCCGGCATCAGCTGGGCGTCCTCGTCAGGGGCAGGAGCAGTGTCAGGGCCAGGGGCAGGGGCGGCGCCGTCGCCGTCCTCGGCGGTCACGCCCTCAGCCGGGGTCTCCTCCACCGCCACGTCTTCCGCCGCTGCCGCTTCAGCCTCTGCGGCCTGTTCAGCCTCCGCCTGCTCAGCGGCAATCTCTTCGGGAGTCGGCGTCAGGTCGGCCTCGGTATAGCCGCCGAATGTGTCATCCTCGGCCTTGGTTTCCGGCGCCGCCGGGTTCAGGCCCGGCAGCAGGATCTGGTCACAGGCGGCAAGAAAAATCGCAAGGCCCGCAAGGGCCCCCAGGCTGGTGCGTCGCATTTCCGATGGTCCCCTTCTGAAGGCATCGCTTTGCGCCATAAAGGCTGCTGGCCGGGGGCGGGTCAACAGGCCGTGTTTTGGCCCTTCAAACTGCCGCATCAGGCTTGCCCCAAGGGCCTACCTGCCTAAACTCGCCCCCAGTCGAGGAGACCTGACCCATGCCCAAATTCCGCGCAGCCCTTGCGGCGCTGTCCCTGTCGATTCCCCTTAGTTTTCCGGCGCTTGCCCAGGAAGGTGGAACCACTGAAGCGATGCAGCGCGCGCTGGCCGCCGGCTGGAAGGCCACGTTCACCTGTTCGGGCCTGTTCGTTGCGGGGCAAACCCTGCAGGAACTCGACCGGAACGAGCTTGCCGGCATCTATCCCGATTATGTCCGCGATTATGACCAGCTTCCCGCGGCCAAGGTCGATCAGGCCCGCAAGCTGGTCTCGGTGGACTATGCCGTTGGCATGCCGCCCCGCATGGCCGCCTACCGCCCCGGCTATGGCTGCACCCAGCTTCCCATCGGCGCCACCGAAAAGGCGGTCGACTTCCTGCCGCGCTACGCCTCCTGGCCGGAATACACCACGCCCGACCGGGGCAGCGCCATCGGCTCCAACGTCAAGGTCGAGCTACGCCTGGAAGAGGCCCAGCGCCTCGAAATGCCGGTAACCGCCGCCTTCGACGAAACCACCTATGGCGTCGGCACGCGCACCAGCTCCGTCGTCATCGTGCGCGATGGCCAGGTTGTGGCCGAGCGCTATGCCCGCGGCGTCGAGCATGAAACGCCCCAGCGTACCTGGTCGGTCGCCAAGTCGATCAGCGCCACCCTTGTCGGCGCTGCCCGCCGTCAGGGGCTGATCGATATTGATTATCCCGCCGTCATCGCCGCCTGGAACAAGGGGGCCGATCCCCGCCGCGAGATCACCATCCGCGACCTGCTGCACATGGCCAGCGGCCTCGATAGTGGCGAAAGTGGTTCGCGCACGGACCGTATCTATTTCGGCGGTGGGCGCGTCGTCGATCAGGCCGCCGGAAACCTGCTGGAAGTCGAGCCCGGCTCGCGCTTCAAATACGCCAATAACGACACGCTCGTCGCCATGCGCGCCCTGCGCGAGGCGATGAAGGATGACGCCCTCTACCATCGCTTCCCGTATGAATCGGTGCTCCACAAGATCGGCGCCGTCCATACGACGCTGGAGATCGACTGGAACGGAGACTTCCTCTCCTCCAGCCAGGTCTGGTCCACGGGCCGCGATCTTGCCCGCATCGGCCAGCTCTACCTGCAGGATGGCATGTGGGCGGGCGAGCGTCTGCTGCCTGAGGGCTGGGTGCAGTTCGTCTCCACGCCTGCGCCGGCCCAGCCCGCCGATGGCGCCGGCTATGGCGCGCAGTTCTGGCTGATGAATGATAATCCGGGCGTTCCCGAAGGCACCTTCTACGCCGCCGGCAATCGCGGCCAGTATATCGTCATCCTCCCGGCACTGAACACGGTCGTCGTCCGTCAGGGCTTCGATGTGATTGGCGGCGCCCGGTTTGACGTGAACCGTTTCACGCTGGACGTGACGCGCGCCCTCCAGGCCGCCGATCAGGATCGCGCGCTCACCTCCGAAGCGCTCACCCGGGCTGCTGAAGAGGAAAACGCCAGGAACCCGCCCCGCGAACGTCCGGGCCTGCGCGGTAACTGGTAAGTCCGGAAACAGAAACCAGAGACCAGAGCAAGGAAGCCGCCATCGTGCGGCTTCCTTCGCATCTGCCGTCAGGGTTGGGCAGGCGGGGGCGTGTGCGTCACTGTCAGGCCGATCAGCTTGAACACCTCCGACGGGTCGGTTGCCGTCATGCCGCCATTGTCCAGCGCCTCGATGCTTGCCGCCGACACCGGCTGGCTGGGCGCAACGGTCACGGCAATCGTGCCGCCTTGGTTGATGAAGTCCACCATGCGCATCATCCAGTCGCGCGCTTCGGGCAGCTCCTTGGCAAGTTCGCCGCTGCCCACCGTCAGGGCTCCGGCTGCAAACGCGCGCACCGATTCCGGCGTGCCGTCGGCAAAGCCTGCCAGCATCGGCTCGCTTGCGGCGCCGATCTTGGCGCCTTCGATCACGAGGTTGGAAATCGTGTTCAGGCCGCCGGCGTCCGTCAGGCTCCAATGGGCGCCGATCAGGGCAAATTCCTTTTCCATCACCGCGTCCAGCGCGGCCTCATCCAGCGTGCGCCCGTCTTCGCCAAAGGTCGGCACCAGCTCGGCGAAAGAGGGCAGGTCCATCTCGACCTTCCAGTCCTCATTGAACAGGCCCGGCGTCTGGGCGTTGCCATTGGCCAGCATGTGTCCGGTCTCGCGGTTCCAGCCGAAGCTGAACACGCCGTCGGAGGAAATCCGGGCAAGGCCCGCCCGTTCCAGAACGCCGATCATTTCAGCCGGCGTCGGCCCATCAATCGGCTCGTCCGACAGGGCCACCAGCTTGTCCGCGACAGACAGGATCGAGGCTAGGTCGAGCTGGAAACCTTCATAGGACATGTCGATCTTTTCCGGGAAGAACCAGCTGAACTGGTCCGCCGAAAAATCCGCCTTGCTCAGTGCAAGGAAGGGTTTTCCGTCCAGGTCGAATGTCAGGTCCTTCAGCGTGTAGCGGCCAAGGCTCCAGCCTTCCAGCTCCGTAATCGGCGGCATCTCGCCCCGCTCGCCCCATTCCAGCAGCGGCGCCAGCTTCAGTCCCGTCCAGCTGGTATAAGCGCTCTTGCCGCTCATCCGCATGCCGGGAAACTTCGCGCCCAATTCCGGGTCCGGGCTCTCCATCGTCATGTCGAACACTGCGCCGGTCTGGATCATCGCGCCGATATTGCCCCGGTCATACCCCTGGTACAGCTGGCGCTCATACCCGCTCGTCATCGTCGAGCCGATCACGTCACTGTTCGTAACCTGATCAATTTTGGCATCGACCAGCAAGAGGTCGCCGAGCGAGAAGCTGCGCATGATCGCCGAGAGGGTGCCGATGGCCTTCTGGTCTTCACTGGCGCCTTCTGCCGGGCTGTAGAGCCAGGGGTGCAGCGTCAGCCCGTTCAGCACCAGCCGGCCTGTGGTCAGCTTCACGCTCTGTTCGGTCATCTCGCCCGGCCCCAGGTCTCCGGCCGCATTCGGCAGTGCCTTGATCGCGGCGCTGGTATCCTCCACGGAGAATGCCAGCCCGCCAAATTCGATCCGGTCAAACACGCGCAGCGTCTGGTCCATGGCCCGCCCCTCAAGGCGCGCTTCCAGCGTTTCAAGATCGAAATTCCAGAGCAGCACTTCGTCCGCCGTCAGTGTGATGCCGTCTGCCGCGTCGGCTGCCGGAACGAAGCTGACAGTCTCCAGCTTGTAGGCGCCCGTTGCCGCGTCCGGTCCTGCCGAGGCATAGGTCAGCTCGCCCATCTCGCTCAGGAAACCGGTCAGCTGCTGGACATCGAAATCCGCCACGGCCCCCGGCGCCGGGCGCGCCAGTGCCTGCGCGAACAGGGTTTCGGCGTCCGTCCCCGTTTCCGTAATGCCGGCCCCCGGCGGCGTGCCTTGTCCGCAGGCGCTCACGCCCGTTACCAGAACCAGCGCCGCAGCCGCGCCCCCGAAAGCAGAATACCAGGCCATGTCGTTCACCCCGTTGTGTCACCGCTTACGGATCTGGCGGCAATGCGGGGTGGAGGCAAGATCAATCTCGCCTTTTCCGCTCAGGGCGCGCCAAAACCAGACGGCGTCACTTCCACCAGATTGGAAATCCGCCGCCGTTCGGACTGGCTGAAAGGCTGCATCATGGCCGAGCCCGCCAGGTCCAGCGCAAAGGTGTCGATATGCGTGCGCCCGTCGGGGGCCGCCTTGCAGGTCACCTTCATGTTGAAAGTGTTCACCTTCGCCACCGCCACCGGCTTGAATGCCTTGGGCGCGGAAAGTTCATAGGTCAGCATATAGCCGGTCGCCTTGTCGAAAGTCGCCGTGCCGGTCAGGTGCTTGACCACGTCTTTCATGTCGTCGTCCTCGCCGGGCAGGGGCTTGAAGCTGTAGGTCGCCGTCTTCGCCGTTTCCGAGGCGCGCTTTGCCGTCGCCGGAATGTTTTCCATCAGATTGCTGCACCAGATGTCACCCTTGGTTTCGGCCTTCAGCTTCTCGGCCCGCTTGGCGGCCTCCTTGTCCAGCGCCGAAGCATCCGGCGTCATCGACACCACACGGCTATTCTCCGGCCGCGCCTGGTCCACCTTCAGCACGAAGTTCTGGCTGCCATCCTCCACCGCCAGGTCAAACCGGTAGGCCGGGCCGTCCTTGGACATCTGGCGCGCTTTCTCCAGCAGCGTATCGGCAGAGGCCGGCAGGCAGAGCGCCGCAAGTCCGGCAAGCAACAGGGCAGGGCGCATGATCGGTTCCTTAGGGTTGAACAGCGTCTGCAAATTCTTCTGTCTTTGCGAAAATTGGAAGAGCCAGAATTCACGCCTTGCCCTAGTTTAATCTTCGCCATGGCCGATAGCGCTCCTCCCCAGTTCCGCCTGCCGCCCGCCTTCGAGGCGTGGTTTGCCGCGCGCGGCTGGTCGCCCCGGCCCCACCAGCTCGCCCTCGCGCAGGCCTCGCTTGCCGGCGAAAGCGCGCTCCTCATCGCGCCCACCGGCGGGGGCAAGACCATGGCCGGCTTCCTCGGCAGCCTGATCGAACTCAGCGAAACTTCTTTTCCTCCCCCGCCTGCGGGGGAGGTGCCCCAGAGGGGCGGAGGGGGAAGGCCCAGCAGTGCCGGTTCCCAATCTGCCCCCCTCCCAAGCAAGGCGCAGGCGCAGCCGCCCCTCGCCGCAGGCGAGGGAGCAGCGGCGAGCAATCTGAACAAACGCCCTTCCCTCCACACGCTCTATATCTCGCCGCTCAAGGCCCTCGCCGCAGACGTGCAGCGCAATGTGATGACGCCGGTCACCGAGATGGGCCTCCCCCTCCGCATCGAAACGCGCACCGGCGACACCGCCACCCATGTCCGCCAGCGCCAGCGTAAAAACCCGCCCGACATCCTGCTCACCACGCCTGAACAGCTCGCCCTGCTGATCGCCTCCGATCACGCCGCCAGCTTCTTTGCGGACCTGCGCTGCGTCATCATTGACGAGATCCACGCCATCGCCCCGTCCAAGCGCGGAGACCTGCTCGCCCTCGGCCTCGCCACGCTCGCCGAATGGTCTCCCGCCTGCCGCTTCCTCGGCCTCTCCGCCACCGTCCGCGACCCCGCCCAGCTCGCAGACTGGCTGAACGTCCGCCGCCCCGCCACGAACAATAAAAAAACCCCCGTCCGCATCATATCCACCCCCTCCACCATCGCCCCCGACATCTCCATCCTCGTCTCGCGCGAGCATATTCCGTGGTCGGGCCATTCGGGCCGGTTCGCGGTTGGCGAGGTCTACGAAGCCATCCGCGACGCGACGATGACGCTCGTCTTCGTCAACACGCGCAGCCAGGCCGAGCTTCTCTTCCAGGAGCTGTGGGCGGCGAATGAAGATGGCCTCCCCATCGCCCTCCATCACGGCTCGCTCGCCCGCGAGCAGCGCGAGCGTGTCGAAGCCGCCATGGCCGCGGGCCAGCTCAAAGCCGTCGTCTGCACCTCCACCCTCGATCTCGGCATCGACTGGGGCGAGGTCGATCTCGTCATCCAGATGGGCGCCCCCAAAGGCGCCGCCCGCCTCATCCAGCGCATCGGCCGCTCCAACCACCGTATGGATGAAGCCTCCAAAGCCCTCCTTGTGCCTACAAACCGGTTTGAAGTCCTCGAATGCCGCGCCGCCGAGGCCGCCGTGGAAGCGGGCGAGATTGATGGCGACGGCCCGCGCTCCGGCGCGCTCGACATTCTCGCCCAGCATGTCATGGGCCGCGCCTGCGGGGAGGGGTTCCAGCTCGCCGCCCTGCATGAGGAAATCCGCCGCGCCCAGCCCTATCGCGATCTCGACTGGGAAACCTTCGAACGCATCGTCGATTTCGTCGCCACCGGCGGCTACGCGCTCAAGACCTATGACCGGTTCCACCGCATCGTGCGCCGCGCCGATGGCCTCTGGGTCGCCCGCACCCCGCGCGACAAACAGGCCCACCGCATGAATGTCGGCGCCATCGTCGAAGCCCCCATGCTGAACATCCGCCTCGCCAGTTTTGCTGGTCGAGGCGCGGTGCAACCTTCTTCTCCCCCGCCTGCGGGGGAGGTGCCCCGCAGGGGCGGAGGGGGAAAGCCTGGCAGCGCAGCTTCCCAGTATGCCACCCCCACAAGCAAAGCGCAGGCGCAGGCGCGCTCCGCCGCAGGCGGAGCAACAGCGCCGAGCAACACAAGCAAAGCGCAGGCGCAGCGGCCCCGAGCCGCAGGCGAGGGAGCTGCCGCGAGCAAAACTACAATAAGAGCCGGTCGCAAGCTCGGCGAAATGGAAGAATACTTCCTCAGCCTGCTGACATCCGGCGACACGTTCCTCTTCGGTGGCGAAATCCTCCGTCTCATCGCTGTGGATGGCATGGACGCCCTCTGTACGCGCGCCCAGTCCGACAGCCCGGCCATCCCCACCTATAATGGCGGCAAGTTCCCGCTCTCCACCTTCCTGGCAGATCGCGTGCGCCACATGATCCACAATCCGGAGGAATGGAAACACCTGCCAGACCCTGTGCGCGAATGGTTCGAGATCCAGGAGATGCGCTCGGTCATTCCGCCGCCGGATCATCTGCTCGTGGAAACCTTCCCGCGCGCAGACCGGCATTATCTCGTTTCCTATCCCTTCGAGGGCCGGCTCGCGCATCAGACGCTCGGTATGCTGGTCACCCGGCGGCTGGAGCGGGCAGGGGCAAAGCCCGTCGGCTTCGTCGCCAGCGAATACGCCATGGCCGTCTGGGGCATGGAGGATATGCGCGGGCTGGACATGGACGCCATCTTCCATCCGGACATGCTGGGCGATGACCTCGAAGAATGGCTCGATGAAAGCGCCCTGATGAAGCGCACCTTCGGCCACTGCGCCCAGATTTCCGGCCTCATCCACAGAAACCTTCCGGGATCGGAGAAAAACTCCCGTCAGGTCACCTTTTCAACCGATCTCATCTTCGATGTCCTGCGCAGTCATGAGCCCGACCATATCCTCCTGCAGGCCACCCGCGCCGACGCCGCCACTGGCCTCCTCGATGTGCGCCGCCTGTCGGACATGCTCGCCCGCATCCACGGCCATATCGTGCATCAACGGCTGGACCGGATCAGCCCCTTCGCCGTGCCCGTGATGCTGGAGGTTGGCCGCGAGCCTGTCTTCGGCGCCTCCGCCATGGAAGCCATCCTCCGCGAAGCTGAAGCTGACCTCATCCGGGATGCGATGGGCTAGGGCAAATCCCGCTCAATTGGGCGCAGGTTTCAGCCATCCGCGATAATGTGCCACAAGGCCAATCATCGGCAGGCGGATGGAAACGTCAAACCGGCAGGCCCCATCCTTGTCCACGCTTTCATGCGTCTCACTCACCGGCAACAGGAAGCGCGGCAAGGGGATGCCCGCCACGCGCCCGCCGGTCACAGGAAAGGCCAGCCGCCCGTTTTCAAGGCTCAGCGGAATGGAAAACGCCATCGCGCCAAATCGCTCGCGCACCATGCCCGGCGGGTCGCCTGCCACCCGGCGCAGATGCGAGCGGAACCGGCGCGGCCCGAAAGCGCGCGTCCAGGTCTCGCCGTCGCTCGTCCGCCGCATCGTCACGGTCACCGGCACGTCGCGCCCTGCGCGGCCAGGTCGGCTGCGCCTGTGTCGAGCGCCCGCGGCGTTCCGCCCGCTTCCCGGCAGAAGGCTTCCGCCGCCGTCAGGCTTCGCCCGGCAACGATAACGTCCGTATACCCAGATTTGACCAGCGCCCGCGCCAGCTTGCCGCCAAATACGCCATATCCGCCAATGATGAGAATGCGGCTGTTCAATCGGTTTCCCCTGTCTGGCAGGAAGTGTCAGATAAACCTCCCGGCTTGAACATGCGTCACTTTCTCGTGCCGCCTGTGCGGGCTTGTCCATCAGGCGGTCGGAATAATACCCAATCAAAACAGTTCGTTGAAACTATCTCGCATCAACTTGTCCACGCCCCGCAGCGTGCCCCTATACTGCCCGGCATGAGCGATCTTCCTCTGCCTCCGGATGATGAGATGGGCCCCGGTGCCCTGATGAGCCAAGACGTGCTGATGGGCCCAGACGTTTTGATGGGCATGGCGACCAGTCTGGTGCTCGGCCTCATCACGCTTGCCCGCGCCGCGCCGGCCTGCTCATCCTTCGCCGGTTTGTCGTGCCTGCCGAGGCCACCGTGCGCCGCGCAATCCTTGTCGTCGCGTCCACCCTGCCGCTGCCTGTTCACAGGCCGCGCGCCGAAGGACAGGCACCGCCCCGAAATCCGCCGCCCACCTCGCTACAATCCGCCCGCCGGCCAGTCTTCTGCCTGACAGAGCCGGTAAGGCCCCCTCGCAAATCCAGCGGCCCCGCCACCGCCTTGCCGCGCATCACCATTCTGGACGACGCCGCCTTGCAGCCGCGCCCGCCAAAGAAAGATCCGGCAGCGGACGATCGCGCTCTCGCCGTCGCGCTTCAGCGCCGCCTCATCGCCCTTGAAGACGCCTACGCCGATCCCGTCCGCCAGGCCCGCCGTTATCTGCGCCGCCGCGTGCGGGAAGGGGCTGCCGCAACGCCCCGCGTCCCGCTCGCTTTCTTTCGCATTCCCGGCAGCGGTCCGCACATGCCCCCGCGCTTCCGCGAAGTCCTCTCGGCCCTCAACGGCATGGCGATGGAAACCCTCCTGCCGCCGCCGGACTCCTCCTGAAGTCTCGCCGCAATCTAAGCTGCTCTGACCGGAAGGCTCCCGCCTCGCCGGGCAAAGCTGCTGGCGCGCGGGCGCTAGAGCAAAATCCGCTCAAGTGGGCACCGGTTGAGCGGAAGAGTTTGCGACAAATCAAGAAGCTAGGGCAAGCGATCTGATCCCATCAGATCGCTTGCCCTAGAGCTGCGCGTCCACCAGCGCCTGCGCTTCGGGCAGGTGCGCCGCGCATTCTGCTGGCACGCCCAGGAAAGGCGCCTGATTGAAATAGATCCGGCGGCTCACCTGATACTGCATGTCCTTCATGATCTGCGCTTTCACGCTCTCGGTCGGCCCCAGCTTCAGCGCCTCCAGATAGTCGCCCATCGCGCATTGCGGATATGCCATCGGCCAGTCGCCAATGAAGATGCCCCGCAGCGATCCGCGCCGGTAAAGCGCCTCGGCTTTTTGCGAAGGGGTAATGTCGCTGCGCGCGGCCAGTTCGGTCAGCGCCGCGTCGGCCTTCACCTCCGGCTTGTGATTGAAGTGCGCCGCCTGGAGCAGGGGGCGGAATTCTTCATAGGTCAGCGGGGTCACCGTCTCGGCGGGCGCGGCTGGTTCAGGCGCCGAAGCGCACGCGGCGGCGGTCAGGGCAAGGCTGGCAATGACAAGGGATCGGAGCATGACGCAAATGCCTCATTCGGTTTCTGAAAAGGATCGGAAAAGCATAGAAAAGCCCCGAAAAGACATAAAACCCCTGTTCCGGGGTAGGCTGCGGCGCCCCGTTGACCCGCGCCCCGCAACGCCGCAATCCTGCGCCCATGACTACCGCCGCCAGCGCCCTGCCAAAACAGACGCTGCTCCACCTTGCCGGGGAGCTGCTGACCCCGCTGCCCGAAGGCGCCCTCTGGTGGGCCGCGCGGCGCCTGCTTGTCGTGTCCGATCTGCACCTTGAAAAAGGCTCGAACTACGCCGCCTCCGGCCAGATGTTGCCCCCTTATGATACGGGCGCCACCCTCTCGCGCATCGAAGCGCTCTGCGCCGCCCTCGCGCCGGAAACCGTCCTCTCCCTCGGCGACAGCTTCCATGACCGCCAGTCCGAACACCGTCTTCCGCCCCCCTATGCCGACCGTATCCGCGCGCTGACCGGCGCGCATGACTGGGTGTGGATCGAAGGCAACCACGATCCTGATCCCCCCGCCCATCTGGGGGGCAGGGCCGCCAGGGTGCTGCGGCTGCAAGGCCTTGTTTTCCGTCATGAACCTGAAGGCGAGGCAGGCGAAATTGCAGGCCACCTCCATCCCGTCGCCAAGGTCGCCGGGCGGGGCCGCTCCGTCCGCAGGCGGTGCTTTGTCTCCGATGGCGCCCGCCTCGTCATGCCCGCCATGGGCGCCTTCGCCGGCGGGCTCAACATCCTCGATCCTGCCTTCGGTCCCATCTTCCCGGAAGGCTGCATGGCCTTCGCCATCGGCGAGGGCCGCGTCTATTCCCTGCCGCAGAAACATCTGATCCCGGATGTCCGCCCCGGCGGCGCCAGCGCCGGTGGCTGGCGGCTCTGAGGCCGTGCGGGCACACGCCGCAGTTGCAAACTCGCGCGGCGCACTTTAGCGTCTCTTAAAGTACGGACGCCCGCAAATCGTCGCGCCCGCCAGCGATGTGACACCTAAGCTCCTTACGACCCTGCGGTCCTACAACCTGAAACTGTTCGCCGCCGATGCCTTCGCCGGCGTCACGGTGGCCATGGTTGCCCTGCCGCTCAGCCTCGCCATCGCCATCGCCTCGGGCGCAGATCCCGGCGCGGGCCTCGTCACGGCGATTGTCGCAGGCTTCCTCATCTCTGCCCTCGGCGGCAGCCGCGTCCAGGTCGGTGGCCCCACCGGCGCCTTCATCGTCGTCGTCTATGGCGTCATCGCCCATCACGGTTATGACGGCCTTGTTCTGGCCACGCTGATGGCCGGCGCCATCCTGCTGGTCGCCGGTTTCCTGCGCGCGGGAAATCTCATCCAGTTCATTCCAGAGGCTGTCGTTAATGGCTTCACCATGGGCATCGCCATCATCATTGCCGCCAGCCAGCTGAAGGACCTCTTCGGCTTGCAGGTCGATCATCTGCCGGCGGATTTCCTGCACAAGCTGCCCGCCTTGTGGGAGGGCAGGGCAAGTTTCAGCCTGGCCGCCTTCGGTATCGGCCTCTCCACCCTCCTGTTCATCGTGCTGTTCCGCCGCCTCGCGCCCCGCTGGCCCGGCCTCATCGTCGCCGTCGGCATCACCTCGGCCACCGTGGCGCTGCTGCACCTGCCGGTGGAGACGATTGCAGACAGGTTCGGCGCGCTGCCCTCCAGCCTGCCTGCGCCCGCCTTTCCCGATGTCAGCCTCGCCCGCCTGCAGGAATTGCTGCCCTCGGCGCTGATCATCGCCTTCCTCGCCGGCGTCGAGTCGCTGCTCTCGGCGATGGTGGCAGACCGGATGATCGAAGGCCATCACCGTCCGAATGCGGAGCTGATTGCCCAGGGTGCCGCCAATATCGGCTCCGGCCTGATGGGCGGCCTGCCCGCCACAGGCGCCATCGCGCGCACGGCCACCAATGTGAAGGCAGGCGGCAAAACGCCTGTTGCGGGCATTGTCCACGCGTTGACGCTGCTGGTCATCCTGCTGTTCGCCTCCGGCCTTGCCGGCCAGCTTGCCCTGCCAGCGCTGGCGGGTCTGCTGCTGCTTACGGCGTGGAATATGAGTGAGCCGCACAAATGGCGCGAATATGCCCGCCTGCCACTGGAAGACCGGTTCCTGCTCCTCCTCACGCTCGTGCTGACGGTGGTTGCCGATCTTACCATCGCCATTGGCGCGGGCGTCGCCATCGGCCTTGCCCTGCGCCTGCGCCGCCGTCATGTGCCCCCGGCAGACTGGACGCCGCCAAAGCGTTGACGATAGGCATTTATTCCTGTTAGGAATAAATTCCGATATATCAAATGCTTCCGGGCAGGCAGCTTCCCATGCAACACAAAGACATCTGGCGCGGCATCGATCTCCTCGCCGCCCATCACGGGCTCAGCCCCTCCGGCCTCGCAAAGCGGGCCGGGCTTGATCCCACCGCCTTCAATCCGTCGAAACGGGAAGGGGCCGATGGCCGCCCCCGCTGGCCCACCACGGAAAGTCTCGCCCGCGTGCTCGATGCGGTCGGCTCCGGCTTTGATGATTTTGCCGCTTTGGTCGAAGGCCGCCGTGGCGGATCGGCGCCGCTGATCGGCTTTGCGCAGGCCGGGCAGGATGGCTTCTTTGATGACGCCGGTTTCCCCGTCGGCGGCGGCTGGGAGGAAGTGCGCTTCCCCGGCCTCGGCACGGAAACAGTCTACGCCCTTCAGATCAGCGGCGATTCGATGGAGCCGGCCTATCGCGCGGGTGACCGCATCATCGTCGCCCCCGGCGCACCGGTGAAAATTGGTGACAGGGTCGTTGCCAAAACCACTGCTGGCGAGGTCATGGCCAAGGTTCTGGCGAAACGGAATGCCCGCACGGTTGAACTCGCTTCGCTCAATCCGGACTATGCCCCGAGGGAATTCCGCCCGGCAGAGATTGCATGGATTGCGCGCATCCTCTGGGCGAGTCAGTAAGCGGGCAAGTTTGCAAAGGCCATTCTCCCATGACCGATCCGAAGCTGCCTGCTGCGCCGCCGGGGCTGGACCCTGAAGACTGGCCCGCCTTCCGCGCCACGGCCCACCGCCTGCTGGACGCGGCGCTGGACAAGATGGAAGCGGCCCGCGAGGGGCGCGTGTGGACGCCGTTTCCGCCGGAAATGAAGGCCGCCTTCAGCCAGCCTCTGCCCGCGCAGGGGCAGGATGAGGCCGATCTCGCCAGCCAGCTCGCTGCGCTCCTGCCTTATGGCGTCGGCAACACGCATCCGCGTTTCTTCGGCTGGGTGCATGGCTCGGGCACGCCGCAAAACCTGCTCGCCGAAATCGTGGCCAGCGCGCTCAATGCCAATGCCGGGGGGCGCGATCATGGCGCCATCTATGTCGAGCGGCAGGTGATCAGCTGGTGCCGGCAGCTGTTCGGCTTTCCCGAAACGGCCTCGGGCATCCTCGTCTCGGGCACGTCCCTTGCCACCGTCATCGCCCTGAAAACGGCGCGCGATGCACGCCTGGAATTCCGTAGCCGGAAGGAGGGCGTCGAGGGCGCCCGCCTTGTGGGCTATGCCTCGGCCGAGGCCCATGCCTGCAATCCACGTGCATTCGACATTATCGGCCTCGGCTCGGACGCGCTGCGCCGCATTCCCGTGAACGATGCATTCCAGATGGATACAGGCGCCCTGCGCGCGGCCATCCGGGCAGACCGGGAAGCGGGCCTCACGCCCTTCCTCGTCATCGGCACGGCGGGCACGGTCAATACCGGCTCCACCGATCCGCTGGCGGAGCTGTCGGCCATCGCGAAGGAAGAGGGGCTCTGGTTCCATGTCGACGGCGCCTTCGGCGCGCTCGCGCGCTTGTCGCCGAAACACGCCGAACGGTATCGCGCCATTGAGCAGGCCGACTCGCTCGCTTTCGATTTCCATAAATGGATGCATGTGAACTATGACGCCGGCTGTGTCCTCGTACGGGAGGAGCCCCACCACCGGCACGCCTTTTCCGATCGCCCGGACTATCTCAAAGGCGCAGCGCGCGGTATCGCAGCGGGCAATCCCTGGCCGGTTGAATATGGGCCGGAACTGTCGCGGGGCTTCCGTGCGCTGAAGGTCTGGTCCCAGATCGCCGGCTTCGGCACGGAACGTCTCGGCGCCGCCATCGCCCGCAACTGCGATCAGGCCGCTTACCTGTCGTCCAAAGTGGCCCCAGATCCGCGCTTCGAATTGCTTGCGCCCGCCCGCCTGAACATCTGCTGCTTCCGCCTCAAGGCAGATGGCCTGGATGAGGCCGCGCTCGGCGCCCTGAACGAAGAGATCGTCATCCGCCTTCAGGAAAGCGGCATCGCTGCGCCTTCAACCACCAAGCTCAAGGGCCGCACAGCCATCCGCGTGAACCTCACCAATCACCGTACGCAGGAAAGTGACCTCGATCTTCTGCTGACGGAAATTGTGCGCATCGGGGGTGCGGTGTTGGCCGCATAAAAAACATCCCGCGCCCCAAAAAGGCACGGGATGTCTCAAAAAAGTCCCTGAATGATACCTGTTAGCGCGGCGCCATCCGGATGCCGCCATCAAGACGCAGGCACTGGCCGTTGAAATAGCTGTTGCGCACCAGTTCCAGCGCCAGCGAGCCATATTCTTCCGGCTTGCCAAGGCGTTTCGGGAAGGGAACCGAAGCAGCAAGGCTGTTGAGCACCTTGTCGGATGCGCGCAGCATCAGCGGCGTCGCGAAAATGCCCGGCATGATCGAGTTCACGCGAATGCCGATGTCCATCAGGTCGCGCGCCATCGGCAGGACCAGGCCATTGACGCCGGCCTTGCATGATCCGTAGACGACCTGTCCAATCTGGCCATCCTGCGCGGCAACCGAAGCCGTCAGCGTGATGCAGCCGCGCTCGCCATCTTCCAGTTCCGGCAGATTGGCCATGCCTTCAGCCGAAAGCGAAGCGATGCGATAGGACGCGACCAGCACGCCCTTGGCGCCGAACTCGTAGTCTTCCGTGGAGAGGCGCTTGTAGCGGGCGTTTTCCTTGTCCCAGGAAAGCGTCTTGCCGCCTTTGGAGGTCATGGCGCAGTGAACGGTGATCCGCTCCTGCCCATGTGCGGCGCGGGCCTTTTCGAAGCCGGCAACCACGGAGGCCTCGTCCATGATGTTCACATTGCAGAAGATGCCGCCGATTTCCTTGGCGGTGGCTTCACCGGCTTCGGCATTGATGTCGAAGATGGCAACCTTGGCGCCAGCCTTGGCCAGCGCGCGGGCGGTGGCCTGGCCGAGGCCCGAGGCGCCCCCGGTGACGACGGCGGCGGTATCTTTCGTGATTTCCATGGGCGGTCTCCTTCCCGAATGTCTGCGTTCCCTGATTTCTAGGCACGGAAGCGGGGGTAGGAAACAGGTGACGCCGCGCCAATCCAGGCGCGCGCGGGCAGGGGCCGCCGCGTCATTCCTCTTGCTCCTTCGTCAAACACCCGTCACAAACCGTCATCATGGATTGGGGTAAGCTCAGATCGTTTCACGCGGCCGCCGAATCCGGCAGCCTGACGCTTGCCGGCGAGCGCCTCGGCATCTCGCAATCGGCAGTATCCCGCCAGATTGCGGCGCTGGAGGAGCAGCTGGGCGTTTCCCTGTTCCAGCGCCATGCCCGCGGGCTGGTGCTGACTGACAGTGGCCACACTCTCTATCGCTCCACCCAGGAAATGGCGTCTGCCGCCCAGATGGCCAATACGGCCCTGCGCGATCAGCAGGAAACACCGCAGGGTGAGCTGATTGTGTCGGCTCCTGTGGCCTTTGGGTCCACCTGGCTGGTGCCACGCCTTGGCAATTTCATCCGCCGCCATCCGGACCTGCGTCTCGACCTGCGCCTGGACGACCAGGTAGAGTACGATCTGCTGAAACTGGAAGCCGAGTGCGCCATTCGCCTCTGGCCGGCCGACAAGGCCGATCTCATCCAGCGCAAACTCGGAACGGTCGCGACGAATCTCTACGCGTCCGCCGAATATCTCAAGGCGCATGGCACCCCGCGGGAGCCGCAGGACCTGGATGATCACCGGATCATTGCCTACGGCGACGATTCGACCCCGCTGATTGAAATGGCATTCGCCTGCAGGGTGGGGCGCGATGACGCACCCCCGCGCCCGGCGACCATCAAGGTGAACAATGTTTTCGCCATGTTGCGCGCGGTTGATGCCGGCCTCGGAATTGCGGACGTGCCGGACTATATGGCGGCGAATTTCCCCCGCCTTGTGCGCGTCCTTCCTGATGTAACAGGGCCTACTTTCGATCTTTACTTCATTTACCCCAGCGACCTCAGAAGGTCCAAAAGGGTGGCCGCGTTCCGGGAGTTCATCACCACCGAAACCGAGGCGATGCGGCGGCTGCCTATGCGTCAAGGTTCCTGAATTTCTCGTAACGCATGCAAAAAAGCATATTTGTGCTGCTGTGTCGCATGTTGCAATGCAGCGTAAATGCCCTATTTAGGCTCTATGCCAAGGGTCCTGGGCATGAACCCGATCATTCCTCCGATTGGGCGTTTCCTCCCCCCTTCAGGACCCCACTTTATGCCCGGCGCGTCTTCAGATGCTGCCGGGCTTTCTTTTTCACGCTGCCCTGAGGCGCCGGAATAGAACCTTACAGAATTTACAAAACATACTTTACCGGAAGAAGCCGCGCACCAGCCTCCAGATGAGGAAGACGACCAGCGCGAATGTGAATCCCATAGAGGCGTAGAGTACGAAAACAGAAAAGCCGTTCCAGGGCTGACCGAGATTTCCGCCTGACAGTTCCAGGAAGGGCGGCATCCAGCCGAGGCTGACGGTCACCGCATCATTCCGGCTGAGATCGCGCAGCTTGTCGGCCCACATCATCGCCAGCTGGAAGAAGCCGAACACGCCGAGCGCCCCGAGCAGCAGGTTCATCGCAGTCTCGTCCTTCTTGGCGAGGCGCGCTTCCCGGTCCCGGGTCTGGCTTTCCATATTGGAGATCAGCCGTTCGATATAATCGTTCCGCCGCCCGATGCCGCGCAGCTGGGTCATCTTTTCGAACACTTCGCTCTCGGTGTCGTACCGGAAGACGTTCATGTAGCGGTCGCGGTAATAGTTCGCGTAGTCGCCGGTGCGGAAGGCGTAGAAGGCTTCGGCGGCGCGTTTCAGACGCCCCTTGTTGCCCAGGCGCTCGACCTCACCAATGAGCTCGAAGGCGGCGGCCTCATATTCCCGCGTCATGAACTCGTTATGCATCGAGACGACATGGATCATGAAAGCGTAGGGGCAGGTGCCGATATAGTCGTTGGCCGCCTCCAGGCTGCGGGCTTTCTCGACATAGGTGATGAGGGCGCGGGGATTGGCATATCGGACGAACTTGCGTTCCGTCGCCTGTTCCTCGGTCGCCGGATAGATCGGGTCAGTCGAGTCCAGGATCTCTGAAGGGTCCTGGTTCATGAAGTCGATGATGTTCTGGTTGAAGCCGGCAATGAACAGGTATTGCAGGCAGTCCTGACGAGTGCGGTCTTCCAGGGCCGGACGTGTCGCGCGCGCCGCCGCGACCTCGGCGTCCGTAAACCGGTCATAGTCGGGCCGGTGAATCACCCAGTGCCAATAGTCGGCGCCCATCCGAACTTCGGGCACATCGACGAGCCCCCTTGGGTTCAGCCCTTCCAGCTTCTCCTGATAGGGCAGGTAGCAACCCTCCTGCACCATCAGGGTGCGCGGCGGTGGCAGGCCGGTCGCCGGGTCCGGCTCGGGCAGCAGACGGCGGAAGAAGGTGGCGTCCTCGAAGAAGAACAGCAGGCGCGAGACAGGCATCTCCAGGCCCGGCACTTCGATGAAGGGCGCAGTGGCCACGAGATTTTCGAAGACGGGCTCTGGACGCTGACCCTTTTTGGGGTCGACGGAAGGAAGTGCGCCAAAGAGGCTTTCGGCATCCAAATTGAACGCGCTGCGTACATATTGCCAGAAACTCCGATTGTCTCCATGCGGACTTTTTACGCGCAGGAGATCGAGCGGGGCAATTCCGGTCTTGTCATCCGTGGCGCGGAAAGGTCGGGCGCCGGGCGCCCTTGAGGCAGCCTCGAACTCTTTCGGCGCGGCGGCCTTCTGCAGAAGGGAGAGGAAATAGAACTCTCCGGGTGTGTGGTCGTAATTATAGCGGAAGGAGAGATGATAGCCGATGGCGCCATTTGCGTGGGTGTACCAGAAGCGGCGAACACGGATCGTCCGCGCCTTGCCCAGGCCCGGCGGCGTTGCGATGAAGCGGCGGCCTTCCGTCGACCAGGCGATTTCATCGGGCGCGGTGATCTCGATAAATTCTCCATCGCGGGGGCAAAGCGTGTCGAGCAGGAAATCGTCCACGGCGCCAAGGCGTTCGCGGTCGGCGATGTCATTGAACAGGGGCTCTACTGCGTCGCGCAGGCGTTTGCTGCCGCGATAGCCGGGCTGGAAATCCCGCACGGCGTCGGGGGTGAGGCGCTGGCCCAGCGCGGCGGTAACATTCTTCTCGGAAATGTAGAGCGAGAGCGTGAAGTAGATGGATTTGTCTTCACACTCTTCGAAGCCTTCCTGCAATCCGGTCATCTGCGTCATTCCACCTGCCCCGTCAGACTTGCTGTTTCCGTCCTGTGTTTCACTGTGAGGCCGGCCCCCGCCGGCTAGCTTCGGTCCTGCAGCACCTGCCGGGCCGCATCGTATACGGCGTCAAACCCTGTCAGCGGAATGCTCTCGCCCGCCGCGCAGGCTGCGTCGAGCCGGGCGAGCTGGCTGGCGGCGACCGGCGCGCTTTCCGGGGCGCGCCCCTTCAGGACCGTGACGCCGAAGAACCGGCGCATATGCGCGGCAAGCCGACAGGCCGGCAATGACGAGGCGCCGCCCGAGCCAATCACCCCCAGCAACAGTTCATCTTCCGACCCCTGACTGTCGGACAGCGGTGGCTGTCGGTATTCCATGCCGACAAGACGCGCGCCGCGACGCTCCCAGATCTTCAGCCGGTCGACCTGGTCTAGTCCGGCATGATCGCTGTCGAGTGCGTAGTCCTCCGGGTTCATCTTCACCGGATTGTTCATCTCTATGAAAATCAGCGGTGCGGGCGCCGGGCCTTCGGGCCAGGAGAAGGCGTCGCGCGCTTCCTCGCGCACCAGATGCATCAACAGGCCGAAGAGGCCCCGGCGGCGCTGGCTGGCATCAACAAAGATGTAGGAAAGAGATACGGTCGGATCGGCGCCGTTGCCCGCAAAAGCGATGAAGTTTGCTGCGCCCAGAACCGGACCATTGGCGCCTTCTGTGAGCAGGATCACCATCTCGCGATAGGGACCGTAAAGAGCCGAGAGGCGCTCATAGGCTTCGCCGTCATTCAGCGCCAGGCAGGCGCAGAAGCCGTCGAGGTCTTCCTTCTCGTCTGGCAAGATGAAGGCGGCGTCATAGGCGGCATAAAAGCGGGGCAGGTGGGCGTCGTCGGCGCGCGTGATGTAATGGGCAACTACGTCGCCATCGAGGGCGTCGCTACGCTCGCGTCCGGGAAGGGCTTGAAGGGTCATGCGCGATGAGAGGGCGCATCTCGGCAGCTTCTGTCAACGGGATTCTCAAATCGGGACGGGAGGAGGAGAGGGGCTCGACCGCGGCCGCGTGATGGGGAATGCTGCACGCAGAAAATAATTCGGAGGAACCCCATGTCATCGCGCCACCTTGTCGACCCGGAATTGCTGCCTTTCCTGGAATCGTTTCCGACGGTCAACATCACAGCTGAAATCCTGCCGGCAGCGCGCGAAGCCGGCAAGGCGGGCCTCGCCCTGTTGCCGCCCCTCCCGGAGAATATCGCGGTGGAGGAACGCTTCATTCCCGGCCCGGCAGGCAGCCCGGATGTGCGGGTGAAGCTCTATCGCAAGAAAGATGGCGCCAGCGGGGCGGCAAAGCCGGCGATCCTGCACCTGCATGGCGGGGGCTATATCTCCGGCAATCCTGAATTCATGGGGCCGCAATGCGCCCTCTGGGCAAACCTGTTCGATGTGGTGGTGGTTTCGCCCGCTTACAGGCTGGCGCCGGAAACGAGCTATCCGGGCAATGTCGAGGATGCATACGCGGCAACCGCCTGGATGAACCGGGAAGCAGAGGCGCTTGGCATCGATACGGGCCGCATTGCGGTGACAGGCGAGAGCGCAGGCGGGGGGCTTTCGGCAGCGCTGGCGCTGCTGGTGCGCGACCGGGGCGAATACCGCTTCTGCCACCAGCAGCTGATCTTCCCGATGCTGGATGATCGCACGGCGGTGCGCGCGGACCTTTCACCGATGTTCGGCGAGTTCGTCTGGACCAATGGCTCCAATCATTTTGGCTGGGCCTCGCTGCTTGGCCAGCCGCCGGGCAGCCCGGACGTTTCGCCCTACGCTGCCGCTGCGCGGGCCGAAACGCTGGCGGGCTTGCCGCCGACGTTTATTTCGACCGGCGCGCTTGATCTCTTCACGGAGGAAAACCTGGAATATGCCCGCCGCCTGATGGCTGAGGGTGTTCCGGTGGAGCTGCATGTGTATCCGGGCGCGCCGCACGCCTATATGCGGGACATGTCCGCCCGCGTATCGCGTACCTATATGCGCGACGCCCTCGCCGGAATGGCGAGGGGGCTGGGTGTTGCGTTCGAGGGGTAGGGCGCCGGCGCCTCAGACAGAGGCGCGCAGCATCCAGGCGGTTTTTTCGGCGATCTGCGCGCGCTGCGTGAACAGGTCGACCGAGACCGGATCGTCTGCCTCTTCGGCGATTGCGATGCCTTTCTTGGCGGCGCGGGCGACGGCCTCGTGACCGGCAGCGAGGTTTTTCACCATCTCGTCCGCATCCGGCACGCCGTTGTCCGGCTTTATCGTGGCGCGTTCCATCATCTCGCCGGACGAGCCCGGCGCGAAATGGCCCAGCGCGCGGATACGTTCGGCCAGTTCATCGAGCGCGGTCCACAGTTCGGTATACTGCGTCATGAACATGGCGTGCAGCGAGTTGAAGCGCGGCCCGGTGACGTTCCAGTGATAGCCGTGCGTCTTCACATAGAGCGCGTAAGTTTCGCCCAGCAGATCCTTCAGGGCATCGGCAGAAGCCTTGCGGGCCTTGTCAGACATTCCAATGTCGATCGACATTATCGTCTCCTTTTCAAACCAGATGGGGAACAGCCCCCGTTACCCAATCGATATTGGGTCCGGGGAACAGATTTCCAATTCGAAACTGCCTGAGCGGGTATTGGCTGTGTCTATGACAGATTGGCGCAGAAACGCTGGATGCGGGTCACCGCTTCCTTGAGGATCGCGTCGGAGGTCGCATAGGAAATCCGGAAGGTTCCCGGCAGGCCGAAGGCTTCCCCGAAGACGAGGGCGACCTTTTCCTGCTCCAGCAGCTCTGCGGCGAAGGTCTTGTCGCTGTCGATGATTGTGCCGGAAGCGGTTTTCTTGCCGATCAGGCCCTGGCAGGAGGGGTAGACATAGAAGGCGCCTTCCGGTTTCGGGCAGACGATACCGGCGGCCTGGTTCAGGCCTTCGACCATCAGGTTGCGGCGGCCGGCGTAAGCCGCGCGGAAGCCGGGCAGGAAATCCTGCGGGCCGTTCAGCGCCTCGACACTGGCCCACTGGCTGATGGAGCAGGGGTTGGAGGTCGATTGGTCCATCACCTTGCGCATGGCGCCGATGAGTTTTTCCGGGCCGGCAGCATAGCCGATGCGCCAGCCGGTCATGGCGTAGGCCTTGGAGACGCCGTTCATGGTCAGCGTGCGATCGTAGAGGGCAGGCTCCATCTGGGCGATCGTCTTGTATTCGAAGCCGTCATAGACGAGGTGCTCATACATATCGTCCGTCAGCACCCAGACTTGCGGATGGCGCAGCAGGACGTCGGCGAGCGCCTTCAGCTCGGCGCCGGTATAGGCCGCGCCGGTGGGGTTGGAGGGGGAGTTGAGGATCAGCCATTTGGTTTTCGGCGTGATCGCGGCTTCCAGCTTTTCCGGGGTCAGCTTGTAGGCGGTTTCCGCGCCGCAGGAGACGGCGACGGGCGTGCCGCCGCACAGGAGCACCATTTCCGGATAGCTCACCCAGTAAGGCGCCGGGATCACGACTTCGTCGCCTGCGTTCAGGGTTGCCATGAAGGCGTTGAACAGTACGGCCTTGCCGCCGGGCGAGACGTTTACTTGCGAGGTCTTGTAGGTGAGGCCGTTCTCGCGGGCGAATTTGGCGACGATGGCTTCTTTCAGTTCCGGGATACCGTCCGAAGGGGTGTATTTCGTCTTGCCTTCGCGCAGGGCGCGGATGGCAGCCTCTTTAATGTTCTCAGGCGTGTCAAAATCAGGCTCGCCAGCGCCAAGTCCGATCACATCCAGGCCCTGGCGCTTCATCTCGTTGGCCTTGGTCGTAACGGCGATCGTGGCGGAGGGCTTCACGCGATCGATTGCGTCTGACAGGCGGATGTCGGCGGCCATGGGAGGGGTCCTTTTCTGAACTGGCAGCAGGGGCTGCGGCGCACGGCTTACTGGAGGGTTGCCGGGCCTTCAAGGCGCTGATTTTGCAGGGGCGGGTAAGCCAAACCGGACTTCTTTTCGTTTCCTTGGCAAGATCGATAAAATTTCACCGGGTTTTTCGCGAGCTGCTAACCCAATTGGCCCAAAATGTGCACCGTTGCGGAGAAACCCTGCCCGATGCAGGCGGACTGTTCCGGAGCATAGCCACGCCAATGGAAAAACTGACATTCGATCTCGATAGCTTTGTGAACCGCCTTCGCCACGCCCTGGCGGAGCTGACGGCACATGCTTCCGATTTTGTCGACGGGCTGACCCTGGCTGAAAAGAGCCTGATGGGTGGCATGGGCGTGCTGATGTTGTTCTACCTGTTTGCGCCGGGCGGACGGGGCGAGGCTGCCGGGACGTCCAGTAGCCGGCAGTTCCTCGGACTGTTGATGCTGTTTCTGGCCGCAGGGGCCACGGGCGGCCTGATGATGGCCGGGCGGATTTCCTTCTGAGGTGCAGCGGGCCCGCTTTGCGGGCGGCGCGGCCTGCATTATCTCTGCGACCATGACCGACGCAGCCTCCGGCGCTGCCCCAACGCGTGGGGTGGACGTCATCCGCGATCATCTCAAGCACCTGCCGGCCAGGCCGGGCGTCTACCGTATGTTCGGTGAGGCGGGCGAGGTGCTGTATGTCGGCAAGGCGCGCGACCTCAAAGCGCGGGTGTCGAACTATACGCGCATGGGCGGGCACACCCAGCGGATTGCGCGGATGATCTCGATGACGCGCTCGATGGAGTTCGTCGTCACCGAGAGCGAGACCGAGGCGCTGCTGCTGGAAGCCAGCCTCGTCAAATCATTGAAGCCCCGCTTCAACGTGCTGCTGCGCGACGACAAGTCGTTTCCCTATATCCTGATCCGCCGGAACCATGAGGCGCCGCAGATCAAGAAGTATCGCGGCAGCAAACAGGATGAGGGCGACTATTTCGGCCCGTTCGCCAGCGCCGGCGCGGTGATGCAGACGCTGGACACGTTGCAGAAAGCCTTCCTGCTGCGCACCTGCGAGGACAGCGTGTATTCCGCGCGGACGCGGCCCTGCATGCTGCACCAGATCAAGCGCTGCGCGGCGCCCTGCGTCGGCCTGGTATCGAGAGAGGATTACACCGCGCTGGCTGACCAGGCGGCCGACTTCCTGCGCGGGAAGGGGGCTGACCTTCAGAAGCGGCTGGCCGCTGACATGGAAGCAGCCTCCGAAGCGATGGAATTCGAGACCGCCGCGCGCCTGCGCGACCGAATCCGCGCGCTGGCGCATGTGCGCGCCACGCAGGACGTGAACCCTGACGGCATCGAAGAGGCAGACGTATTCGCTATCGCCATGGATGGCGGGGTTTCCTGTGTGCAGGTGTTTTTCATCCGGGCCGGGCAGAATTGGGGGGCGACGGCGCATTTCCCCCGGCATGAGCGCGACCAGTCTGTTGAGGAAGTGCTCGCCGCGTTTCTTGTCCAGTTTTACGACAAGCGGCCGCCACCCAGGCTGATCCTCGTGAATGAATTGCCCGAACAGGCGGACCTGATCGAAGAGGCGCTGGCGCTGAAGGCTGGCCGCAAGATCGAGCTGCGCCGGCCTGAGCGCGGCGCCAAGCGAGACCTGCTGACCCAGGCCGAGCGCAATGCGGGCGAAGCGCTTTCGCGCAAGCTGGCAGATTCGGCGAGCCAGGAGCGGCTGCTGAGCGAAGTGCAGAAGGTGTTTGAACTTCCGTCCGTACCCGACCGGATTGAAGTGTACGACAACTCCCACATCCAGGGCACCAATGCCGTTGGCGGAATGGTGGTGGCCGGGCCGGAAGGGTTCCAAAAGCAGGCGTATCGCAAGTTCAACATCAAGGACGCAGACCTCACGCCGGGCGACGATTACGGCATGATGCGTGAGGTGATGCGGCGGCGGTTTGCGCGGGCGCTGAAGGAGAAGGAGGCGGGCAATGTCTCCGACTGGCCAGATCTTGTTCTGATCGATGGCGGTTTGGGCCAGTTGAGCGCGACGCTGGAAACGCTGGCGGAGCTTGGTTTGACCCCGGAGGATGTGACGCTGGTCTCCATCGCCAAAGGCGTTGACCGAAATGCCGGGCGCGAGCAGTTTTTTCGGCCGGGCAGGGCGCCGTTCAAGCTGCCGGAGAATGCGCCGGTGCTCTACTATCTGCAGCGCCTGCGCGATGAGGCTCACCGCTGGGCCATCGGCGCACACCGCCAGAAACGTGCGGCAGAAGCGGCGCGTTCACCGCTTGATGAAATCGAGGGTATCGGCCCGGCACGGAAGAAGGCGCTGTTGCACCATTTCGGATCGGCCCGCGGCGTGTCGCGCGCGAAGGTGGCCGACCTTATGGAGGTCGAGGGCGTCAACGAAGCATTGGCGCAGCGGATCTACGGCCATTTCAACGGCGGGTGACGCGGGTCAGCCCGCCATCCGGGCGCTGCGCGCAGCGAGGCCCGCAAGATAGCTTTCGATCAGAAGAACAAGTTCGTCTTCCAGCGCTTTGGGGTCGAGTTCCAGTTCCGGCTCTGCAGCGGACGCTCTCAAAAGGCAGACGACAGCGTGGGTGAGTACGAAAGCGGACTCCCGACCCAGCGCAAAGCTCAGCTCACTTCGGTCACTGATCGAGCTCATAAAAGCAATGTGATGCTGGCTGAGAACACTTTCGCCGCGTGCCTTGAACAGCGCGTCCATCAGCACGATGCGGGTTTCCGGCGAGCCTTCGATGCCCGACATGATCGCCTGGATGATGGTGCGGATGCTGTCCTGTTCGGGGGAGGCGAGCACGATCTCGGTCACTTTCTGTCGCACCGCTTCGGCCTGACGCTCGCCCATCGCGGCGAGGATGTCGTCCCGATCCTCGAAGTATTGATACAGCGTGCCGATGCTGACGCCGGCTCGTTCTGCAATCCGGTTCGTGGTCAATTTGGTGGCGCCCTCAGCTTCTAAAAGCTGAAACGTCGCGGCCAGAATGGCATCTACCGTCGCCTGCGCACGCGCCTGCTTCGGATTTCTCCTAGGTTTATCAGTCATTTATGTCCCCCGACTTCCCAAATCCCGGCTTTTTGTCCGATGCGAGTGGAAAATCTGAGTATTACTTACATTATTTTTGGCAGGCAGCCAAGGACCGTTTAGATGACCGCTTCGCTAGAACATGTGCACCAGCGAGTTGAACACCAGAAGACGGCTCTTCCCGTAATGTATGGCGCAGTGGACTTCTCGGCGAGTCCTGAGCGCTACACAGACGATGTTTCTGTAAGCTCCATGGCAGCGTATGCCGACAAATTCCCGGCGCCACCGGCGGATATGGTGGCGCGCGTCAAAGCCTATACGATGCTGGGGGATGTGACGGCCGACGCCTATGCGATGCTGATGCCTAAGTTTGGCTTTCGGCGGCTGGTGACCATGCTGCAAACGGCCTGCGACAAGGGCCTTGAGGCCGTGCCGGATGCACCGCCCGAACTGGTGGCGCTGATCCGCGAGATGGAAGTGAAGCCGGCCTGGCTGGACATGGATCTTGTGCGCAAGGGTGCGAAGGCGAACCGGTTGCCGATGGCCCTGTTTGCGCCCTGGACCATTCGCGGGGCGTTCCTGGCGACCTTCATGAACAAGTATACCGCGTTGCCGATGGCGCTGACGGGCACGCTCTCCAACACGACAGCGGCCAAGCGCGTGAATGAAACGGCGACGTTCTTCACCGTGACTACGCTGCCGAATGCGCTGGAGCCGCGCGGGGAAGGCTTCAAGGCGGCGGCGATGGTGCGCCTGATGCATTCCATGGTGCGCTTCAATGTGCTGCGCGCCGGCAATGCCTGGGACAAGTCCGTCTACGGTATTCCGATCCCGCAGGTGGACCAGATGCCGGCGGGCCTGATTGATGTGTTCTTGCTGGCCTTCAAGATGGTGGGGCAAGGACGTACGGAGTTTACCGCCGAGGAGCGCGCCCGCGTCGAGTTCAGCCGCTATCGCTGCTACCTTCTGGGGCTGCCCGAAGACCTGCTGATGGATACGCCGCAGGGCATTATCGACATGATGAACGCCCGCAGCGCGTCGATCCGTTCCGGCTTTGATGATGCAACCTGCGGGGAGCTAGTGCGCGCGACGATGGCGGCTTACCTGCCGCCGGAACGTTCGCTGGTCAGCCGTGTTCGCAACTCACTGGAGCGGCGCGTCGGCCGGATCGTGCTGGTGCAGCGCTTCCTGGGGGGCAATGCCGCAGCGGCGCGGGACATGGGCGTGCCGGTCGGGCTGGCCGACTATCTGACAGCGGGTATCATCCTGCCGGCCATCGGGCTCAAGATGGCGCTCTATGGCCTGGCCGACAAAGTGCCGGGCCTGCGGGAGATGGCGGACCGGCGGCTGGTGGCGAAGATCCACCGTTTGCTGAAACGCTATGGCCACGCCGAATTTACGACGGATGCGGAACAGTATCGCCCAGCCGTTCCGGCAGCGGCGGGCCATTAAGGCGCGCTGTCGCGGCTAGCTCGCGGGGCGGCCGATCATGGCGAACCAGTCCGAGAAGGCCTGAAAGGTTTCGTTCGAGGCGACCGGCGTCATGGTGACGTGCATGATGAGGTAATAGGCGAGCAGCACCGGCATGGGCCAGCGGACCCTGCCGGTGCGCCATTCCACGAGAATGAAGATGGCGCAGACGGCTTCCAGGAAGACCAGCGAGACATAGAGGCTGGCGCTGAAATTCGGCACGAGCGTTGGCAGCAAGTTGACGAAGAGGCGTTCGAGGGCAGCTTCCAACGGGATCAGCGCGCTGGCGACCAGGGCGGAGACATGGAGGCGAATGTCGCGGGCGCGGGCGGCGAGGGTGGCGCTGGCGACATAGACAGTGAAGAGCGCCATGCCGGTCAGGTCCAGCCACACGAACTTCACGTCCAGCAGGCGGAAGCTCGACAGGTTGGCGTAGGCCATCATCTGCACGACGTAGAGCCCGCTGGCGACGACCACAGCGGCCAGCACAAGCGAAGCGTATCCGAGCTGGCGATGCAGAGCGCGGCGGCCGGTTCGCATCAGGGCATATTGGAGCAGGGGCAGCGCCATCCAGAGCGTCGCCGACCAGCCATGGATGTGATGGGGCAAGGGCGTTTCGTGGAGGATGGCGAAGAAGCTCGGCCAGAAGCCGGCGACAGCCAGCACAAGCGCGGCCGCAAAGACCGGCCAGGGATGCCGGAGCGCCCTGCGGAACAGTTGACCTGCAGACATGTCGCCACTCCCCCGAGCCAGCCTCACAGAACACTGCCAAAGGGTGTGGAGGACGTCCAGCAGATTGGCGGGCCTGCGAAAAACGAGGTTACAATCGGGCGGCCCATCGCCTATATAGGTCCTGTCTTCGGACTATGGCGATAAACGCGCGTGTAATAAGCGGCTCGGACCCGGGGGCGGTACCCGGCGGCTCCACCAAAAGCGGATCTGGAATGGTCCGTTTCTGACGGGGCCGAAACAGTGTCGACGGACGTGTAAAGACGAGGCTTTCGCTCGCTTGGGCTGCGTTAGAAGCCCAAAAGCAAATAGTTGCAAACGACAACTTTGCTGAAGGCGAACTGATGGCTGCGTAAGCGGCCGGATGTTTTCCGACTTTAACTCCTAGGGCTTCAGACCCCTAGGCGGGGCCCGGTGGCGCCTGGCAACAGAAGCCACCACCTTATCCCTCAAATTCAGATTGCCTCCGCGCCGCTCAGGGCTTGTCGAGCGCGGTGTCCCAGTGTTCCGGGCGAAGGCCCATGCCGACGGCGCGCGCGGGCAGGCGGCGCAGGAGGGGGAACCAGCTGAAGAGGCGCAGGAGGATCGGCGGATGGATTGTTGTCTTCGCTGTGAGCGCCGGGATGAGCACCATATTGTGGGCGAGCACCTGGGCAGACTGCGTCATCCGCGCAGGCCATTCGCGGCGTTTCTGGACAGCGGCAAGATCCTCCGTGGTCAGCCGGTTTTCCCGCAATGCCGGGCCGAGGATGCGCGCAGCCGCGATCGCGTCCTGAACCGCGAGGTTCACGCCGACGCCGCCGACGGGCGACATGGCGTGGGCAGCGTCTCCGATGAACAGGAGACCATCTTTCCACCAGCGCTCCAGCCGGTTCACCTGAACGGAGAGGAGTTTGACCTTGTCCCAGCTGTCGATTTCGCCGGTTGCGTCGGCCAGATCGGGCGCCATGCGGGTGATGCGTGCCCGGAATGCTTCGAGCCCGGCAGCGCGGATGGCTTCATCGGCGCCTTTGGGAAAAGGCAGGGCGCATTGCCAGTAATCGCCGCGATTGATCATCACGAGCAGGCCATCGGAGGACACGCGCCCGAGGGATTCGGTTTCGGCGCCGCGGCTGCGCGGCAGACGGAACCAGAAGACATCGATCGGGGCGCCGATATCTTTCACGGGCAGGCCGCTTTGCGCGCGCAGGACGGAGCTGCGCCCGTCGGCAGCGACAGTCAGCTTTGCCTTGATCTGAACCGGGCCGTCTGGCGTTTTCGCGATGACGCCGGTGACGCGGCCGGGGCCATCGATGTATTTCGTCGCCTCGGCCGACATCATCAGATGGAAAGGCGGGAACTTCCGGCCTTCGTCCGCGAGATGGTCCAGAAAGTCCCATTGCGGCATCATGGCCACAAAGGGCGCGGCAACCGGCAGGTGGCGAAAGTCTGCCAGCGGAAACGGCTTTCCTTCGATGACGAGGCCGAGTGTCTCGGTCTTCTGGAAGGGGCGCTCCAGGAAGGTATCGAGCAGATCCATTTCATGGAACGCCTGAAGCGTGGAGGGGTGGACCGTGTCGCCCCGGAAATCCCGGAAAAAATCTGCGTGCTTTTCAAGGATGATCACATCGACGCCCTGCCGCGCGAGCAGATAGCCCAGCATCACGCCTGCCGGGCCACCGCCGGCGATGCAGCAATCAGTTTCAAGTTCACGCATGGGCGCTCCCTTTCCTCGGCCTGAAGAGTGATCTCATCAGGCAGAGGGGGCAAGGGGCTGGCCGGATCAGAGAAGGATGGTGCCTTTGCCGTCCTTCTCCATGGCGCGGAGGTAGGAGGGGTGTTCGCGCATTTGCTTCAGGAAGCGGTAGGCGTTGGGATAGGTCCTCTCGTCCATGCCGCCACGATGGACGCAGAGTTCCATGGAATAGCCCATCACCATGTCGGCTGCGGTGAGCTGGTCACCGGCAAACCAAGTCGACTCGCCGAGGGCCTTTTCGATTTCGCGGAAGAGGGCAGCCAGGCGCGGGCCGAAGAAGGCCTTGTCCAGCGCGGCGACGAGGGATTTTGCAATCGGCCGGGCGAAGAATGGCGCGCGCGTGGTCAGCGCCATCATGACGAACTTGTTGGTCAGCAGCGGCTGGAGGCTGCCTTGCGAGGTGTGGAACCAGAAGAGGTATTTCGCGCGCATCGGCGTGCCTGGTGCAGGGCGCAGGCGGCCGTCATCATGCTTGTCGCAGATATAGTCGATGATGGCATTCGTCTCGGCGAGAACCAGATCGCCATCGGTGATCACGGGCGCGGTGCCGAGCGGCGAGATGGCCTTGTAGGCAGCCGGCGCAAGGCGGGTCTGGGGATCACGGTCGTAGAGCTTGATCTCATACGGAACGCCCAATTCCTCCAGCAGCCAGAGAATGCGGATGGATTGGGACTTTTCGAGATGGTGAAGCGTGATCATGGGGTTCCTCCGGCCGGTTTGCGCCAACGTAACAGCTAGTGCGCAAAGGCGCACCGGCCAGAGGACAATGGATAATTCAGGCGCCCGGCCCCCGAAGGAGCTGGGCGGGATTATTCAAGTTCCAGAACTTCCTTCAGGAACATGGTTTCTGCTTCGCGCTGGGCTTCCCGGTTGGACTTCTTCCGGAAGCCATGACCTTCATCCATCGCCATCATGAACCAGGCCGGGACACCGTTCGATTTGACGGCAGCAAGGATCTGCTCTGCTTCCGTGTAAGGAACGCGGGGGTCATTATAGCCCTGGATGACAAAGAGCGGTTTGGAGATCTTCGACGCATTCTTCAGCGGCGAGATTTCGTCGAAGAAAGCCGCAACGACAGGGTCGCGTTCATCGCCATATTCTGCGCGGCGGAGGTCCGCGCGGTAGCCTTCGGTGTTTTCAAGGAAGGTCTTGAAGTCTGAAATACCGACAATGTCGACGCCGGCGGCGAGGCGGTCGGCGTAGTCGATCATCGAGGCGAGGACCATGTAACCGCCATAGGAACCGCCATAGACGATGACCTTGCTGGCATCTAGATCTGGCTGGGCTTCGACCCAGTCGAGCAGGGCGCCGATATCCTCAACCGATTTCTTGCGGTTAAGGCCGTTGTCCAGCGACACGTAGGTTTTGCCATAGCCCGCGGACCCGCGAACGTTCGGAACGACAACGGCGAGGCCAAGCTCATTTGCCCAGTATTGGTAAGACGAAGAGAAGCCGGGGCGGGACTGGCCTTCGGGGCCGCCATGGATGGAGATGATGACGGGATGCGGGCCTTCGCTGGCGGGCTTGTAGATAAAGGCGGGGATGTCCATTCCCTCCGCATTCGGATAGTCGAACAGGGTGGGTTCCACGAAGTTTTCGGTGTTGAGGCCGCCGGTTTCCGCTTCGGTCCAACGCGTGAGGTTCAGCGTGGCCACGTCAAACGACCAGGCGTCTGCCGGGCTGATCGCCGAGTTGAAGGTAAAGCCGACATGGTTGCCGCTCGGCGAGTAAACAATGCCGGACGCAATCCCGACGGGCAGCGTGGGGCCGGGCCGCACCTGGCCGCTCTCGATATCCAGCAGGCGAATGGTGCCAAGGCCGCCTTCATTCAGCGTGAAGGCAACGGTCTTTCCATCCGGAGAGAGATCCCAGTCGGAAACGCCCCAGTTGATGTCTGCGGTATAGTTGGTAACACCGCCATCGGGCGCAATACGGACGAGGTTTGTGAATTCGCTGTCCTTGTCGGTGGCGGTGAGGACGGAACCGTCTGGCAGCAACGCGCCGCCGGAATAGGCGACCGTATCGTCAGGGTTCACCTGCGTCGTCTCGCCGGAGGCGACATCCAGAACGAAGAGGCGGCTCTCCGAGATGGAGATGTAGCGCTGGAGCAGCAGTTTCGATCCGTCATTGGACCAATCTACCGGGCCAGTTGCGCCTTCGCCTTCCAGCGCGACGCGCACGCTGGCGGCGTCGGCCGGGTTGCCGACGATGATGTCGTTGTTGGGGTCGCCGGGATTGGTGCGTGCCCAGGCGGCCTGGGAGCCATCGTCAGACCAAAGAGCGCCGCCATTGCGGGTGCCTGGCTCAGTGAAGCGGGTGATGACGCCGGTTTCGAGATCGAAGCGGTAGCCTTGGTAGTATTCGTCACCGCCTTTATCGCGGGCGAACAGGAAAGCGCCGCCTTCCGGGCTGACAGTGGCATTGCCCACCGGCTCGTCAAAGAAGGTGAGCTGCTTGCGGGCGCCGCCGGGCGAGTTCACTTCGTGGACCTGGTTGGTGTCTGCAAAGCGCGTGGTGATGAGAATGCCGCCATCGCCGGTCCAGTCGAGGAAGCCATGGCTGCGGACATTCTCGTAGGCGCTTAGGCGGTCGGACACTTCCGACGGAATGGCAGGGATGGATTCCAGGACGAGATTGCCCTGCGTGACCCGTTCGACCGCCGCCGGGGCGGTAACTGTTTCGGTGACCGGGGCGGCGGGCGCGGCTGAAGTCTGGGCGCAGGCGGTGAGAATGAGCGCAAGGGCGCTGGCGGCGGTGAGGCTGCGTCGGGTCATTTCGGTTTCCCCATCAGTGGTTTTTCATGAAACTTGTTTAGAGGCATCTGCCGCGAGGTCACGCCTTTTTCAGTGAAGGGGCTTCACACTGCCGGTACATTCAGCGTCTAAAGCGGAACCGAAAATTCACGCAGCGCGAAGGAACGAGGCATGGGCTCGTTAAAATCATTCACCGTTTCGATTCTGGTGGCGGGCCTGCTGGCCGCGTGCCAATCGCCAAAGACTGAAGTGCCTCCGCCGGCCTCGCTGACATCACCGCAGATTGAAGCCCCAAGCGCGCCGGAGCCCATGATGGTCGACGCGCCGCCGCTGGTGCTGATGATCGGCCTGGATGGCCTCAACGCCCCGATGATCGACCGGTGGGACGCGCCCAACCTCAAGGCACTGGCCGCGCGCGGCGTACGCGCCGAGGGAATGTATCCGGTAATGCCATCGGTGACCTTCGTGAACTTCTATTCGCTGGCGACCGGGCTTTACCCGAAACATCACGGTATGGTGGAAAACTACCCCTACGACAAAGTTGCCAAGGAGCAGTTCGACCGCGCAGCGGGGCCTCAGCAAGAGCGCTGGTGGCAGGGCGAGCCGATCTGGGTGACTGCCGAGAAGCAGGGCCTGCCAACCTCGATCATGTTCTGGCTGGGATCTGAAGTGGCCCATGATGGCGTGCGCCCGACGCGCTGGACGCCTTATGAGCACAACAAGCCCTACCAGGACCGCGTGGATGAAGTGCTGGCCTGGTATGATGCGCCGGAAGCTGAGTTGCCGCGGTTCGCAGCGGTGTATTTCGACCGGGTGGACACGGCAGCGCATTATTTCGGGCCAATGTCCGAGAAGGCGAAAGAGGCTGTTGCCGAGGTAGATGGTTATGTCGGCCAGCTGGTGGAGGGTATTCGCCAGCGCGGCCTGCTGGCGCGGACGACCATCATCGTCGTTTCTGACCATGGCATGGTCTGGGTGAACCCGGACAAGGTGCTGGATATCGGTGAGTTTATCGACCTGAAGCAGCTGACCGTGCCGCAGTTCAATGGGCCTTATGGCGGCTCGAACCACCCCTTCCTGCACATCTATGGCGAAGGCGAAGCGCTGGAAAAGGCCTATGAGGGACTGAAAGACTTCGACGAGCACATCCACGTCTACAAGCGCGGCGAGATGCCGGAGCATTATCACTTCGACCACCCGACGCGCGGGCCGGACGTGTTCGTTGTGGCTGATCCGGGCTGGTCTGTGCGCAATGCCAATGTGGGCGGATGGCGCGCGCCGATCCCTGGCCAGCATGGCTACGACAATTACGATCCGACGATGGCAGCGACCTTCATCGGCGCTGGCTCGATCTTCCCGCAAGGCGTAACGGCGGCGCCGTTCGAGAACGTCAACGTTTACAGCTTCATCGCCTGCGCGCTGCACCTCACGCCGGCGGAAACGGATGGCGATCCGGACGTGGTCGAGCGCGTGACTGGCGGCCGCTGCCCAGCCTCAATTGTGCGGAAGGCTCAGGAATAGCGGGCTTCGACTTTAGGACCGGCATCACCGACCCTGACGGCATCGAGACATTCAGCGAGGTCGCGGAGATAATCATCCGCGACTTCTGCATGTTTGGGCGACAGCATCAGGTGAAGGCTGGGCGGCTCGACTGTGAAGGACGTGAACCAGCCGCGATGGCGCATGGCGCTGTAGAGGGCGAGCGTATCTGCATCCGGGTGGCGGAAGGCAATGAGGCCGAGCAGGGGGCGGCCGAGCACTTCAAAGCCCAGGGCTTTGACGCCGTCTTCGATGCGCTGCCGCGTCTGGCAGACGAGGCCCTGTTTCTCACGGTAGCCGGAAACCCCGAGCACATTCATCACTGCCCAGGCCGCCGAGATGGCGCCGCCGGGGCGCGTGCCCGCGAGCGTTGGCGTTTTCATCGGCGCGCCGGACCAGTCGCTGAGGGTGAAGGGCATGTGCTTGTAAAGCTCCGCCGAGCGGAAGAGGACGGTGGAGGCGCCCTTGGCGCAGTAGCCGTATTTGTGCAGGTCCGCGCTCATCGATTTGACGGCAGGAATCGCAAAGTCGAAGTCGGGAACGGCCACGCCGTTCATGCGGGCGAAGGGCGCGAAGTAGCCACCGACACAGGCGTCGACATGCAGCCAGACATCCTTTTCTTCGGCGACCTTGCCCAGTTCCGCGATGGGGTCGATGATTCCATGAGGAAAGTTGGGCGCTGAGCCGACCATCATGATCGTGTTGGCATCGATGGCGGCGGCCATGGCGGCAGGATCGGCCTCATAGCTGCCATCAGTCTTGAGGGGAACCGAGCGAATCTCGATGTCCATCAGCATTGCAGCCTTGTGGAAGGCGAGGTGGCCGGAGCGGGGAATGACGATATTGTGATTGCCCTGCGAGCGGCTTTTGGCGCGAGCAAAGTCACGCGCGGTCTTCATCGCCATCGTGATCGAATCGGTGCCACCGGAGGTGATCGCGCCGGTAGATCCTTCCGGGCCACCGAGCAGGCCGAGCGCCATGGAGATCACATCCTTCTCCATCTGCGCGAGCGAGGGAAAGGCGAGGGGACCAAGGCCATTCTCCGCCATGAACATTCCATACGCTTCGTGTTGAAGCGCGTGCACATCCTCGCCTGCGTTGAAGATGTAGACGGCGGTCTTCCCGTCGCGCCACGCCACATCGCCCGTGCCGCGCGAGATCATTTCGGCGCGTACATCTTCCCAGGCGCGTCCCTCTGCCGGCATGTGCATCTGCGTTCCTCCTCTTTTCCCGGAAGAGTAGGGGCTAACTAACAGGCTGGCCAGCCTGTTGCCCCCTGTAGCGGTGTCACCGGAAAAGCGCTGGGGAAAAGAAAAACCTCGCCCGTTGTGCGAAGCCCGTTGCGGGGGTAAAGCCACCGCCTTACTTTGTGACGGAAACGAAAAATTAACGGGGACTCTTGGCGCGAGTATGACGGACTATATCGGTTATGAAGCGCTCTCCCAGGCAGCCATGCGCGGCGTCGTCCGCGAAGCGTTGCGCCGGGCGAAGGTCAATGGCGGTCTTCCGGGCGAGCACCATTTCTACATCTCCTTCCGAACCCGCGCTCCGGGCGTGAAGATTGCGCCGCATCTCATGCAGCGTTTCCCGGAAGAAATGACGATTGTGATCCAGCACCAGTTCTGGGACATGGAAGTTCATGACGGCCATTTCGAGGTCGTGCTGAAATTCTCGGGCGTGCCGCAGCATCTTTCCATCCCGCTCGCGGCGATCACGCGCTTCGTCGACCCGTCGGTGAATTTTGGCATCGCGTTCGAAGCCCAGACCAAGGACTCAGGCGTCATTGCCCCGGCGACTGCCGCACCGGTAGAAGAGCCTGAGCCCACGCCCAAAGCGGCGGGCGATACCGTCGTGAGCCTCGACGCCTTCCGGCGCAAATAGGGCCGGACCGTTGAGTGCAGACGAGAAACCCCGCGTCTCTGACGCAGAGATGCTGGCCCGCTTCCAAGGCTCCAAAAAACGCCCGCCCTGTTCCGATACGTTGGGCATGCGCCTGGCGGATCTGAGCCAGGAAAAGCAATGGGTGAAGATGGAGTTCGATGTGTCTCCGTCTTTCGCCAACCCGACCGGCGCTGTGCAGGGCGGTTTCATTGCGGCGATGCTGGATGAGGCGATGTCGACGGCGGTGATCATCGCCTCCAACGTGACGATGACGGCGCCGACGCTGGAAATGAAGACGAGCTATCTGCGCCGCCTCATGCCCGGCAAGGCCAGCGTGGAAGCGCGCATCCTGAAGCTCGGCAAATCTGCTGCCTTCATGGAAGCCGATTGTTTCGATGCCGATGGCGAACTTGTGGCGCGGGCCACGGCGACGGCGATCCCGATGTTGTTCAAGCGCCTCTGATCGGGGCCAGCATCTGACGTAAGGTCAGGGGCGAAATCCCTGATCTTCAATGCTAAGCTTTCCTCATAAACGCTGGCGCAAGACCAGCCGGGAGGAACACTATGGCAGACGACCAGCGCCCTTCGGGCGCCGTGCAATCCATTCTTGAACTGTCCGCTTTCAATCCGGTCGCGCGTGAGAACCCGCATCCGATGCTGAAATCCATGCGGGAGGACTGCCCTGTCTTCCGCGACGAGGCGGCGAAGGTCTGGTTGCTGTCGCGATACCGCGATGTGCGCGAAACGGTGAATGACCGCTCCTTCGTCCGCCATCCGACAAAAGCGGAAGAGGGCTCCTTGTCCGCCCGGTTTGTGGAGCAGCGTGAGGATCGGGGTACCAGCATCCTGTTTCTGGACGATCCCGACCATGCGCGCATCCGCCAGCCCCTCGCGAAGGCGTTCTACGCACGGATCAACGCCATGCGGCCGCAAATCGAGGCGATGATCGATGACATTATCGACAAGGCGCCTGTGTCAGGAACTTTCGACCTGATGGCGGAGATTGCGGTGCCGGTGCCTGTAATGGTGATTGCCCGCATCCTCGGCGTGGACGAGGACCGGTTGGACGATTTCCGGCAATGGTCCGAGGAGGTGATCCTGGGGCTCAATCCTGTTCGTACACCGGAAGAAGACGAAGCGCTGCTTCACGGCGCCTATGCGCTGGACGCGTATTTCGTGGAGCTGATGGAAGCCCGGCGGAAGGCGCCGCAGGATGACCTCGTTTCCGACATGGTGCAGCTGCAAGCCTCGGGCGAGGCGGATATTTCCGATGGCGAGCTGCGCAACAATCTTGAGGCGCTGCTGGTGGGCGGAAACCTGACAACAACCGACCTGATCGGGAACGGTGTGTGGCTTTTCCTGACAAATCCGGGACAGTTAGTGACATTTCGGGACAATCCGGGACTCGCCAGTGCCGCAGTGGAGGAAGTCCTGCGCTTTGAGGCGCCGGTTTCGATCACCTCCCGCATCCTGCCGGACGACCGGGAGGTGGGCGGTTGCCCGATGAAGGCGCGCCAGCCGGTCTGGATGTCACTGGCCGGGGCCAACCGCGACCCGGATGTGTTTGAGGCGCCTGAAGTGTTCGACATCACCCATAAGCGAGCGAGCCATGTGGCGTTTGGCGGCGGGCCGCACATCTGTATCGGGGCGCCGCTGGCGCGGATCGAGGCGCGGCATGTGTATCTGAAATTGTTCGAGCGGTATCCGAACCTGAAGCTGGCAGAGCAGGAGCTGTCCTGGCGGTCGCTGCCCTTCTTCCGGGGGCTGGAGCGCCTGCAGGTGGAGGCCTAATCGCCCATCGCCTCGGCCCGCAGCCAGATGCCGTCGCGCTCTGCCTGCCGGCGCTCGACGAGGAGGCGGGCGACCTGGTGGTCGTCCTCGAAGACATTGCCGGTCAGCGAGTCGAGGAGGGCCTTGGCGAGATTGTCGAGGTCCATCCAGGGCGCGGTGCCAGCATATTCCATGACGATGTGGACGCTGTAATCGCCATATCCGGGACGCAGGCGGGGGAAGTCCTTGCGGAAGAATTCCTTGAGCAGCGTCTTGTAGTATTTGGTCTGGGTGGTGAGCCCCGTACACGAGACTTCGAGCGCGCCATCTTCCGCGATGCGCGCGCGGACTTTGCCGGAGGAAATCCAATCAGCATCCATGCCGCGATTAGGCATATTGCAGGCCGGCAGGGAAGCCCGGAAATGCCGGTGCAGGCTGTGCGACCCTTGCCGGGCTTGATGACCCCGGAGTGGGGGGCTAAACCGCCCGGCGACATTGCTTCAGCTGAGCTTCAGGAGCCACTCCATGACCAAGACCCGCACAGAATCGGACACTTTCGGCCCTATCGAGGTTGAAGCGGACAAGTATTGGGGCGCGCAGGCGCAGCGGTCGCTGGGGAACTTCAAGATCGGCTGGGAGAAACAGCCTGCGCCGGTCATCCGCGCGCTCGGCATCGTCAAGAAGGCCGCCGCTGAAGCCAATATGGCGCTGGGCAAGATGGACCCGGCCCTTGGCAAGGTGATCGTGCAGGCCGCTGAAGAGGTGATCGAGGGCAAGTTGGACGCGCATTTCCCGCTGGTCGTCTGGCAGACGGGTTCGGGCACGCAGTCCAACATGAACGCCAATGAGGTGATTTCCAACCGCGCCATCGAGATCCTGGGCGGGGAAATGGGCTCCAAGAAGCCGGTTCACCCGAACGACCATGTGAACATGTCCCAGTCGTCGAACGACACCTTCCCGACGGCGATGCACATCGCCTGCGCCGAAGAAGTCGTCCATCGCCTCATACCGGCGCTGCAGACGCTGCGCAACGCGCTGAACGACAAGGCGAACGCCTGGAAGGACATCATCAAGATCGGCCGGACGCACACGCAGGACGCAACCCCGGTCACCCTCGGCCAGGAATTCTCCGGCTACACCCAGCAGATCGAGAACGGCATCAAGCGCATCGAGCTGACGCTGCCGGCGCTGATGGAGCTGGCGCAGGGCGGAACGGCGGTTGGCACAGGGCTGGCTTCGCCGGCTGGCTTTGCCGAAGCCGTGGCAGAGAAGATCGCGCAGATCACGGGCCTGAAATTCACCTCCGCGCCCAACAAGTTTGAAGCGCTGGCCGCACACGATGCGATGGTGTTCACGCATGGCGCGATCACGACGGTTGCCATGAGCTGCTTCAAGATTGCCAACGACATCCGCTTCCTCGGTTCGGGCCCGCGCTCGGGCCTTGGCGAGCTGGCGCTGCCGGAGAATGAGCCGGGCTCCTCGATCATGCCGGGCAAGGTGAACCCGACCCAGTGTGAAGCCATCACGCAGGTCGCTGCGCATATCGCCGGCAACAACACGGCCATCGCCTTTGCCGGCAGCCAGGGCCATTTCGAGCTTAACGTGTTCAACCCGATGATGGCCTACAACTTCCTGCAATCGGTGCGCCTGCTGGCGGATGCGGCTGTGTCGTTCACGGAGAATTGCGTCGTCGGCATCGAGCCGCGCCTCGACAATATCCAGCGCGGACTTGAAAACTCGCTGATGCTGGTGACGCCGCTGAAGGAAAAGTATGGCTACGACCTGGCTGCGAAAGTCGCCAAGACGGCCCACAAGAACGGCACGACGCTGAAAGTCGAAGCCCTGGCACTGGGCATTTCGGAAGAAGACTTCGATGCCATCGTGCGGCCTGAAAAGATGATCGGTCCCGATCCGGTATAATCTGCCGTGGGCGGACAAATCCGTGCTGGGGCATCGCCCCGCGCGGCTTGGCACTGGGGCGCTGCGGCGCCCCTTTTGCTTTTAGGATTATGCGTCGCCGGGGCGGGCGATTTTGCCGTGATTTAATTGCAGTTGAGCTGCCGTTCATTCATCCGCCGTTCGGTCGCATGCTGATAAACGGGGCGAAACCTTGGGAGGACTTCGTCATGTCCAGGCTCCAGATATTCTTCGCCGCCCTTCTGGTTGCATGCAGTTCGGCTGCCCCGGCCATCGCCCAGCGGGGAGATGACCGCTCATTTGCCGGTTTCCAGGTGTCGCGGGCGACCGCAGTGGACATTGCCCGCGCGCATGGTGTGCGGGATGTGCTGGAAGTGAAGGCGCGCAAGGGCGTCTGGAAGGTCGAGGGCCGCGACCGGGATGGCCGGCGCGTTGAGGTGGAAGTGGACGGTTTCACCGGGGCCGTGGTGAGGGTGTCGCATCGCGACTAGAACGCGGCGGTAAGTCCGGGCTGACGGCAGGCGAGGGCGCAGCTAGGATGCGCGAATAGAATCACCAGCGTCCAGAAAGGTCCGGCCATGTCCAAATCGCCCGTCGGCTCAAAGTCCAATCCCTCCCAGTTTGATGTGCTGAACAAGCTGGCAGAGGACGAGCCCTATTTCGTGATCCGGGCGCATGACCCGCTTTCCTCGGCGCTGGTGGAGCTGCACGCTTATATCGGCGCGGGTCAGTCCGGCGCGGCGCACAACAAGCTGGCGGAGATCATGGCGCTGACCGCGGCCAAGCCGCCGCGCCCGGCCTCCAGCCCGAAATATCGCGAGACCTTCGCGATTTCGCTGGCCATGGAACAATGGCGGGAAAATCACAAGGAATGAGCCTCAGCCCGCTCCGGCTTGAAAACGAATTCGTCCGTCTTCGGCCATTCGAGCCAGAGACGGACAGCAGGGAACTCTACGCGCTGGCCGAACGCGCGCCTGAGATATTCCGGCTATGGTCCCATCGCGGGCCGGGCGACTGGGTAGGGGAGTGGGTCTCTGCCATCCGGAAGCGGACGGCAGATGGCAGCATGATCGCGTTTGCCGTGACGCGGCCAGGCGATGGTGCCTTTCTTGGCATCACCAGTTTCCTAGACCCTAACGAAGGCAACAAGAGCGTCGAGGTCGGCATGACCTGCTACGCGCCTGAAGCGCAGGGCACAGGCGTGAACCCTTCCTGCAAGTTACTCCTGATGACACAGGCATTCGAGACCTGGGGGGCGCGGCGGGTTCAGTACCAGGTGGATAATCGGAATGAACGCTCCAAGGCGGCTGTGCTGAAACTCGGCGCCTGCCATGAAGGCGTCTTGCGCAATCACAAGACGCTGCCTGATGGGTTCGTGCGTGATACGGCTTTCTTCTCGGTCCTGGATCGGGAATGGGGCGGGGTGAAGGCTGGCCTGGCCGCAAGGATCGCGGCGGCGGTCGCTTGAGGCGGCGCACTGGACGCTGCGACGCGCTTGCGGCATCTGTTTCGGAATGAGCGATCCGATAAATCTTAACCAGTTTCGCAAGGCCAAAGAGAAGGCCGCCAAAGAGCTGCGCGCGAAGGAAAACCGCGCGAAGTTCGGCCGCACCAAGGCCGAGAAAAAGCTGGAAGATGCGCGCGCAGAGAAGCTTAAAAAGTTAACGGACGGGCACCGCCGTCAAGATCCTGACAAGGATGGTTAAAAAAGCGTTGACAGGCCCGGCGCTTGCACTGAAATCCGCACCTGTATCAGTGTGGGAGTGCCGTCCATGTTCAAGCGCGTCATGCAAAAGACGGCCTTCGCCTTTAGCGCGTTCGGCGCAGGCGTGATCTGGGGCATTGCCGCTGAAGCCAGCGCCGCCGGAATTCCGCTGATCGGCCTGTTTCAGGGCTGAGCCTGACCGGGCAGTTTAGGAGCCCGGCTGATCCTTGGCTTGATCGATCAGGCCGTTTTCATACCGTCCCCGTGAAATGCGGCTAAGCGCATCAAAGATGGGTTTAGCGTCCTTGTCCTTGAGCAGGGGAATGCCGCGCGCAATTTCAGCAGCCTGAGCATAGAGCAGGTGGGCTTGTTCCATGTCGCCGCGCGCCTCGGCGCAGGCGGCCAAGTTGTGCAGGATACCGGGCGCTTTGGGGTAAGCTGCCGCAAGCTCCTGCCACTGCGCGCAGGCGCCGATATATTCGCCGCGCCGCGTTGCCTTCACGGCGGCGGCGAAGCGCGGATCGCCCGCTTCTTCAGGCACAAGGGGCTTCTCGACGATCTCTGCGCGCAGGGTCGTCATGTAGGGCGCAATGTCAGTGCGGAAGCCGGGGACGGCGGCGGCAACAGCTTCGGCGACCATGCCGATGGGCGCGTCCCATCTGTTGAAGGTTTCGTGGACAACCTCGCCGAACGAGCCAGTGGATTGATCCGTGTCAGGATATTCGGCGATATCGTAGCATTCTTCATGCTCGGTGGCGCCGCCTTGCTCTGACGTAAAGACGGCCCGGCCGGTTGCCATGTCCACCAGCGTTGCCCGCACGCTGACATCCACAATGTCCTTCGGGCATTGCATTTCTACGACCTTGCGAGTGTCGCAGTTGAACAGTTTGGTGCAGCGGCGCTCCCGTTCGAAACGGGTTTCGCGGCGATAGCCGGTGATCGACACGTCGCCTTCATAGATACCTTGAGGCTGGATGGGGTCGAGGATGTTGAACCATCGAATGCCCTGCAGCTCGGCGCCGTCAATCAGGGCCTGGAACTCGGCTTCGGCGACATCGCCCGCCGGGCCGCGGAACCGGCCAACGCCGACATCGGTATAGTCCAGGGCTTCCGGGAAGTTGGGCGCGGCACGGCTGGCATAGTCGTAACCCGGCGTCTGGCAGGCCGCCGCCATAAGAATTCCACACAATCCAAACAAGCGCTTCATTGTCATCCCCCGCTAAAATGTCGGTTCAGGGGTGCCCGGCTGTTTCTCTAACGTCAATGGTTGACTGGGCTAACCCGTCAGCCCAACTCAACGCCGGGAAAATTGAGGACGTTTTGAATGACCCGGACACTGTTTACGCCTTTCCGGCTGAAAAACCTGGAACTCGCCAACCGTATTGTGATGGCGCCGATGACGCGCTCCAAATCGCCAGGCGGCGTGCCGGGCGAGGATGTGGCCGATTATTACGCGCGCCGCGCCGCAGCAGATGTCGGCTTGCTGGTGACCGAGGGCACGACGGTGCGCCGGGGCGGTTCTTCGAACGACGTGAATATTCCGAATTTTTACAAGGCTGAAGCGCTCGACGGCTGGAGCCGCGTGGTCGCCAAGGTGCATGCGAATGGCGGCAAGATCGCCCCGCAGATCTGGCACCAGGGCATGGTGCGCAAGGCGGGCAGCGGGCCGGAGCCTGATGCGCCGACCGACAGCCCCTCGGGCATGACGCATACCGGCAAACAGGTGCTGCCGGAGCCGACGACGGCAGAAGTCGATGACATGGTGATGGCCTATGCCGACGCCGCAGCCGATGCAAAGCGTCTCGGCTTCGACACGCTGGAGATCCACGGCGCCCATGGCTACCTGATCGACCAGTTCTTTTGGGATGCAATGAACAAGCGCTCTGACCGCTATGGCGGCAGCCTGGTCGACCGGGCGAGCTTTGGCGGCGACATTATCCGCGAGATCCGCAAGAAGGTGGGGCCGGACTACCCGATCATCCTGCGCTATTCGCAATGGAAGCAGCAGGATTACACGGCGCGCCTGGCGCCGACGCCAAACGAGCTTGAGGCTTTCCTGAAGGTGTTCGTGGATGCCGGCGTTGACTGTCTGCACGTTTCCCAGCGCCGCTATTGGGAGCCGGAGTTCCCGGATGTTGACGGCCCCAATGGCCTGAATGGCGCGGGCTGGGCGAAGAAGCTGACGGGCCTGCCGACGATCACGGTCGGCTCGGTCGGCCTCAATGGCGACTTCGAGAAGGCGTTTGTGGGCGAAGGCGCCTCACAACGTTCGCTGGGCGATCTTGAAGAGCGTCTGGATCGCGGCGAGTTCGATCTGGTCGCCGTCGGCCGCGCCATCCTTCAGGACCCGGAATGGGCCAAGAAGGTGAAAGAAGGCCGGTTCAGCGAGATTGCCGACTATAACGGCAAGGCCCTGGCGACGCTTTACTGATCTGCCATTTGGTGGTGGTCTTCAGGCGTCGCTGAAGACCACTCCACGATGGGGGGCGTACAGCCAAGCCCGCTCCCCAGGGTTATTCGGGGGTCATATTTAGGTTGAGAGATTCTCTGGTGGCTCTAGAAGCAAAACGGGCTCTGGAGGCAATGCGCTTATGGCAAGAAGATCACGATATGCGGGTAGTTCCAGGAGTGTTGCAGAAGTAGGGGCGCCATCGCCGCCTACAATTGACAAGCTCCTTGAAGATGTCGCTCACGAACTGAAACTCATCGACATCAAACGACGCGCCATCGACCAGACCACTGCCCGCCTTCCTTGGCTGTATATCGGGGCAACCATATTGGGGGTGTTCCTGGCTGGGTCTGTTCTGGCAATAAGCCCCGTGTTCATTTTCCTATTCGGCGCACTGTTTTCAGGCGTGATGGCAAATATTACCGGCCCCTTGGGGGCGTTGACCTATCGCCGCCGGGCATATCGCGAAATCGCGGAAGGCAATGAACGCATTTTTCCAATGATCTCAGGGCTGCCGGGGGGACTGCGGCAGTGGTTTTTGGGGTCAAAAAGATAACCAAAAGCGGGATTGAACTTGCCGATGGCACTGTGAGGCTTGAGGATATGTCAGAAGGTGCCTTCGACGTATGCGGAGCCTTTTCCTTCTTGCCTTACAAGTATCTTGGCTTTGTTTTCCGGAATCCGGATGGCGCGATTGATCTGAAGCATCCGGCAATACGCAATCAGTATTGGCTGGTAGAGGCTCGCAACAAGGGGTTGTCCAACGATATTATCCTTTCACGGATCAACTCCATTGTTCCGGGTAGCCCTGCGCTTGAAAAGATGCCTGAAGCTATTGCGTAAGCGCGGCGGCGAGTATCACGATCGCAAAGGCGACAACCTGCGATAGCTGGGTTATCAGCAGCCCGCGATGGAGGGAGCGTTCATCGTCTTCACTCAGCAGGCTGGCTGTTTTGCCTTCCGGCCAGTCTGGCCGTGAGGCGCCGAGGATCGTCAGGAATCCTGCTTTCCCTTCCACCATTGGCAATTGGCGGAGGGGCGCGTTTGCCATTTGTGACAGCGCGCGAGCGGCGTCTCCTGCCAGTCTTGTGTAGGCCATCGTCTTTGGAATGGGCCGGTCTTCGCCGAGGATGATGACTGTGCCGGATTTCAACCGCATGGCATAGACGCGGTTATTGTCGTCATGCCCATCGTGCGTGTGACTTCTTCGCGCCATTCGACCGCGCGAATGGCAGAATAGGCAAGCGGGCCGCACATCGAGGGCTGAGGGCCGTAAAGCAGCCGCCAGACGGGCAGGTTGAACCAGGCGTTCAGCGGGCCAAGAGCAATGCTCCAGGCATCCTTCATGAGGAAGTCCCGGTGGACCATCCGGCAGAGCGGGGAGAAGAAGCCGGTTATGCCCGCCATGAACGGGCTCAGCATCAGCAGGCCTTCGATTAAGAAGCTTGCCGCGAACCCTGCCATCAGGATGACCATCAGCCATGAACTATTGGCTCTCCGCCGAATGCCATCGCGGGCTAACGGATCTGGCATTCCCTGCTATATGTTCCTGATGAGTTCCAATCCGAATCGATTGTCGATCAGCCAGATGGCCTCCGCGCGTCCGCCCGTTGCTTCGGGAGAGGGCGCTGCGTACCTGAAAGGCTTGAACCCGGAGCAGCGCGAAGCCGTGTTGCATACGGACGGGCCGCTGCTGGTGCTGGCCGGCGCGGGCACTGGCAAGACCCGCGTGCTGACGACGCGGCTGGCGCATATCATTGCCACGCGGCTGGCCTATCCCTCGCAGACGTTGACGGTGACCTTCACCAACAAGGCGGCGCGCGAGATGCGCGAGCGGGCGCTGCACCTGATCGGCGAGGCGGGCGAAGGCCTGCGATGGCTGGGCACGTTCCACTCGATCTCCGCGCAGATCCTGCGCAAGCATGCTGAGGTGGTGGGCCTCAAATCGAGCTTCACCATCCTCGACACCGATGACCAGGTCCGCTTGTGCAAGCAGATCGTCGAGGCGGAGAGCCTCGACCCAAAGCGCTGGACACCGCGCTACCTCGCCGGCCTGATCGATGGCTGGAAGAACCGCGCGCTGACGCCGGACCGGGTGCCGCCGGAAGAGGCCGAAATGTTCGGCAATGGCAAGGGCATCCGCTGTTACGAGATCTATCAGGCGCGGCTGAAGGTGCTCAACGCCTGCGACTTTGGCGATCTTCTCATCCACAACATCACGATATTCCAGGAAAACCCTGATATTCTTAGGGAATATCACGACCGGTTCCGGTATGTGCTGGTCGACGAGTATCAGGATACGAACGTCGCGCAGTATTTGTGGCTGCGCCTGCTGGCGCAGGGATCGAAGAACCTCTGCTGCGTGGGCGACGACGACCAGTCGATCTATGGCTGGCGCGGCGCGGAAGTTGATAACATCCTGCGCTTCGAGAAGGACTTTCCCGGCGCGAAGGTCGTGCGGCTGGAGCGGAACTACCGCTCGACCCGGCACATCCTCGCAGCGGCTTCCAGCATAATCTCGCACAATAAGGGCCGCCTCGGCAAAGCGCTCTATGTCGGCAATGACAGCGCCATCGATGAGGCGGACGACGCCCCGAAGGTGAAGGTGCGCGGCCTGTGGGACGGGGAGGCGGAAAGCCGCCTGATCGCCGACGACATCGAGAGTTGGGTGCGCAAGGGCGGCAAGCATGATGATTGCGCCGTGCTGGTGCGCGCGTCCTGGCAGATGCGGGCGTTTGAGGAGCGGTTCATCCTGCTGGGCATTCCCTACCGGGTGATCGGTGGGCCGCGCTTCTTCGAGCGGGCAGAAGTGCGCGATGCGCTGGCCTATCTGCGGCTCGTGCGCTCCCCGGACGATGACCTGGCGTTTGAGCGCGTGGTCAATGAACCCAAGCGCGGGGTTGGCAATTCGACCATCGCGAAACTGCAGGCCTTTGCGCGGGAGGATGGGCGAAGTCTGTTCACGCTGACGCCGCTGGTATTGCAGACCGATGAGATCAAAGGGCCAGCCAAGCGCGGCCTGACGACCTTCATCGATCAGATCAATATGTGGCGCGGAAAGCTCGCCGATGGCCTGCCGCATACCGAGCTGGCGGAAATGATCCTGGAGGAGTCGGGCTATACCGACATGCTGCAGAAGGATCGCAGCCCGCAGGCTCAGACGCGCCTCGACAACCTCAAGGAACTCGTGCGCGCCATGGGCGAGTTCGACTCGCTGGCTGGCTTCCTGGAGCATATCGAGCTTGTGATGGATGCCTCTGCGGGGAGTACAGGCGAGGACCAGGTGCAGATCCTGACGTTGCACGGGGCGAAAGGCCTTGAATGGCCGGTCGTGTTCCTGCCGGGTTGGGAGGAGGAGGTGTTCCCCTCGCGCCGAAGTCTGGACGAGAGCGGCCTTAAGGGTCTCGAAGAGGAGCGCCGGCTTGCCTATGTCGGTATCACCCGGGCACGCAAATGCTGCTACATATCCTTCGTTGCCAATCGGCAGATCTATGGACGCTGGCAGGCCGTTATGCCCAGCCGGTTTATCGACGAGCTGCCGCCTGAACATGTCGATGCGGTGTCCGAGACGGGGTATTCCGGGCTGCCCGCGGGCAGCGAGGCGTTTACCGGCACGATCGAGGATCTAGGCGAGCGATCAGACTATCAGAGCCCCGGCTGGAAGCGGCTGAAGGAAAACGCGGCCCGGCCAACTGGCAGCCCGCCGCGCGAAGCATCCAGCCTGACCGCCTCAGCGACAGGGACCTCCGGCTTCAAGACCGGCTCCCGTGTGTTTCACGACAAGTTCGGTTATGGCCGCGTTGCCTTCACCGAAGGCAACAAGCTGACCGTTGATTTCGACAAGACCGGACGGAAGAAGGTCATCGCGACCTTTGTGACGAAAGCCTGAGGCGAGGTTTTGCTCTTGAGGTTTGCAGCGCCGGGAGGCTGTGACCAGGCATCGGGGGGGGCAGGGGTGGCCCGGTCATATCCCGCAATACGGCTGAGAGAGGGGTTGGGGCGTTTTGCGTCAAACCTTCCTCGGCGCTGCAGGATCGTTTTCGCATGGCGACATCCAACCCATTCCGAACGCGGCGTTCATCTTCCGCTCAGCATCTCACGGGCTAGAGCGTTGCCCGCCTGCCGCTGGGCATCTTGGTGGTTAACAGGGTGGGCCGTTCTGTTAATATTTTCTGTACGTTCCGTTCCGTGCTCAATCCGCGCGCAAGAGCGGGAGCAGTTCAAACCCCCTTTGGAATCAGCTGAATGCGTCCATTGGAACGGTTCGTTCCTATTATGTGAAGTGCGGACCTTGCTTTAAAGCGGCGTTAACGGCAGATGATGTATGGGGCTGTGATCGGGAAAGTGTGCGTCTCCGGGCTGAACGGTCCGGACCGTATGAGAGAGAACTTGAGACCAGCATGATCGGCAGCCTTCTCGGCCTATTGTCCACAGACATGGCCATCGACCTCGGGACCGCGAACACCCTCGTGTATGTGAAAGGCCAGGGGGTTCAGCTCGATGAGCCTTCCGTCGTCGCCTACATGACGCAAGGTGGCCGAAAGATTGTCTATGCGGTTGGCGAGCAGGCGAAAAACATGCTCGGCAAGACCCCGGTGAACATGGAGGCGATCCGCCCCATGCGCGACGGCGTGATCGCAGACTTCGAAGTCGCCGAGGAAATGATAAAGCACTTCATCCGGAAGGTTCATAACCGCCGGGCGTTCGTGTCTCCGCTTATCATCATCTGCGTGCCCAGCTCCGCGACCAGCGTCGAGCGCCGCGCCATCCACCAGTCGGCCCTGGCTGCGGGTGCCCGTCACGTTGAACTCATCGAAGAGCCGATGGCGGCCGCAATCGGTGCCGGCCTTCCGATCGATGATCCGGCCGGCTCGATGGTGGTAGATATCGGCGGTGGTACGTCGGAAGTGGCCGTTCTGTCCCTCGGTGGCATCGTCTACTCCCGCTCCGTGCGCGTGGGCGGCGACAAGATGGACCAGGCTATCGTCAATTATCTGCGCCGCGAGCAGAAGATCCTGATCGGCGAAATGTCTGCCGAGCGGATCAAGAAAGAGATCGGCACCGCGATGTCGCCGGAGAACGGCACGGGTATGGCGCTGACGGTGCGTGGCCGCGGTACGCTGGATGGTGTACCGAAGGAAACAGAAATTACCGAGGCTATGATTGCCGAAGCACTGAAGGAACCGGTGACCGACATCGTCGACGCCGTGAAGATTGCGCTGGAAGCCATGCCGCCGGAACTGGCTGCAGATATCGTGGATCGGGGCATTGTGCTGACGGGCGGCGGCGCGCTGCTCCGCAATCTGGACGCTGTCCTCCGCAACCAGGCGCAATTGCCTGTGATGATCGCTGATGATCCGCTGAAATGTGTGGTCAACGGCTGTGGCCATGTCCTCGAAAATTATTCAAAGATGAAGAGCGTCCTCTGCCCGGAAGTCTGATGCTCGGGCAGCCCGGACCGGCGAGGGAGCCTGACACATGGCGCGCTTCGGACCAGCAGGTCAGAAAACAGCGGCCCGAGGGGCACGCCGCCTAACGCTTGGCGTTCTGATCGCCATTGCGTTGACGCTGGTCGTTGCGCAGTCTGCGCCGCAGATCGCAAACTTCTTCGTGCCTGCCAGAACGACCGTGAGTGATCGCCTGCGGGCGCCGAGCGAGATTGGCATTTGGGCACGCCTGACCGGGCAGGCCGAGCGTGAACGGCGGATCCGGGAACTTGAAAACGAGGTCCGCGACCTTGCCCGTTACAAGGCGGCAGCTATTTCTATGGCTGACCGTCTGGAAGCATATGAGCGCATCCTGAACCTGATGGGTGAGCCGCCCGAGAAGGGGGTGACGGCCCGCGTGACGACGGAAGTGGATGGCCCATTTTCGCAAACCCTGCTGGCCAATGCCGGCAAGCTACAGGGCGTCGAAGCCGGCGCTGTGGCTGTAAACGAGGGCGGACTGGTCGGTCGCGTTGTGCACCTTGGTGAGCGGTCCGCGCGCATTCTGCTCATCAGCGACTATTCCAGCCGCTTGCCGGTGCTGGGTGAAGTCAGCGGCGTACGCGCCATCATGTATGGACAAGACCGAGAGGCTGCAAGACTGAGCGACCTGCCCGAAGAGGCCAACTTTATTGAAGGCGAGCGCATTCTGACCTCCGGGGATGGCGGCGCTTATCCGCGTGGATTGGTCGTCGGCACTGCGCGCAAGGAAACGAGCGGCTGGCGTGTACGTCTGTCGATGCGCGAAGCAGGCGGCAGCTATGTGCGCATGATTCAGCCACCGATTATCCTGGAACCCGTACCAGAGCCGCAGCCCGAGGTCGAAGGCGCAGCGGCGGAAGCAGAGCCAACCGCATCAGCGCCTGGGGCGGCGCCCGCTCAGCCACCGCAATCCGAACCGGCTACCGTGCCGGCGCAGGGAGCCCAATAGGATGGCCAGCGGCAAGCTCAAACGGCGGAATAAGTCGCTGTGGAGCCAGATGGCGCCGAGCGCGAGACTGGCTTTCGGGGCTTTTTTTATTGTGCTGACCGGTGCCATCGGCATGCTGCCTCGACAGGTTTTCGGAATCGACATCGCCTGGCCGTTTGCTGCCCTCTGGGGCGCAATGGGGTGGGGGCGCGTCGGGCTTTCCATCCGCCCGATGATCCTTTTGCTGATGTTTGGCGTGATGCAGGACATCGTATCCAACGCCCCACTGGGCTGCTTCGCGGTCATCAATCTGGTCGTCTACGGCCTTAGCTCCGGATTTGCGCATCAGACCGACGGGATGCGCGACGCGCTGGTGGTTGTGCTCGGGCCGGTTGTCATGTTGCTTGTGGCGCTGGTCCTGATCTGGATTTTCGCCAGCATCACCAGTGACCATTTCGTCCGTACAGGGCCGATTTTTGCATCGATCATGACGACGGGGCTTGCCTATGTGCTCGCGTATCGCATGTTTGATCTTGGTCGCAGGCCTGGTGAACCCCCAGGGCAGACAACATGAGCCGGAAGATACGCAACGCTGACGAGATGTTCGACCGCCGGCTGTTCCTTGCGGCGGGCGGCGGAGGGCTTGTATGGGCAGGCCTGGTCGCGCGTCTTTTCCAGCTGCAATTCCTGGAGGCCGAGCGGTATCAGGACCTGGCCGAAGCCAACCACGTCAAGCTGGTGATGGCGCCGCCGGAGCGCGGTCAGATCCTTGACCGGTTTGGCCGCCCGCTTGCCTCGCAGCGGCAGGCGGGGCGGGTGTCTGTCATTCCTGAACAGATGCACGATCCGGAAGCTGTGTTGCAACGCATTTCCGGCCTGATCGACTTGCCTGAGGCGCGCCGCGCCCGACTGCTCGAAGAAGTGCGCAACGCGCGCCGCCGCAATGCGGGCTTTCTGCCTGTCATCGTGGCGCAGGAACTGACGTTCGAAGAGTTTTCGCGTATGCAGGTGCATGCGGTGGAGATGGAAGGCGTCGATGTGCAGATGGCCTCGACCCGGTCCTATCCGCGGGCGCGGGATTTTGCGCACGTGCTGGGCTATGTCGCCCGCGCAAGCGCGGATGACCTTGAGCGGCTGACGACTGGCCTCGTGCCCGAAGATGTTCGCATTTACCAGGAGATGTTCCGGCACCCTGACATGCGCACGGGTCGGCAGGGCATGGAGCGCTTTGCAGAAGATTGGTTGCGTGGCCGCCCCGGTCGCCGCCGCGTTGTGGCAAACGCGCACGGACGCCCGCTATGGGAGTTGCAGCAGGATCCGAAACAGGCCGCTGTTCCGGGCAAGGATCTTTACATCACCATCGATGCCGAGTTGCAGCGCGTGGCGATTGACCGTTTCGAAGGGGAGAGCGGCGCGGCCGTGGTTGTTGATGTCGAGAATGGTGATGTTCTTGCCATGGTCTCGACGCCGGCTTTTGATCCCAACAGTTTCGTTAATGGCATCTCGGGCGCAGATTATGCGGTCTTGCGTGATGATCCGCGCTCGCCGCTTTATCCGCGAGCACATGGCGGTGTTTATCCGCCAGGTTCAACCTTCAAGATGGTGGTTGCAACGGCTGCGCTTGAGGCCGGCGTCATCAAGCCCGAAGAGCGCATCCGCTGCCCCGGTCACTATCGCTTTGGCAACCGCACCTGGCATTGCTGGAAACGGCCGGGTCACGGCGCGATGAACATGCACGACGCGATCAAGCAGTCCTGCGACGTGTATTTCTACGAGATTGCACGCCGGGCGGGGGTCGAGAAGATCGCCGAAGTCTCCCGGAAGTTCGGGTTCGGGCATACCTGGGTGCTGGGCATGACAGGCGCGCGTGGCGGCCTTGTGCCTGACCCTGAATGGAAATTGAAGGCACGCGGTGAACCCTGGTTTGAAGGCGAAACGCTGAACTTCGGCATCGGGCAGGGGCAGCTCGGCACAACACCGTTGCAGCTTGCGCTGATGACGGCGCGGATTGCCGCGACCGGTGCACCCATCCGTCCACGCATGATCGGGCTTGGCCCCAATGATGAAGACGACGCCATGCTGAATGCGCCGCTTGATACGGAAATCATGGAGCGCATGAAGGCCGGCATGTATGGCGTGACGTCCGAAGGGGGCGGCACGGCTTATCGCTCAGGCGATCTGGGGCTTGGCGGCCCGAGGCTTGCCGGGAAAACGGGAACCGCGCAGGTTCGACGGATTACGGAACAGGAACGCCGAACGGGTGTCCGGGGCGGCGCAGCCATTGCGCGTGAACTTCGTGATCACGCGTTGTTCGTCGCCTATGCGCCAGCCGACAATCCCAAGTATGCGATTTCCGTGATCGTAGAGCATGGTGAAGGCGGATCGAGAACAGCAGCGCCTGTCGCGCGCGATATTCTGGCCGCGGCCATCAAGATGGATAGCGGCCGGGCACCGGCATATGCGCGCCGCGCCGACGCCTCGCCTCAATCAGAGACGGGGGATCCGGCATGAGCCGTGACGGGTTTACCGGCTTTACTCGTGGAGAGGCGCGTGTTCGGACCGCCTCCTCGAACCTTCAGTTTGCAGAGCTCGGTCCGTTCAGCAAGCTCGCGCGGATGCCTTGGGGCATCATTCTGCTTATCCTCGGCGTTGGCTTGGTTGGCGTCGCAATGCTCTTTTCCGTAGGCTGGGATCCTGTCGCACAGGCGCCTTCCGCAAAAGAGGCCGGGCTCTGGCGCGAACAGTTGACGCGCCTGTTGGTCGGGTTCGTCATCATGATTGTGCTGGCGCTCCTTCCGCTCGGGATTTGGGCGCGACTATCCTGGCTCGCTTACCTTGTCGTTCTTGTGTTGCTCGTATTGGTCGACTTCTTCGGCATCATGGGCGGAGGCGCGGCGCGCTGGCTCAAGGTCGGTCCTATTGTTCTGCAGCCTTCCGAGCCGGCAAAGCTTGCCGTGATCCTGGCGGTCGCAAGCTATTACCAACGCATGATGCCGTTGAATGGCCGCGCGTTGCCATTGTGGGTTCACTTCGGCGCGCTGGCGATCATCCTCATTCCTGCTGCGCTGGTGTTCAAACAACCAAACCTGTCGACGGCCCTCGCGCTAACGGCGTCTGGTGTCATGATCATCTTCTTTGCAGGCATCGGCTTTCGCTATGTAATCACCGCCGTCATCGCTGGTATTGCCGCTATTCCCGCGATTTACGCATTCGTATTGGAGCCCTACCAGCGAGAACGCGTGGATACGCTGATTGCCGGAATTACGGGCCAGACCACCAACGGCCTCGGCGAGAGTTACCAGATCGAGCAGGCGAAAATTGCGATCGGCGCGGGCGGCTTCAGCGGGCGTGGTTACCTCCAGGGAATCCAGTCGCAGCAGGAATATGTGCCGGAACAACACACGGACTTTATTCTGACAGTTATCGCCGAGGAGTTCGGTTTCATTGGTGCTGTCGGTCTTCTGACGGTGTTTGCCTTCCTGTTCGTCTGGTCATTTCAGGTCGCAGCGCGCAATCGCAGCTGGTTCGGACGCCTGGCGACAATTGGGGCGACATCAACCATCGGATTCTTCGCCATCTTCAACAGTGGTATGGTGCTTGGCCTGCTGCCCGTTCTCGGTATGCCGCTGCCCTTGATCTCGTATGGAGGCACGGCGCTCATCACCGTCATGGCGTGTTTCGGTCTCATCTTATCAGCCCATCTACACAGGGACGAAAAGATGAATTCGCATGGACCTATTTGACCCTAAAAACAGCAGATCGCGTTGATTTATGACCGTAGGTCTTTACTGTCCCCGCAAACATTTGCTCAGCGGGGGCAGGATTCATGGCAGATATTGGCCGAAAGTCAGAGACTTTCACTTCACGCTTTGGCTTCATCATGGCCTCAGTCGGGTCAGCGGTTGGCCTAGGTAACTTTTGGCGCTTTCCATACACCGCCGGTGAGAATGGCGGCGGCGCCTTCATCCTCATCTACATTCTGTGCGTTGCACTGATCGCTCTGCCACTGCTGATGGCGGAGTACTCTATGGGCCGAAAATCCGGTATGTCGGCAGTGGAGGGCGTGCAGTCGCTCGCGCGGGCAGAGAGCAAGAGCCAGAACTGGGGTATTGTGGCCTGGATCGGGTCACTCACCGCCTTCTTCATCCTCAGCTTCTACATGGTAATTTCGGCCTGGCTGCTCGCTTACGTCATTCAGGCGATTGGCGGAGACCTGCATGGAACGACAGCTGCCGAATCCGGGCAGAACTTCCTCAATACGATCGGGCAGGGCGAGCACCCGCTGAACTCGAAATGGTACATCCTGCTGCTGCTGGCCCTCTTCATTGCGATGAATGCCTTTGTGGTTGGCCGCGGGGTGAAAGGCGGGCTTGAGCGCGCGGCAACCATCCTTATGCCGCTGTTCTTTGTGATGGTTTTGATTGTCGTCGGCTTCTCCGTTGCCAACGGCGATGTCGCGCGCACGGTGTCCTTTATCTTCGAACCCAAGTGGGAAGATGTCGGTTTCAAGACCTTCCTTGCTGCCCTCGGCCAGGCCTTCTTCTCGATCGGTGTCGGCGTCGGCCTGATGATCACCTATGGCGCCTATCTCGACCGGGGCACGAATATCCCGAAATCCTCGGCCATCGTTGCCGGCTCCGATACGTTCGTGGCGCTGATCGCCGGCTTTGCCATCTTCCCCATCGTCTTTGCGGCCGGCCTGAACGAAGGCTCCGGCCCCAGCCTGTTCTTCGTCTCCATGCCGGTAGCCTTTGAAGCGATCCCCGGTGGCAGCATCTTTGCCATCATCTTTTTCTCGCTCGCCCTCTTTGCCGCGTTCACCTCGTCCATCTCGCTGATGGAAGTGGGCGTCTCCTGGCTGGAGGAACGCCAGGGCGTCACGCGCATCGGCGCCGCCTCCGGCGTCGGCTTCGTCCTCTTCATGGTCGGGGCGGCTTACGTCTTTTCGCTCGAATATCTCGACTTCATGGACTTCATGACCGAGGGCCTGCTGCTGCCGCTTGGCGGTCTGCTCGCGGCCATCTTCGCCGGCTGGATCCTCAGCCGCGACATGCTGGTGTCCGAACTCGGCGAAAGCACCATCATGAATGTGTGGCGCTTCCTGATCCGCTGGTTCGTGCCGCCCTTTATCGGGCTCGTCCTGGTCTTTGGCTTCCTCGACAAGATCCAGGACCAGTATCACGTGCAATTGCCGAGCGTATTCGAAGCACTGCTTGGCCCGAACTACGATCTGTCTTCAGGGGAGTAACTGGACTTAGCTGCGGTTGCGTTTGCCAAGTCGGTCCGCAAAATCATCGGTCGCCTGAACAAGGCGGTCGATGATGCCCGGCTCCATGGACGAATGGCCGGCATCGGGCACCACATGCAGCTCCGCCATGGGCCATGCCTTGGAAAGTTCCCAGGCCGTTGATAGCGGCGTCACCACGTCATACCGGCCATGAACAATCACGCCGGGAACCTTGCCGAGCTTGAGCTTGGCCTGCTCCAGCAGCCAGTTGTCCTTTTCGAAGAAGCCGCCATTGACGAAATAATGGCACTCGATGCGCGCGAAAGCGTCGACGAAGTCATCTTCATTGAAGCGCGGAGGTGTCGTCATCGGCCCTTTGATTGAGAGCGTGTGACCTTCCCATTGCGCCCAGGCGCGTGCGGCATCGATTCGCGCGCGATGATCTGTGCCGGTCAGGCGCTTGTGAAATGCCGTCAGCAGGTCGCCGCGTTCTTCAACTGGGATCGGCGCAAGGTAGTGTTCAAAAGCGTCCGGGAACAGACGGCTCGCGCCAGATTGGTAAAACCATTGGATCTCAGCGTGGCTGACCAGAAATATACCGCGCAGGACGAGGCCAAGCACACGCTGAGTATGCGTGACGGCGTAGGCGAGTGCGAGCGTGGACCCCCAGGACCCTCCGAACACAAGCCAGTTTGAAACGCCGACATGTTTTCTCAGCGCCTCAATATCGGCCACCAGGTCCCAGGTCGTATTTTCACGCAGTTCCGAATGAGGCGTCGAGCGCCCGCAGCCGCGCTGGTCGAACAGGAATATCCGGTAACGGTCCGGATCGAAGAAGCGGCGCATTTCGGGGCTGGAGCCGCCGCCCGGCCCGCCATGCAGGGCCACGACGGGAATGCCCTTCGGGTTGCCCGATTCTTCCCAGTAAATCTCATGCAGATCCGAAACGCGGAGGCGTCCGGATGCATGCGGTTCTTGCCTATGATACAATATCCTGCGAGTCTGGCGTTTGTTCATGCGCTCTTCACTTATAGTCGGCCACAATGCCTAGCGTGACTAGACTTCCTATATTCACACCCATAGTGTTAACAACACTTGGGGAAGATAGCTGCTGGCGGGTAGCAAATTGATGCGTAGCGTTTTTGTCTGTGTATCCCTAGGCCTTCTGGCGGGATGCGCAACTGTTTCAGTCGTGCCGGGTGAAACGACGGTTGAGGCCGCGTTAACCAAGAGCCAGTCTGAGCTGCGCAAGTCTTCTGACGCTTACTGTGATCGCCTCGCCGAGAAAGGCTGGGCCGAAGCAGACAAGGGACTCGCAGGCTTTGCCGACCTACTTATCCGCGGGCGGAGTGCTTTAAATGAGGCGCCAGCTTATGCGTCGGACATTGGGGCGGCCACGCGCGCGCCCGTTCTCGTCCTCGCCAAAATTTCCGCTGACAGCGAAGCGGCTCGCATGGGACTGGACGGTGTCACCGATGAGGCGCGCGAAGTTCTCAAGAATGCGAAGGGCGGCGCTTCCAACCGAAACGATGTGATTGCTTATGAGCGTGCACTCGTCCGTGCACAGATGGCGCATCGCAATTTCCGGGATGCGCTGGAGATGGTCTCCACCCGGGCCGACATGGACGTCAGCCCTGTGCGCGCCGACCTGATGAAGTTTTCCGATTCGATTGATGAAGCTCGCCGCGTCGCGGATCGTCTGGCCGAGCGTTACACTGGCGATTATGACGCCGCATCCTGAGTGGGCAGCGGGCGGCTGAGGCCGCTCAGCCCGATGAATATCCAACCTGACAGCATCGAGATGCCGCCGAGTGGCGTAACGGCGCCCAGCCATCGCGGTGCGCCAAGCGCCATGGCGTAAAGTGTCGCCGCAAAGATCACCGCGCCGACCACAATGAGCCATCCACCGATGACAAGTTTGCCGCCGCGCGTCGCCAATCCAGCCGCTAGCGCAACGCCGGCATGGGTAAGTCCGTAGAGGGTTGCCGTATGCCACCACTCCAGTCCTTCGTCCGTGAGCCTGCCGTCCAGGGCGTGAGCGCCAAAGGCACCTAAGGCAACGGAAAGAAAGCCGATCAGCGCGGCTGCGGTCACAAGACGGTTCATGGCCAACCTTTGCAATCACCCCTTTCGGGGCAGGGCATAGGTTACGATAGCGTGGCTTGAGGGTTTGTCTGCGTGCTCAATGCGCACATCCACTTCGATGATCGCGAGGGCCTGGCCCATCTTCATGATAGTGCCTTCTGCGATCACGACATTGCCGATGCAGGGGCGCAGGAAGTTGATGTTCAGGTTGCTGGTCACCGTCATCGGCTCCAGCCCTGTCAGCGTCATGATCGCCATATAGGCGGCCGTGTCGCATAGGCTCATTTGGGTAGGGCCCGAAATGTAGCCGCCGGGCCGAAGGTGGGTTTCGTCGGCTTCCAGCCGGATTACGGCGCGGCCCGGCTCCATCACCATGACCCGGTTCTGATGGCCGCGCCCCGGAAACGCCCTGGCCAGAAATGCATTTGCCTCTTCAGCGGTGAATTTTGTCATCCTGCCCTCCCGTCGCGGCACCGCTTGATCCGCACGGTTCGCCGGGCAAACCTAGCAGCAGAGACCCGCCCGCCAAGAGGTCACCCCAAGGAAGGAGACGCCCTATGCTGACAGCCGGAGACGAATACCCCATCCACCAGACGCCTGAGCCGATCGCGTTTTCGGGATCGGACCGCAATTTCTACGACCGCTATTTTTTCAATGGTTACAGCGATGACGGGAAAACCTTCTTCGCCGCGGCCATGGGCGTCTATCCGCATCTCAATATCATTGATGGCGCCGTCTCGGTCTGGCGGGAAGGCAAGCAGTCTTCGATCTTCCTGTCGCGCCCGCTCAATATGGAGAGGATGGATACGTTCGTCGGCCCGCTTTCGGTGACGGTGCTTGAGCCGCTTAAGCGCATCAGGCTGAAGCTTGAGGAAACGGATGGAATTGCGCTGGATGTCGAGTTTACCGGCCGTGCTTTTCCGATAGAGGAACCGCGTTTCACCCGGCGCATCGGTCCGCGCATGATGATGGACCTTACCCGGATGACGCAGAATGGCCGCTGGGCTGGCAAGTTGCGGATCGACGGAAAGGAATTTCCTGTTGACCCGAAAAGCTGGTCGGGGACGCGCGACCGTTCCTGGGGGGTGCGCCCCATTGGCGCGCCGGACGCGCAGCCGTCCATCCCGCCGGTGCCGCCGCAATTCTACTGGATCTGGGCGCCGACCAATTTCCCGAACGCCTCGCTTTTCTATCATGTGAACCATGATGAACATGGCGACGCCTGGAACACACGCACTTCGATTAGCCCTGATGGCGCGCCGCAGGGCGCAGGTATTCACCTCGGCGACGTGAATATGGATGTTCGATATGCCAAGGGCACCCGCCGCATGGCCTCAGCTACGCTTTCGGCAATGGACCCGTCTGGCCGTCAGCACACGGTGGATTTCGAGCCCATGGGCACTTTCCTAATGAAGGGCATTGGTTACGGGCACTCGAAGTATCGGCATGGCGTTTTCCAAGGGGACCAGCTGATGAAGGCGCGCGAAGACTACGATACAACCAGCGCTGCTTGGAGCGAGCTTGAAAATCTGCACATCCAGGAAATCGTTCGGGCGACCCATAAGGGGCCGGATGGCCTGGGAGCTGTGGGCTTTGGCGCCTATGAGCAGCTGTTCCTTGGCAAGCACGCACCCAGCGGCTTCAAGGATATTCTCGATGGCGCCGCTTGATTGGCCGAGCGCTGATTAGCTTGCGATGACCGGGGCCGGGGCGGGCAGCCTCGGCCCGATTGCTTCGCGGAGGTCGCGAAGGGCTTCGGCCGACACCATTGCATCCAGCTTCTCGGCGGCGATGATCGGATTGATCTCAAAGGTGACGACCAGGCCGTCGCGGCCCGTTGCGTGGCCGCCCATCGAAAGGAACAGGTTTCGGGCGGCGCTGTTCTCCGCCAGCGTTTCGGCAACAAAATGCGTGATGCCGGCGGCAAGGGCATCATGAACGACGGCGGCCATCAGGAGGCGCGCGAGGCCCTTGCCGTGATGCTTGTCCAGAACGCCCATAGCCAAATCGGCAACTTCGCCTTCACCGCGGCGCATGGCACGGACCACGCCCATTAGCGGAGCGCCCGGGCCATCAAGGTCGAGAGCCCCCCAAGCGATGTGATGATAGCCATCTACATCGACCAGCCGGTCGATCACCGCGTCCGGCACTGTTTTGGCGCCCGTGAAGAAGCGCAGGTAGCGGGAATGGTCGGAAAATCCCGATATAAGCTGGACTTCGCGCGCGCGGTCCCGCGGCCCGATGGGGCGGAGGTAAACAGCATCCCCTGTTTTGAGGTGCGTCGAGAAGCCTTGTTTGCTCATGGTGCCAATTTGTGCACTGCACAACGGCAAGAAAAGGGCGGAAACCACGTATGTGGCGATATGGCTGCATTGCGAAAATGGGGTGCCTTTTGCGACGCAGCACGCTAAAGCCCGGCCATGCTAGAGATCAGGAACCTCGATTACCGGGTAGAAGCCCGCCCGCTGTTTGATTCCGCGTCCGCGCGGATCTCAGCCGGCTGGAAAGTTGGCCTCATCGGCCGCAATGGCACGGGCAAGTCGACGCTGTTGCGTTTGATCCGCGAGGAGATTGCCGCGCCAGCGAAAGACAGCCCCATTCGTTTGCAACAGGGCGCCCGGCTCGGCTGGGTGGCGCAGGAGGTGGCGCCGAGCGATCAGACGATTCTGGACGTGGTTCTGGAGGCGGATGCCGAGCGCCATGCGCTGATGCTGGAATCCGAAACGGCGACAGATCCGGACCGGATTGGCGACATTCATGCCCGCCTGCTGGACATTGACGCCTGGACCGCTGAATCCCGGGCGGCAGAGATCCTGATGGGCCTCGGCTTTACACATGCAGATCTGTCGCGCGCGACGCGGGAGTTCTCTGGTGGCTGGCGCATGCGCGCCGCCATCGCAGGCGCCCTGTTTGCCCAACCAGACCTGCTCTTGCTGGACGAGCCGACCAACTATCTCGACCTAGAGGGCGCCGCTTGGTTGGAAGGCTATCTGCGCCGGTATCCCAACACGGTGCTGATCGTCAGCCACGACCGCGAGATGCTCAATCGCTCGGTGACGCATACGATGGCGCTGGAGCATCGCAAGCTCGCTGTGACGCCGGGCGGTTATGACGACTGGTTGAAGCTGCGTGCGGCGAAACTCGCCCAGCTCGAAAGCCAGAAGGCAAAGCAGGACAAGGACCGCGCGCACCTGCAGTCCTTCGTTGACCGGTTCCGCGCCAAGGCATCGAAAGCCCGTCAGGCCCAGTCCCGCATCAAGATGCTGGAAAAGATGCAGGAAATTTCCATTCCGCTGGAAGAGCGCACGGCGCCCTTCAATTTTCCGGCCTCTGAGACCGTGCTTGCGCCGCCGCTGCTCGAAATTGAAGACGCGGATATGGGATATGGTCCGCAGGCGGTCATTCTGCGCGGTGTGCGCCTGCGCATCGATCCCGATGACCGCGTCGCCATTATCGGCACGAACGGGCAGGGTAAGACGACGCTGGTCAAATCCATCGCGGAACGTCTGCCGCTGATGGCGGGTAAGCGCCGGATGCCGAAGAAGGTTGAGATCGGATACTTCTCCCAGGACCAGCTCGACGAGCTGACCATTGGGGATACTGTTCTCGAACACGTCATGCGGGCGCTTCCGGCGGATACGCCTGTCGCCAAGCAGCGGTCCGTGGCCGCACAACTCGGCTTCTCTCATGAGAAGGTTGAAACCAAGGTCGAAAAGCTTTCAGGCGGCGAGAAGGTTCGCCTGATCCTCGGCCTCATAGGCCTGCAGAAGCCGCAGATCCTGATCCTCGACGAGCCGACATCTCACTTGGACATCGACAGCCGGGAAGCGCTGATCTACGCGCTGAACGACTTCGCTGGCGCCGTTTTGCTGATCACTCACGATGTGTATCTTGCGGAGGCAACAGCTGATCAACTGTGGCTGGTGAAGAGTGGGAAGGTTGCGCCCTATGACGGCGACCTTGCCGACTACCGCGTGTTGGTCATGAGTTCGGACCGTGAGAAAGCAGCGCCTGCCAAGGCGGCTGTCGTCGAAGAAGCCCCGGCAGACAAGGCCGAGCAGCGCCGCCGCGCGTCACAGGCCCGCGAGTCGGCTGCGCCACTGAAGAAGAAGGCCGACGCAGCCGAAAAGACGTTTGAAAAAGCAAACGCGCGGATCAAGGCGATTGATACCGAGCTTTCAAAGTCCGGCTTGTCTCCGCAGAAGATCACGGAGCTGTCGGTGGAGCGTGGCAAGCTGGAAAGCGAAGCGGTGAAGGCGGAAGAAGCCTGGCTTGTGGCGCTTGAGGAATACGAAAGCGCTGTTGCGGCGGCGAGCTGAGGTTAGCCCCACAGCAGCCGGCCGGGCGGCGAAACAAAACCGTCCGCATACGCCAATCCATTTTCGATGTCGCTTGCCAGCCAGATGGGGCCGTCGAGATCGGCCGCGTCCGCCAGTTGAGCAAGTAGCATTGCCGGTGCCATCGACAGCGAACCGGCGACCATGCACCCCACCATAACGCCCATGCCAGACGCCCGCGCCGCGCGCACCATTGCTAGGGCTTCGGTGAAACCGCCGGCCTTGTCGAGCTTGACGTTGACGGCGTCGTACATTCTGGCGAGCGTTTGAATATCCGCGCTGGTGTGTGCGCTTTCATCTGCACAAATGGCAACCGCGCCTGCTCGCTTGAGCAGCCCGTCATCTTTACCGGCAGGGAAGGGCTGTTCGATCAGTACGACGCCTTGCCTGGCAGCCGCCTTCATCAAGGCGGGCAGGTCAGCCGGGCCCAGGCCTTCATTGGCGTCCGCGATGAGGCGCGCATCAGGGCGCGCAGTATGCACTGCCTTGAGGCGTTCGATGTCTTCTGCGCTGCCGAGCTTCAGTTTGAGTAATTTGGCCGTGGTGGCTTTTGCAGCGGCGGCCATCGCGTCGGGCGTGTCGAGGCTTATGGTGACGGCAGTCTCGATCGGGGCGGGTGCCGGCAGGCCGGCGCGTTGCCAGACTGGCGTGCCGGATTGCTTGGCTTCCAGGTCCCATAGCGCGCAATCAACCGCGCAGCGGGCGCCGCCCGGCTTCATGAGCGTTTGCAAAGCTGGCAGGTCAATACCTGTTTCGATCATGTGACGCGCCGTTTCGATCTCGGCGATGACACTTTCGACTGTTTCGCCATACCGGCCATATGGAACGCTTTCGCCCCGCCCGGTGTGTTCTCCATCGGAAAGCGACACACGCACAGTCTCGGCACTGGTCTTTGCGCCGCGCGAAATGGCGAACGAAGCCTTCAGCGGAGACGAGATATGAGCGATTTCAAGCCGTAAATGACTCATGAGTTAATCCTGAGAGACGAATTGTCTTGGTTTGGCACAGACCGTCCTTAAGCATGTTTTGGTAATAAGGTCAGTCTGGACCAGACGAATGCTGAACTTTACCGCCCCTGACTTCGCGCTTGAAGAGAGCGACGAAGGCCGCGTCCTCCGCCTCAGCGGAGACTGGACGGTCGCGACCATTAACCAGCTCGATGCCCGCCTGCATGCGGTGCCTGCCGCCGGTTTGGACGCTGTTGATGTATCCGGCCTTGGCTTGCTCGATACCTCCGGCGCCTATCTTATCGACCGCACCTGGCGCGAGAAGGGCGTAGATTGGCCGCCGCGACTTGTCGGGCGACATGCCTCCGCTGCGAGCCTTCTGGAACAGGTCCACAAATATTCCGAGCCTGCGCCTACCGCGCCACCGCCGGAGACGGGCCTGATAGCGCTGCTGGAACGCACGGGAAAAGGGAGCGTGGACTTCTATAAAGAAGCCCGCGCAAGCCTCGCTTTCCTCGGTGAAACCGTCGTCACCATTGGCCGCCTGATAACTCAGCCTTGGAAGCTACGCTGGACCTCGATTGTGTCGGTCATGGAGGAAGCTGGCCTGAACGCGATGCCCATCATCGCGTTCCTCTCATTCTTCGTCGGCATGGTTGTCGCCTTCATTGGCGCAACGACGCTGAGGGATTTTGACCTAGAGATCTATACGATCGAACTGATCGGCTTTTCGATGTTGCGGGAGTTCGGTGTGGTGCTCACCGGCATCGTGCTGGCGGGCCGAACGAACTCGTCCTTCACTGCGCAGATCGGCACCATGAAGATGCGTCAGGAGATCGACGCGATGCAGACGCTCGGCCTCAAGCCGATGGACGTGCTTGTGGCGCCGCGCGTGCTGGCGATGCTGGTCATGACGCCGATCCTCACCTTCGTCGCCACGATTGCAGGCGTCGCCGGCGGCATTACGGTTGCCTGGGGCGCATTGGATATCAACCCTGCGGTCTTCCTGGAGCGGATGCGGAACTCGGTTCCGATTGACCAGTTCTGGGTCGGCATGTCGAAGTCTCCGGTTTTCGGGATGGTCGTCGCGCTTATTGCCTGCCGGCAAGGGCTTCAGGTCGGCGGTAGTGTCCAGTCGCTCGGCAAGGCGACGACAACTTCTGTTGTGCAGGCGATTTTTGCAGTGATTGTTCTCGATGCGCTGTTTGCCATCTTTTACATGGAGATGGGCATATGAGTAGCGAGCCCGTCATCCGCATTCGCGACTTGAAGGTCGCCTACGGGCGGAATGTCATTCTCGATCACTTCAGCCTGGATATTCCGAAAGGCGAAGTGATCGGCATCATCGGCCCGTCCGGCGGCGGCAAGTCGGTTACGCTGCGCGCCGTTGTGGGGCTGAAGGAACCGGCATCTGGTACGGTGGAAGTATTTGGCGAACAGCTCGATACGCTGAGCAGCGACGAGCGCGCAGCCATTGAGCGCCGCTGGGGCATCATGTTTCAGGACGGCGCGCTTTTCTCGAACCTGACAGTTCGGGAAAATGTGATGGTGCCGATGCGCGAACATACGGATCTCAATCCAGACCTTCGCCGCGCCCTCGCGGACATGAAAATCCAGATGGCAGGGCTGGCGCCGAGCGCAGGTGACAAATACCCGTCCGACCTTTCTGGCGGTATGCGGAAACGGGCGGCGCTTGCGCGCGCCCTCGCGCTTGATCCGGAGCTGCTCTTTCTCGATGAGCCAACGGCGGGCCTCGACCCGATCACCGCGGCGGCCTTCGACAAGCTTATCCGCGACCTTCAACAGGCCCTGGGTCTGACAGTCTTTCTTGTCACGCATGACCTCGACACGCTGCACGCGGTTTGCGACCGCATTGCCGTGATCGGAGAGAAGCGCGTGCTCACCGTCGGGACGATCGAGGAGCTTCGGCGCTACGATCATCCCTGGATTCAGGAATACTTTGGCGGACCGCGCGGGCGCGCGGCAGCCGCTGGGCATTAGGAGGGTTCAGACCATGGAAACCCGGGCAAACTACGCGCTGATCGGCGGCCTTGTCATACTGGCGGCGGCGCTGCTGGCAGGCTTTGTGCTCTGGCTGGGGCAATCGGAGTTCCAGCGCGACTACAAGGCCTACGACATCGTATTCGATGGGCCGGTGTCACTGGAGGAAGGATCGGCGGTCCGCTATATCGGCATCAAGGTCGGGGAGGTGGCCACTGTGCGGGTCGACCGCGCCGATCCGTCGAAGGTCCGGGCACGGATCCGGGTTTCCCGAGAAGCGCCCATCCGCGAGGATTCCAGCGCGTCGATCCAGCTTGCCGGGATCACAGGGACGACCTTTATTCAAATCAGCGCTGGCACAGGCCGCGCGCTTGAGGCCCGCCCCGGCGAACCGGTGCCGGTTATCCGCTCTGAACGCACGCTCGTCGACCAGATCGTTGCGGGCGGCGCACAGGCCCTTGGCCGCGCCAACCTGACATTCGACAACGTCAACAAGATGCTGACGGATGAGAACATCGCGTCCGTCAACGCGACGCTGAAGAATATCGAGATTGCTACTGGCAAGCTCGCTGCCGATGGGGGCCTGATCGACAAGGCATCAGTCGCCGTGGATGATGTTTCGCGCGCCGCTGTCGCATTCGAAAAAGCCTCTGCCGACCTTGGCGCGTTCAGCGACTCTGCCAATACGAATCTGACGGCAGCCGCCGAAGATCTAAAAATTCTCGTCGCGGATCTGCGCACGGTTGCCCAATCTGCCAGCGGCACGCTCGACCGAAGCGCCGAGGCGGTTCAGGCAGCGACCTCGATCATTGAAGGCCCCGCAACGGAAACCTTCCAGAATGCCGGCCTTGCGAGCAAGGAGCTGCGCATCACCCTCAATCGGTTTGACCGATTGCTGAGGGAGATTGAGACCAATCCCCAATCCCTGCTTGTTGGCGAAGCCGTACCTTATGAGGAGAAACGCTGATGATCCGCTCCATAATCCTCCCGGCCGCCATGGTTGTCTTGGCGGGATGTTCCAGCGTCATTCCGCAGCCCGAACCAGCGAGTGCACTCTATCGCCTTGCGCCGATGGAAGCTGAATATCAGCTTGCGGCATCGGTAACGGTACGCGAGCCGGAAGCCTCCCGCCTGATCGCCGGCCGCTGGATGGCCGCCGAAGACGAGAATGGTGGAATGCGGATTATTCGGTCGGTCCAATGGACGGATCGCTCCACCAGCCTGATGCAGGAAGCGCTGCTTGATCTGCTAAACGGGGAGGGAGCGAATGTTGCCCTTCCGGCACAGGCGGGCGCCCTGACGGATTATGAATTCTCCTGGCGGATTTCCGACCTGACGCTCAAAGGCTCCACCGCCCGATGCCGCCTTGAGGCGACAATCCTCAAGGGACAGGAACGCAGCGTTCTGCGCCAGAGCACAATTTCCACGACGGCAACCGCGCGCGGCAACTCCGATATGGCTCGCGCCGAAGCCCTCGTGGAAGCAGGTCAAGCCTGCGCTCGGGACGCCGCCGCGTTTATCTCTGAAGTCACCAGGGCGAGCTGAAGAAGCGTCCGCATACCTGCTTTCGAAATGAAAAAGGGCGGCCTGGATCACAAGCCGCCCTTCAAATTTATTCAACTGAGCGCAGGGGTCAGCCGGATTTCATCTGGTCGAACGGGAGATCCTTGTCGACACGCACATCCTGAGGCAATCCCAGAACGCGCTCGGCGATGATGTTCTTGAGGATCTCATCGGTGCCTCCGGCGATCCGCAGACCCGGCGCCCACATAAAGCTGGATTGGAACAATCCGTCCAACACCACCCGCTCCGGTTCATTGATGATGCCATAGTGGCCCTGCATTTCTATTGCAGAATTGCAGATGTCCTGAAGATGGTTGGCTGTGATGATTTTGCCGATCGAGTTTTCCGGCCCCGGCGTTTGCCCGCGCGAGAGGGCGGTTTGTGTGCGGAACTTCGTCAGCTTGTAACCTTGTGCTGCGACGTACCAGTCTGCCAGTTTTTCGCGGAACGCCTGATCTTCGAGTACTCCGAGTTCCTTGGCGTATCCCATGATCTCCGCCCAGTCAGGGCCGGGCGATCCACCCACGGCGAGGCGTTCGTTCATCAAGGTTACAAGCGCGACTTTCCAGCCTGCGCCGACTTCGCCGAGGCGGTCGGCGTCCGAAATGCGGACGTCGGTGAAGTAGACTTCGTTGAACTCGCGGCCACCGGAAGCCTGGTGGATCGGGCGCACTTCAACGCCGGGCTGCTTCATGTTCACGATGAACATCGTCAGCCCTTTATGCTTGGGAACCTTGGGGTCGGTGCGGACCAGAAGAATTCCGAAGTCGGAATAGTGTGCGCCAGAGGTCCAGACCTTCTGACCGTTGATAACCCATTCGTCACCATCTTTCACGGCGCGCGTCTTGAGGCCCGCCACGTCAGAACCGGCAGACGGCTCGGAGAAGAGCTGACACCAGACTTCTTCGCCGTGCAGGGCTTTCTGCACGTAGCGCTTCTTGTGCTCGTCGGAGCCGAACGCGATGACGGTCGGGATACACATGCCAAGACCAATGGCGAACGGACCGGTCGGCGCGTCATACTTGGCTTCTTCCTGACCCCAGATGACCGCTTCCATGGAAGAGCCGCCACGACCGCCCCATTCCTTCGGCCAGGTGATCTGGGCAAATTTGTTCTCCGCCTTGGTTTTCTGCCAGGCTTTGGCGCGGGCCAGTGCGGATTCGTTTGCCGTGCGCGGTTTCGCGCCGGTTTTCGGCTCCAGATGCTTGGAGAGGAAGTCCTGTGCTTCCTTGCGGAAGGCGGCTTCTGCGGGGGTATCATTGAAGTCCATCGGGCACTCCGTTCGTTATCCTCAGTGTTTCTGTTTTATCTGTTCGTCAGGCGGCTCTGGCCGGGGGCCTGTTCCCCAAATATTTTGCCGTGTGCGGATGTCGCCGGGCTGCCGCCATATTCCTTCCTGAATTTAGGCATCCTATGACAGTCGCGCGCCGGGGCGATTTGCAAAGGGCTTCCGCCGGGGGCGCCAAACGAAGGGACACACCACCATGTCGCAAGTCTTTGCGAAATCTCGCCGGCTTATCGGGGCCACTGCCGTGTCGTTGCTGATCGCTGGCCTTGCGCATGCTGGCATCGAGATCGACGTCAGCGGTGCCAAGATTCCTGCCACCAGCCTCAGCTTCAGTGTTTCGCAGCAACCCGTCTATGATCCGGAAACCTACACGCCGGTCGAGCCCAAGCGTGTCGAGCTGTACACCGGCGCACTTTACGTGACCCGCAACTTTGACGCGTCCTCCGTGAAGGTGCTCAAGCACGTCATCGACGGCACGTCTGTCCCGACGGTCGAGATCACCATGACCCGTGATGGGTCGGCTAACCGTCAGGTCTGGAAGCTGAACAACGCCGTGTTGAACAACTACTCGACCTATTCCGGCGAAGGCTCTGACATCGTTGAGAATTTCGACATCTCCTACGAGACCGCAACGCTCCAGGTCTTCACCGGTGGCAGCAAAACTCCCGCTGACAGCCTGACCTGGTCGGCCCCCGTTCCGAACGCCGGCATGGGCGAATAGTCCGGTTTCCGGGCGGCGGGGATTGCCCTGCCGCCCGGCCATTTCAAGAGAGGCAGAAGCCTCAGGCCGCATTCTTGGCCTCAAGCGCGCGCACCAGTTTCTCTTTCCAGACCTTCGGCGATCCGGCCTGAACCGAGAGCAGCTTTGAGCGGCGGTAGAAGATGTGGCAGTCGACTTCCCAGGTGAAGCCCATGCCGCCATGCGTCTGGATGTTTTCCTTTGAGGCAAACCAGTAGGCTTCCGATGCGGCAATGCGCGAGGCGGCGGCGGCTTCGGGCAGCTCCGCCGCATCCGTTGAAATCGCCCAGGCGCCGTAATAGGCATTGGAGCGGGCGACTTCGTTCTTCACATACATGTCGGCGAGCTTGTGCTTGATCGCCTGGTTGCCGCCGATCGGGCGGCCAAAGGCGTAGCGGCTCTTGGCATAGTCGTTTGCCATTTCAAGGCAGCGGGTTGCGCCGCCGACCTGCTCGAAAGCGAGCAGCACAGCAACGCGGTCGAGCAGCTGATCGTTCAGCGCTTCGCCTTCGCCCTTGCCGCCAAGACGCTCGGCCGGCGTACCGGAGAAGGTGATCTCCGCATGGCTGCGGGTCGGGTCAATGGTCTGGACGACTTTGCGCGTCACGCCGGGGCCGGAAAGATCGACGAGAACGAGCGACGCGCCCGAACCTTCCTTGGCCAGCACAATGGCGTGGGTTGCAATGTCACCATCGGCCACCGGGATCTTGGTTCCGTTCAGGGTGCTGCCGTCGAAAGCGGTTTTCAGTGTTGCGGCGGTCGGGTGGCCGGGGCCCTCGCTGGCTGCGTAGGCGCCAATAATCTCGCCGCCGGCAATGCGCGGGAAGATGGCGGCCTTCTGCGTGTCGTTGCCAGCGATCTTGATGGCTTCGGTGAGGTAGTAAGCGGTCGAGGCAAACGGAACCGGCGCCACGGCGCGGCCCATCTCTTCGGCCAGAACGCACATCTCCAGCATGCCGAGGCCAAGGCCGCCATGCTCTTCCGGAATGGATGTGCCAAGCCAGCCCATCTCGGCGACTTTGCTCCACAGTTCCTTATGGTGAGATACCTTCTCATCATTCAGCACCGAGCGCACATGCGCCATCGTGCATTCCTGAGAGAGGAATTTCCGAGCCTCATTGGCAAGGAACTTTTGGTCTTCTGAGAAATCGAAATTCATAGCGCGTCAGGCTCCCAGTCACCCTTTCGGGTGTGTCTTGTTTATCGCTGATGGGGGAGCATAGCGCGCTTTACGCGCACGGAAAGCCGTGACCCAAGGGAAACAAATTGACCTGTGACTTTGGGGAAATTTGATCGATTGCGCTTACCGCCCAGCCATATTCCTCTGGCATTTTCCACGATCGCACGTGCGGGGATCTTGGACATGGCGAAGGCGGTTTTTCACAAGTCTCAGCGAGTATACGTAAAGCCCGTCGGCACATGGGTGCCGATTGAGCGGGTCGTGCCGCAATGGGTGAAGGGGGTCGATGAACCCCTCCGTATCACATATGATTGCGGCCTTGGTCGTCTGTTTCATGCGCACGAGCTGGCATCCGAAGAGTCCATGCACCGGCTGGACCGGGGTGATCAAGACGACGATGATGACGAGCTGATGCTGGAGCAATGGCGGGTCGTCCGCCGTATGATGAAATGGCGTACCGGGGAAGGGCAAGTTGTTGCCGGGGCTACGCCCGGAACATATCCTGCGGTTGCCACCGATGACGGCGCCAATAGTGGCTGGCGCGTTCCGGCTACCGAGTACGACCGCGATCCGGCCCGGGTCGAACACCAGGCGCGTATGATCTCCCACACGCCGGACCTGTTTCGCATGGCACGCAAGATTGCAGAGTATGCCTCCGCAAATCCGAAAGACGTTCCAGATGAGATCCGGCCGATTGCGCACCGGTGCGCCTTGATTCTGCGCTCGGTCTACCGCCTGGAAGAAGAAGCCGCAGCGGCGGAGTAATCAGCCGCGAACGCCTGCGCTGATCCGGATCAGCCCGGCCCCCAGGAATGCCCCGAGCATATTGGCCAGTGCGTCGAGCGCGGAACCTTCACGTCCGGCCTCGCCCATCGCCTGCGCAAACTCCAGCGCAACCCCGAACGCGGTTGCCGCGATGGCGGCTGCGAGCCACCGTTTCGGGTGAAGCGCCAGCGCCAATGGCGCCGCCAGCCCCGCATAGGCGGCAAAGTGGCGTATCTTGTCGGAGATTTGCGGCGCGGGAACATCCCCCGCCGGCACCAGCGAGAGATGGGCGATGATGATCCCTACGACCAGGGCTGCAAATGCGGCCAGTCGGCGAATTACAGAAAGTGAATTTGAAGGACGCGGCATCCACCCCATCTGCCAGAGGGCTAACCTACGGGCAACGGCCCCTCGACGGGCGCAGTCCCGTCCAGTATCCCATACCGCCTGTCATCCTCCCGGAGACCTGATCGATGCGCACTGAAACTCCCGTCGCCGTAAAGCTTGCCGAATACAAGCCTTACCCCTTCTCCATTGATGAGGTCCGCCTGGAGTTCCGGCTGGTTCCGGCGAGCACGCAGGTGCGCGCCACGTTGAAGGTGACCCCGGCGGGCAATGGGCCGATGCGCCTTGACGGCGAGTCGCTTCAGCTGAAGTCGATCCGTTTGGCGCCGGAAGGCAGCCCGCTGGCGGATATCGGTAGCGACGCCTTCACCGCCGATGAGCACGGCTTGACGCTCCACACGCCGCCGGCGGGGCCTTTCCTTCTTGAAACGGTGGTCGAGATATCGCCGGAAACTAACAGCGCCCTTTCGGGCCTTTATATGTCGGGTGGCCGTTTCTGCACGCAGTGTGAAGCTGTTGGCTTCCGCCGCATCACTTTCTATCCCGACCGTCCCGATGTGATGAGCAGCTTCAAGGTGCGCATTGAGGCGGAGAAGGCGGCCTATCCCTATCTCCTGTCCAACGGCACGCCTGGCGAGGCTGGTGATATGGACGGCGGCTGGCACTTCGCCGAATGGGATGACCCCCATAAAAAGCCTGGCTATCTCTTTGCGCTCTGCGCTGGCGATTACGATGTGCTGCGTGACAGCTTCACCACCGCTAGCGGCGCGCATGTCGATCTCGGCATCTATGTTGATAAAGGTGAGGCGCCACGCGCAGCCTGGGCAATGGACTCGCTCAAGAGGTCCATGCGCTGGGACGAGGAAACCTATGGCCGGGAATACGACCTTGGTGTGTTCAATATTGTGGCCGTCCGGGACTTCAATTTCGGCGCCATGGAAAACAAAGGCCTCAATATCTTCAACTCGGCTTACGTGCTGGCCGACGAGTCGACGGCGACGGATGCGGACTTTGAAGCCATCGAGTCAATTGTCGCGCACGAATACTTTCATAACTGGACCGGCAACCGCATCACCTGCCGCGACTGGTTCCAGCTATGCCTGAAGGAAGGTCTCACGGTCTTCCGCGATCAGAACTTCTCGGCGGATATGCGCTCGCGCCCGGTGCAGCGGATCAAGGATGTTATCAAGCTGCGTGCTCGCCAATTTGCAGAAGATGCCGGTCCGCTCGCCCATTCCGTGCGACCAGACACATACGCCTCGATCGACAATCTCTATACGTCCACCGTGTACGAAAAAGGCTCCGAACTGATCGGCATGCTACGCCGTCAGATCGGTCCGGAGTCCTTCCGGAAGGGAATGGATATCTATTTCGAGCGGCATGATGGCCAAGCCGTCACCATCGAGGACTATTACGCCTGTTTTGAAGCGGCCACGGGCAAGGACTTCTCGCAGTTCCGCCGCTGGTATGTGCAGGCTGGAACGCCGGAGATCACCGTTGAGGAAAACTGGGATGCTGCCAGTGCTACGCTGACTGTAAAGCTCGCTCAGTCCACGCGCCCGACGAATGGCCAGCCTGTGAAGAAGCCCGTGCCAGTGCCGCTCCTGTCGGCTCTGCTGGACGGGAAGGGCGGGCATGCCGCTGCAGAAGGGCAGGCTGCCGAGCCTTTCCTGTATGTGCTGGATCGTGAATCGGCGGAACTGGTCTTCAAGCTGCCAGCAGGCGCGCCGCGCCCGCTCTTGTCGCTGAACCGGGATTTCTCAGCGCCTGTCCGCCTGAAGCGTATGCTCAGCCGCGACGATCGCCTGGCGCTCGTCCGTGCGGAGACAGATCCCTTCAATACCTGGGATGGCCTGCAGGCCCTGATCAAGGAAGAAATCCTGACGCTGGCCGATGGGTCGCAAACCGTTCCGGATACGGCCCTTGTCGCCGCGATCGGCGAAGCTGTTCGTGGCGCGCTGCAGGATCCTGCCTTCGCGGCGCTCCTGACGCGTCTGCCAGATGTTGGCGAACTCTTCCTTGAGCGTGAACCGGCGGACGCCGTGGCGCTCGCGGCGGCCCGGCGCAAGCTGCAGGCGTCGATTGCCGTCGAACTGGCTGCTGAAATCGCCGACACCCTCGCGCAAGCCTCACCCGCGCCTTACAATCCGGGGGCTGAGCAGGCGTCTGTGCGCGCGCTCCGCTCGGCTTTCATCATGTTGCTGGGCGGTCGCGGTGACGCTGCCGACATGCTGGCGGAGCTTTACAGGAACGCCCCCAACATGACCGAGCAACTTTCCGCGCTGCGTGCGCTGACGGTTTCTGCAGGGCCCGGCCGCGAGGAAGCGCTGGCTGACTTTGAGGCGCAGTGGAAGTCCAATGCGCTTGTCATGGATAAATGGTTCTCGGTGCAGGCGGGCCTCGGTTCGGCAGAAGACGTGCGCCGGCTCGTAACGCATCCGGATTTTGACCTGCGCAATCCCAACCGGGTACGCTCGGTCATTGCCGCCTTCGCGATGCAGAACCTTGCAGCGTTCCACGCGCCCGATGGCTCCGGCTACCGCGCGGTTGAGGAAACCATCCTGGCGGCTGACAAGGCGAACCCGGCGCTGGGCGCCCGTTTGCTGACGGCATTCGAGCAATGGCGTCTGTTGGAACCCAAGGCGCGAGCCGAAGCCGAAGCCTGTCTCCGCAGGCTGGTGGCGGCCGGGCTCTCGCCGAATGCGATGGACATTGCCCACCGTGCTCTGGATGGGGACACCAAAGGTTAATTCCACAGTTAACTTTGTTAACGAACGGTCAATGTTTCGGGGGGAGAAGGTAGATTGCCCATTTCCCGGAAGTAGCATTGCGTCAGGTTCGTTTTGGCAAAGTCGCAGGCCAGATCACAGCTGAATTCAGCCGCCGCGCCGGACCCGGCAGCGGTGAAGGCTGAGGCGCGCCGGCTTGGCCTTCTGGTTCCCGTCATTCTTGGCCTCATGGCGCTTGCACTTGGACTGAAAGCCTGGGACGAGCGACAGACTTCTGAAGCCGCCCGTCTGGCTCAGATCCAGAGTGAAGCCCGCACGCTGGCGACGCGGCTCGAAGCGCGGGCTAGCGTTGCCGTCACAGCGATCGCCATCTCCGAGGGCGGGGGCGTTTCGCGCGCCCGCACGGCCAGCTTCACACAAGGCATCGATGCAATCGTCACGCTGCGGGATGCGTCACAGTCACCCGAAGGCTCGCGCCTAGGGGATGCTGCCGCGACTGCGGACCAAATGATTGAGCATGGTTGGACGAGCGGGCTCTCGCCCCAGGGGGACCTTGTCTTCCTTGCGGCGCCCGACGATCGCAATCCGGTGATCGCCATAACTCCGCTTGTGAACGTCCTTTCGGCGCCCGCAGGCCGCGTGCGCACCAGTGTTCTCGGCAATGGAAATGTCGTGGCCCAAGGGGATGCTTCCCTGGCGCGGGTCTCGGACCTTGCCGGCGTGGGCCGGCCTGGGATCATCTCGATGGACGGCGTGCGTGCTGCCTCGGCCTGCGCGCCGGTTGAAGGCAGCAGCGTCGCCGTTTGTGTCACAGCGGCCCAGCCGCTGATCACGGCGCAAGACATACTGCGTCTTGCAATCTTTGCTTTGCTGATCGCTGCGCCGACCTTCACGTTGTTTGGCCTGTCGCGGCGGTTATCTTCACGACAGCGCGAAGTTGCCATTCAGGAAACCCGCAATGAGGAGTCCGACCGAATCCTTGGTCTTGTCATGCGCGGCGCGCGGGCGGGCTATTGGGAATGGTCGCAGGAAAACAATTCCCTGTTCCTCAGCGATGGCGCTTCGGAACTGATCGGTCTGGCTGCGCCGGGTCGGTTCGCGTTGGATGAGTTGCTCGACCGTGTTCCGGTCGAGAGCAGGGGCTATGTGAAGGAAGGCTTCACCAAGGCGCGCAGCATTGGCTGGGTGCACCTTACTTTCGTCGCACACACGTCTCCGCTCCGTTGGATCGAGATGCGTGGCAGCGTTTCCAGCGACCCGGTTTCCGGACTGACGGTTTTCGGCGGCATCATGATGGATGCAACCGAACGCAAACAGGCAGAAGACCGCGTGAAGACCGCTGAGCGGCGCCTGCGCAACGCAATCGAGGGCTTCAACGGCCCCTTCGCTCTGTGGGATATGCGCCGTCGTCTGCTCTACTGGAACCGTGCCTTCGCGCTCGATTTCGGCCTGCAGGATACCCTGCGTCCGGGTATGAGCCATGAAACCGTTATCATTGCCCGCTCCGGCGCCGTCACGATGGAACGTCAGTCTGAGGAAGATGCGCGCACTACGCTGCTCACCCTCCGGTCCGGCCGCTCATTGAAGATGGTTGAACGCGGCACGCCGGATGGCGGGCTGATCACTGTCGGCGTGGATGTCACCGAGAATGTCCGCAATGAAGACGAGCTGAAGAAGCAGAAAGAAAAGCTGCATCGCGCTGCGCTGGACCTCGAAAGGTCCGAAGGGCGTTCGAAAGAGCTCAGCCGCAAGCTTGGCGAAGAGAAGGAAAAGGCCGAGCGCGCCGCACATGCCAAATCGGCTTTTCTCGCAAATATGAGCCACGAGCTGCGCACGCCGCTCAACGCCATCATCGGCTTCTCCGAGATCATGACCAGCGAGCTTGCCGGGCCGCTGGGCGATCCGTCGTATGTGGAATATGCCAAGGATATTCTCATGTCGGGCCAGCACCTGCTCGATATGATCAACGACATCCTCGACATGGCGAAGATCGAAGCCGGCAAGATGACGATCAACACCCAGCCGATCGATCCGGTCGATCCGGTTGACGCGGCCATTCGGATGATCCGACGCAAGGCCGAAGAGAAGGCAATTGATCTTGTCCTTCAGGCTCAGGAAAATCTGCCGGATATCGACGCCGACCATCGTGCCATCCGCCAAATGATGTTGAACCTGCTGTCCAACGCCATCAAGTTCACCGACCGCGCAGGCACGATCACTGTATGCGTCGAGCAGCGCGGCACAGACATCTATTTTGGCGTGACGGACACCGGCATTGGCATTCCGCCTGAAGACCTGCCTCGTCTGGCTCAGCCATTCGAGCAGGTTGCGAAGACGAAAGATCGCAACCACGAAGGGACCGGTCTTGGCCTGGCACTGACCAAATCTTTTGCCGAGATGCATGGTGGACGGATGATGCTGTCATCCATCTATGGCGAGGGCACGACAGTTGCATTTGTGCTGCCCATCGGCGGGCCATCGGCCATTCGCTTCGATATTCAGCGCGACGTTGCCTGAGGCGTCAGGGCCGCTGGTTCCAGCTCAGTAAGTCGCTCGCCTCCGGCGTGACGATCAGTTCGCCCCAGGCGCCCGTTTTCAGTTTGCGGTCAAGGCCTTCCGGCTTCGCGTCCACTACGTCCGGCAGGAACCGGGCGATGCCGTTGGAGGTCACAACCAGCGCTGTCGCGTCGTCCGGCAAGGCTGCCACGCGGCGCAGAAGAGTGCGCCAGCCTTCGCGGAGGGCGGCCGGGTCAACCAGCCAGCCAGGGGGCGGCGTGCCATCGACGTCCCAGGCTTCCAGCGCCGGTCCCAGGCGCGCAGCAACCTGATCTTCGGCCTGGTTTTCATCCGGACCGTAATCGATCTCGGTAAGGAACGGCGCGATGAATAGGGCGGGATTATCGGTCCGTGCACTGAGAATAGCGCGCGCCGTTTCGCGAGTTCGGCTAAGAGGGGAGCAGAGCGCGGCGGCGAACTGCGTGGCCGCGAAATGTGCGGCCAGCTTTGCGGCCTGTTCCCGGCCGGAAACTGAGAGCGGAAGATCCGTGCGCGCGCCAACGCGGGTGACGGTGTCGCCTTTGTCGAAAGTGTTACCGTGGCGAATGACGAACAATCGGGCCATGGGCTCAGGCGTCCGGTTCGCCGAACTCGGCCACAAGGCGCTCGGCCAGCGCAATGTCTTCAGCGGTATCGATACCGGGAATGGCGATCCTGCCGGGCTCGACTTCCACCGCTTGCATCGTGAACCCGTTCTCGATCAGGCGCAGCTGTTCCAGGCCCTCAAGGCGCTCATAATGGCTTTCCGGCAGAGCGCAGTAACGGCGCAATGTGTCGAGGCGGAAGCCATAAAGGCCTATATGCTGGCACACGGGTGATAGATTGCTCAGCTTGCGGAGTTCAGCTTCCTTGCGGATGGCAGGCATGATGTTCTTTGAGAACCAGATGGCCCGGCCTTTGGGATCTTTCACCAGGGTGGTGCCAGAGAAGGGCGTTTCAGTCTTGTGGGCGCGGAGCTGGTCCAGCGCGGCCCAGCTCAGGCGGATGTAGGGCGTTGCCGCATCGGCGCCGGTTGTTTTCAGTGCGTCGACGACGGCAATCACATGTTCTGTCGGCGTGAATGGCGCGTCCCCCTGAAGGTTCACGACAAAGTCCGGGCTCATCCCCAGCCCGTCTGCGGCGGCGAGCGCCCTGTCGGAGCCTGACGGCAACGCAGGATCGGTCATCACCACATTGATGCGGTTATCGCGGCAATACTCCAGAATGCGTGTATCGTCCGTGGCCACAGCATACTCGGCGCCTTTGCCAAGGCGCGCGGCGGCGCGTCGGGCGAGGTCGGCGACGCGGCTGACCATGGTTTTGCCGGCGATCTTGGCGAGCGGCTTGCCCGGCAGGCGCGTGGAGCCATAGCGGGCGGGAACAACGATAAGGGTCTGCATTGGTCTTGGTCCGGATTACTTGTAGGGCGCCGGCTCGAGCTGGCCCTCACTGTTTACGACCTGAACCAGCGCGAGGATCGGGCCGACCCATTGAAGCGACGCATCCGGAACGCCTTCGCGGCGCAGGAATTCGGTGAAGGCGGGCACGAAATCCTCGCGTCGGCCACATTGCTGGATCGCCGAGTTCAGTTCAGGCACGACGACGGTTTCAAAGCTCCGGGCAAATCGCTGGATGTCTTCAGCCTGCGCGGCCAGCAGGATGCTCTGGATCGGATCGATGCGGCCATCAGCCTTGGTCAGCTGGCGCAGATCGTTGACGAGGCCGCGATTTTCCATCGCAAACTTCCCGAGAATACGGTCGGTCCGGTACTGGACCCATTCGGCCGTGCAAGGCTCGGGTTGGGTGGCGCAGGCGCCGAGGCTGGCCAACGCGGCAGCGGCAAGAGCGAAGCGGATCATCATGCGAAGGGCCTCCGGATTTTCTGGTTCGCCGGGACACTAGCCTCAACCGGCGAACGCGCAAAGCGCTCCGCCAAACATGAAAGCAGCCCGGCGAGGGGGAACGCCGGGCTGCCTTCACTTAGGGTGTCTGGAGTAGGAGCCTATTCCGAACCCTTCAGTTCTGCGGGGGTTTCTGGTGCTGCCGGTGGGGCTGGTGCCGCGACAGTGCCGTCGACGGTGAACTTGTCTTTGATCTTGGTTCCGTTGGTCATGATGAAGGTGCGTTTGCCTTCGCCGCTGCCTTCCTTGAACTTGGCCTTTTCTTCGTCGCTCAGGCTGGTGTTGGCCTTGATGAAGTCGAGCGTCTTGTCAGAGCGGAGAATTTCCTGAGTTCCGGCGACGCAGGCAATCTTCATGGTCTGGCCCTCGTCAGTTGTACGCTCGATGATGCGGGTGTCGCCATCTGCCAGATTTAAGTCGACACATTCGTCCACCATTTCGGGGATCAGATCGGCGCGGGCTTCGATCCTCGCTTCGAAGTCCTTGCCATAGTGGCGCTCCAGGGCAGCATCCAGACGATCGGCATTGGCTTCCATGCGACGCTCAATGGTGATCATGCGCTTCTGGGTCGCTTCATCGATCCTGGCTTCCATGATCGCGGCGCGTTCGGCGACCCGAGCTTCGATTTCGGCGCTGCGCGATTCCATCTCGGCGGCGCGGGCTTCGATTTCTGCCGCCTTTGCTTCCATGCGGGCTTCAAAGTCTGCGGCCCAGGCGTCGATCTCTTCTTCGCTCATGCCGGCGAAGTTCATGCTGATGCTTTCAAAAGCAGCCTCAGTGCCGAGCATTGCGCCCATCAGGCCCAGCTCGACGCTCATCTGGGTGAGATCTTCGAATTCGGGGCTGCCGGTGAACTCCAGCACGGCGCCGAGGGTTTCCGGACCTGTCAGTTCGGCTGCGTCCTTGGACATCTGCACCGTGATCTCATGAACTTCCGGCGGCATCGGTGGAACAGGAACGAGGCCTTTGACCGGATCGCTGAGCAGGATGACTTGGCGGTTATCCACCTTTTCGCCGTCGACCCAGAGCGCGCCGTTCTGGATCTTGAGATCCTTTTTCTGATCCGGCTCGCCTGCAGCGGCTATGGACGCGGTGCCAACGAGGGCGGTCGTGCCCAGGAGTACGGCGGCGCCAAAACCGATCCAGCGGCGGCGGCTGTCGGGAGCAGGATAGGACATCAGTTTCAGCCTTTCTTTCAGGGCATGGGTGAGGGGAAGGCTGGTTGTCAGAGCGATGCGGGCAGGCATCTGCATCCGGACTGCCTTGACCAGCGTGGACCCATAGGCGTGGGGGCTGGCATGGCCACGGCGCAGAACGTCGGCGTCGCAGGCGGCTTCCTGGTCAATGCGGAATGCCTGGCGGGCGATGTAGGCGAACGGGTTGAACCACATCAGGGCAACGAAGATCTCAGCCGTTTGAAGGGCCCAAAGGTCACCGCGCTTCACATGGGTCAGCTCGTGGGCAATGGCCGCGCGGGCTTCAGAGCGGGAATAATCCTCAGCAAACCAGGCGGGCAGCACGACGGCCGGGCGGAACAGGCCGGTGACGAAGGGACCGCTGGAGATCAGGCTGGTGACGATGCGCGGCATACGCTTGAGGCCGGCTTCGCGGGCGATTTCGATGGAAAGATCCTGCAGATCGCCGGTGACGGGTATGCCTTCCCGTTCGACCACATTCATGAAGCTGATATGGCTGCGAATGCTGCGGGCCAGGAAGAAAAGCGCGCCGGCAAGCCAGACGGCAAGGGCGACGAGTCCGGCGATCAGCAGCAGGTCCATCGTGTCCAGCGGCTGGGCTGGGGCGGCGGCCAGTGCGTCCGCCGGCAGGTGCGGCGTGGCGATGTTGGACGGAACGAACACATTGGCTGCGTCAGCCGGTACATTCGGCAAGGCTGCCGCGTGGCCCTCTGCGGCGACACGTGTCGTGGTTTCCGTGGTGGTGTGGATGCTTTCAGCCGGCGCCGCTGCTGGCAGCCTGAGCCAGGCAAAGAGGGAAGAGGCCTGATTGGGCAGCGGCGGCAGGACCAGCCGGAAGATCGGCAAGATCCAGAGGGCATAGGCAATGCCGGCGCCGAAATGGCGGGCGACCGGTTTGCGGATTGCCAGCACCAGCAGGATCAGAAGGGTCGCCGCAAAGACGGCTTCCAGCGCATGTGCGAAATAGGAACTGTGGATCCCGGAAATCATTTCTTCAGCTCCCCCAGAAGCTTTTCGAGTTCGGCGATGTCGTCATTGGTCAGGCCGCGCGTATCGGCCAAATAGGCAACGAGCGGTGCGGCGCGGCCGGAGAACACCCGGTCGACAAACTGGCCGGCGGCCTTGGCCTTGTAGTCGGCCTCATCAATGGCGGGATGGTAGAGATAGCGACGGCCATCTTCGCGTGTGGTCAGGGCGCCTTTCTCGACCAGGCGGGCGAGGAAGGTTTTGACCGTGCGGATGTTCCAGTCTTTCTCATCGCCCAGTTTCTCGTGGACTTCGGCGGCGGCAAGGCCGGGTTCTGCCCAGAGAATTCCCATGACTTCGAGTTCTGCTGCGGAGATCTGAATCATGACATGCGGTTCCCATCGACTACGACTGTGGTCAATACATTCGACTACAAGCGTGGTCAATCACCTGAAGATGAATTCCATGTAAGCTGCTTCCTGTTTGGGCTGCGCGGCTTCCCGTCCCTTCAAATCCTCAAAACGCTCTTGTAGTGTTGTCCGGAGCCGGGTGTTTTTCCGGACGTTCTGAGTAGTGTGGAGTAGCTTGATGAAGCCCGGCCGTTTGGTTGCGCAGCCTGCCGTCTGGCAGGCTGGGGACAGGGGAGAGGCCGGAGGACGCAGTCCATCGGGAATTAGAAAACAAGACCGGGAGACGTGGGTGCCAGGATCAGGTGTAGGCGCGCTGCGGCGCGGCGGAGGGGTCTGCTGATGCGCCGGTTCCGCGAAGAGATGAAATCCGGCGGCGAGATGACGGGCATCGAGTTCGGTGATCCGATCAAGCCGTTTGCCGCAATCTGGATCCACGCGACCGGCTTCAACGCCATGACTTATCAGTCGTTGCTGGCGCCGCTGGGCCTTCGGGCACGGATCGGCGCGCTGGACATGCGCGGCCATGGCCGCACGACCATTCCGACGAAGAGCGGGCTTTCCAGCTGGAACCGTTACCGCGACGACGTCATCGAGTTTCTTGAACGCGAAGCGCCGCAGGGCGTTGTGCTGGGCGGTCATTCGATGGGCGGCTGCGTGGCGCTGCTGGTGGCGGGCAAACGGCCCGACCTGGTGAAAGGCCTGGTGCTGGCCGATCCGGTGATCCTGTCGCGCAAGACCTATTTCTGGAACCATGCGTTCCCGCCCTTCAACTGGCTGTTTGCCCGCAACAAGATGGCCGCGCGCGCCCGCAAGCGCCGGGCCGAGTTCGGATCGTTCCGCGAGGCGCTGAACTCTTACAATGGGCGCGGGGCCTTCCAGTCCTGGCGGGAACCCTTCCTGGCGGATTACCTGCTCGACGGCATCGACCGGGCGGACAATGGCCCGCATGACGCCGAGACCCAACGCTGGGCGCTGACCTGCACACCCAAATGGGAAGCGAAGACTTTTGGCGCGCAGCGCCATCGCCCGTGGGCGGCGCTGGCGACCGTGCGCGAGAAGAAGATCCCCATCGTCATCATGCGGCCGAACCGGGATTCGGTGATTTCCGATAAGGTTCGTGCGCAGATCATCCAGCAGAACCCGTCGCTGATGATGCGCGGCATTCGCGGCACCTCGCACTTCCTGCCGATGGAAGCGCCCTATGAAATCCGCGACCAGCTTTCGGCCTTCATTGCCCGGCTGGTGGAGCGCCTGACTCTGGAAGAAGACGCGCCGGTGGCGCGCGGCCTGCGCCAGCGCCGGCGCCGGGCAGGCTAGGCAGGACTATTCCAGCAGCAGCGTCCGGAACGCACGCTTTGGGGCGTGGCCGGCGGGGTGTGCTGCGAGATGGGAAAGAGTTGAGGGAGATCCCCGCCTTCGCGGGGATGAGCGGAGGTTGGCGCGCAGGGCTCAGGACGTGTCGGGGGCGTGCCCGCTTATCCTTCGACTTCGCTCAGGATGAGCTTCGGGAGGTGGGGTGTTGGAGGCTTCCGAAAAACTACCGGAAAACTCCAACGGGGCTCCCACGAGGTTTGGAGGGAGGGCGGATTCCCAGACGGGATCGTTCCATTCGGGTTTCGTGCGTTCGGGTTTCTTGTAGGCGCGCCAGTGGTCGCCGACGCTGACGATGTGGATGCGGCCCCATTTGGTGACGGCGATGAGGAGGGAGCGAAGCTCGACATCCTGCCGTTTGAAGATCGCGCGCAGTTGCAGCCAGAGGTATGGCCAGAAGATTGGCAATACATGGGCGTAGAGGCGGGCGATCTGGGGTGTCATGGGCTGAGTATAAGTCAGCCTGCGGAGGGGGGTGGATACGATTGCGGGTTGTGGTGTGTTTGCTGGGGGGATGTGTTGGATAGGTGAGCCCGCTCTATCCTTCGACTTCGCTCAGGATGAGCTCAAATACGCTGTGCCAACGAAGCTCATCCTGAGCGAAGTCGAAGGATGGGTGGGCTTTGCTGGGCTCAGGTCGAAGGATGGGCGTGTATCACTTCCTTCGGGCGTCTTCCCGGAATTTGCGGAGCAAATGTCCGGGACCCAGGGGGGGGAAGGCTGGGTCCCGGTCTTCTCCCCGGATCAAGTCCGGGGCGAAACCGGGATGACGGGGGAATGGGGTGCGGATGGAGCCGAGTGGGCGGGAGGCCCTCACCCCGGCCCTCTCCCGGGGGGAGAGGGGGCGCGTCGCGTTCAGACGGAACGGGGACACACAGTGTCAGACAGTGTCGTTTTGCGTCTTTTCGGGGACAGTTTGGGTCACTTCAGGGACCGGAGGGGTCACCAGAGTTCGCGGTCCGGGGAGGCGGCCTTGGCGAGTTTGATCATCAGGCGGGCCAGCTCGATCTGCTCGGCATCGGACAGGGCGGAGACCAGCTGGGCTTCCTCGGCCTTGGCGAGAGGAACGATCAGTTCATAGATGCCGGCGCCGGCGGGGGTGAGGTAGAGGTCCGAGCGGCGGGCGTCCTCGGTGGAGGGGCGGCGCTCCAGGTAGCCCATCTCGATCAGGCTGGCGACGGCGCGGCTGACGGCGACCTTGTCCATCTGCGTGCGCTGGCCGATCTCGGTGGCGCTGATGCCGGGGGTGTCTGCCGTGACGGTCATCACCCGCCATTGCCAGATCGAGAGGCCGAACTCGCTGTCATAAAGATCGGCGATCCGCTGCGAAATGACGTTGGAGAGCACCGACAGCCGGAAGGGCAGGAAGGTGGCCAGGCTGAGCGTGGAGGCGCTGGGCGAGGGGCGGGATGTTTCAGGCATGGGCGGGTTCAATCTTTCCGGCATGGCTTGCGGGCGCGGGCATAATTAGTTACATATGAAACTATATATTCCACACGCGCAAGACGGAGCCTTTTGCCATGGCTGATCTTTTCGACAATCCCGCAGGCCTCGATGGATTCGAGTTCATCGAGTTCTCTGCTCCGAAAAAAGGCATTCTGGAGCCGGTTTTTGAAACAATGGGCTTTTCTCTGGTCGCCCGGCACCGGTCCAAGGATGTCGAGCTGTGGCGCCAGGGCGGAATCAACCTGATCACCAATTACGAGCCCAAATCTGCCGCCTGGTTCTTCGCGCGCGAGCATGGCCCGTCTGCCTGCGGCATGGGGTTTCGCGTGCGCGACGCCCGGAAGGCGTATGACCACCTGCTGGCGCAGGGCGCTGAGCCGGTGCAGGTGGAGACCGGCCCGATGGAGCTGCACATTCCCGGCATCCGCGGCATCGGCAATTCGATCATCTACCTGATCGACCGCTATGACACCGGCGCAAACGAACTTTCGATCTATGACATCGACTTTGAATACCTGCCGGGCGTGGACAAGCACCCCGTGGGCGCCGGCTTCAAGCTGATCGACCACCTGACGCACAATGTTTATGGCGGCCGCATGAAGTATTGGGCGGACTTCTATGAGAAGCTCTTCAACTTCCAGGAAATCCGCTATTTCGACATCAAGGGCGAATACACCGGCCTCACCTCCAAGGCGCTGACGGCGCCGGACGGGAAGATCCGTATCCCGCTGAATGAAGAGGGCAAGGGCGGCGGCGGCCAGATCGAGGAGTTCCTGCGGGAGTTCAACGGCGAAGGCATCCAGCATATCGCGCTGATCTGTGACGATCTCTATGGCTGTTATGACAGCCTGAAACAGAAGGGCGTGCCCTTCATGACGGCGCCGCCGGCAGCTTATTACGACATGCTCGATGGCCGTTTGCCGGGGCATGGCGAAGACGTGAAAGGCCTGCAGGCGCGCGGGCTTCTTCTGGACGGGACAACCGAGGGCGGCAATCCGCGTCTCCTCCTGCAGATCTTCGCGCAGGCGCAGGTCGGCCCGGTCTTCTTCGAGTTCATCCAGCGCAAGGGCGACTACAAGGACGGCTTCGGCGAGGGGAACTTCAAGGCGCTGTTCGAAAGCATGGAGCGCGACCAGATTGAGCGCGGTGTTCTGAAGACGGAAGAAAAAGTGTAATATGGCCCCGAGCGCTCACCCTGAGCGAAGTCGAAGGGCGGGCGCGGGCTTGCAAATGTTCCGCCAGGCGGCGCATCCTTCGACTTCGCTCAGGATGAGCCTCCGGCAGGACGGAGAAAGATGATGACCACTCCCAAACTCAAAGGCGTTCACCATGTCGCCTATCGCTGCAAGGATGCGAAGGAGACGGTGGAGTTCTACAAGAAGACGCTGGGCATGGATTTCCAGCTGGCGATTGCCGAGGACCATGTGCCCTCGACGGGGGCATATGATCCGTATATGCACATTTTCCTCGATGCGGGGAATGGCAATGTGCTGGCCTTTTTCGAGCTGCCCGAGCAGCCGGAAATGGGGCGCGATCCGAACACGCCGCAATGGGTGCAGCATATCGCGTTCCGCCTCGGCTCGCTGGACGAGCTGCTGGCGACGAAGGCGCATCTGGAAGGGCTGGGCATCGACGTGCTGGGGCCGACGCATCACGGCATCTTCAAGTCGATCTATTTCTTCGACCCCAACGGGCACCGGCTGGAGCTGGCCGCCGACATCGGCACGCCGGAACAGATGGCGCAGCTGAAGTCTGTCGCTGAGCCGATGATTGAAGAGTGGAGCCAGACGAAGAAGGCGCCGAGGCATGCGGCGTGGCTGCATGAGAAGATTGCGGAAGAGACGAAGTAATTTCCAATCACAGAGATTGCGTCATCCCGGAAATCGCGTAGCGATTATCCGGGACCCAGACCGCATACATATCCACAGAAACTGGGTCCCGGACATTTGCTACGCAAATTCCGGGATGACGGACAGGAAACACCAGACATGAAACTTGCCACCCTGAAAAACGGCACCCGGGATGGGCGCCTTGTTGTTGTCTCGAAGGATCTGACGCGGGCGACGGATGCGGCGCGGATTGCGCCGACGTTGCAGGCGGCGCTGGACAAGTGGGAGATCTATGGGCCGCAGCTCGCCATGCTGGCCGAGCAGGTGGAGCTGGGCTCTGTGCCGACCTTCCGCTTCCACGAGCATGATTGCGAGAGCCCGCTGCCGCGTGCCTATCAGTGGGCGGACGGGTCTGCCTATATCAACCATGTAGAGCTGGTGCGCGCGGCGCGCGGGGATAAAGTGCCTGAGAGCTTCTATTCCGATCCGCTGATGTATCAGGGCGGCAGCGACGGGTTCATTGGCCCGCGCGACGCGATCCCGCTGAAGGATGTGGCCTGGGGCTGTGACATGGAAGGGGAGATCGCGGTGGTGACCGGCGACGTGCCGATGGGCGCGAGCGAGGCGCAGGCGGCTGAGGCCATCCGCCTCGTGATGATCTGCAATGATGTGTCGCTGCGCGGGCTGATCCCCGGCGAACTGGCCAAGGGGTTTGGCTTCTTCCAGTCGAAGCCGGCTTCGGCTTTCTCGCCCGTGGCGGTGACGCCGGACGAGCTGGGCGAAGCGTGGAAGGGCGGCCTTGTGCACCTGCCGCTGCGGGTGGACCTGAATGGCGCGCCTTTTGGCCGGGCGAATGCGGGCGAGGACGCGACGTTCAGCCTGCCGCGGCTGGTGGCGCATGCGGCCAAGACCCGCGCGCTGGGCGCTGGATCGATCGTCGGCTCTGGCACCGTTTCCAACAAGGGCGCCGATGGCGGGGCAGGCAAGCCGGTGGCCGAAGGCGGGCTGGGCTATTCCTGCATCGCGGAAATCCGCATGATCGAGACGATTGCCAGCGGGGCGGCCAAGACGCCGTTCATGAAGCCGGGCGACACCGTGCGCATCGAGATGCTGGACGCGGCCGGGCATTCGATCTTTGGCGCCATCGAGCAGACGGTTGAGGCGGCGTAAGCCTGTTTCAACAAGTGTTGAAATTTTGCGCGCGCTGAGGCATTCAGGGCGCGGCAGAATATGATAGGCTGGGCATGAGCGGCCGCGCGCGGCTTGAACCCAGGCGCATGGACAAGGGAGAGATGGGCCGGATGGCAAACAAGGTCTATAATTCGGCGGCAGAAGCGCTCGACGGGCTGCTGTTCGACGGCATGCTGATCGCAGCAGGCGGCTTTGGCCTCTGCGGCATTCCGGAGCTTTCCATTGCGGCGATCCGCGAGAGCGGCGTGAAGAACCTGACGGTCGCCTCCAACAATGCGGGCGTGGATGGCTTCGGCCTCGGCGTGCTGCTGGAGAGCCGGCAGGTGAAGCGGATGATGAGCAGCTATGTCGGCGAGAATGCCGAGTTCATGCGGCAGTACCTCTCCGGCGAGCTGGAGCTGGAGTTCAACCCGCAGGGCACGCTCGCCGAGCGGATGCGGGCAGGGGGCGCGGGCATTCCGGGCTTCTACACCAAGACCGGCGTTGGCACCGTGATTGCCGAGGGCAAGGAAGAAAAGGTATTCAACGGGGAGACCTACATCCTTGAAGAGGGCATCTTTGCCGACCTTGCCATCGTGAAAGCCTGGAAGGCGGACACGACGGGCAACGCCATTTTCCGCAAGACCGCGCGCAACTTCAACCTGCCAGCGGCGACCTGCGGGAAGGTGTGCGTGATGGAGGTCGAGGAGATTGTGGAGCCGGGCGAGCTTGATCCGGACGGCATCCACCTGCCGGGCATCTATGTGCACCGGCTGGTGCAGGGGCGCCATGAGAAGCGGATCGAGCAGCGGACTGTGAGGAAGCGGGCATGAGCGTTTCACTCTTTCGTCCGCTTTCCCCCGCGCAGGCGGGGGCCTCGCGCGGCAAACAATCCCTTATCCCGAACCAGATCCCCGCCTTCGCGGGGATGAGCGGAGGTTTCTGAAGATGCCCTGGACACGTGATGACATGGCGGCGCGGGCCGCGCAGGAGCTGAAGGACGGGATGTATGTGAACCTCGGCATCGGGATTCCGACGCTGGTGGCGAACCATATTCCGGACGGTGTGAACGTGACGCTTCAGTCCGAGAACGGAATGCTCGGCATGGGGCCTTTCCCCTTCGAGGGCGAGGAAGACCCCGACCTGATCAATGCGGGCAAGCAGACGATTACCGAACTGCCCCAGACGGCCTATTTCGACAGCGCGACATCCTTCGCGATGATCCGGGGCGGGAAGATCGCCATGGCGATCCTCGGCGCGATGGAAGTGGCGGAGAATGGCGACCTTGCCAACTGGATGATCCCCGGCAAGCTGGTCAAAGGCATGGGTGGGGCGATGGACCTGGTGGCCGGCGTTGGCCGCGTGGTGGTCGTGATGGATCACGCCAACAAGGCGGGCGAGAGCAAGGTGCTGAAGGAATGCACCCTGCCGCTGACCGGCAAGGCGGTCGTCAACCGCATCATCACCGACCTTTGCGTGATGGATGTGGTCGAAGGCGGGCTGAAGGTGATCGAGCTGGCGCCGGGCGTGACGATGGATGAAGTGAAATCCAAGACCGAGGCGAAGCTGGTTTAAGTACCGGGCGCTTTTCGCCGTCATCCCGGAATTTGCGGAGCAAATGTCCGGGAACCAGTTTTGCGTGGCCCTGGGTCCCGGACAAGCGCTTTCGCGCTTTCCGGGATGACGAAGCTGAGGGATTTTTCCGCCAACCACCTCCCGCGCTTCGCAGGGGAGGTAGATTGCGCGTCGGCGCAAGACGGATGAGAAAATCCGTTTGCGGATTACTTCCCGCGATGCTGGCGCATCAGGCCGGCGAACCGGTCGAAGAGGTAGAAGCTGTCCTGCGGGCCGGGGGAGGCTTCGGGGTGGTGCTGGACCGAGATGATCGGCTTGTCTTTCACCGAGAGGCCCGAATTCGTGCCGTCGAAGAGGGAGCGGTGGCTCTCTTCCACGCCGGGGGGGAGGGTTTCAGGATCGACGGTGAAGCCGTGGTTCATCGAGACGATCTCCACCTTGCCAGTGGTGAGGTCTTTCACGGGATGGTTTGCGCCGTGGTGGCCCTGCGCCATCTTCTTGGTTTTTGCGCCGAGGGCGAGGCCGAGCATCTGGTGGCCAAGGCAGATGCCGAGGATCGGCAGGCCGGACGCCACGAGGGTTTTGATCATGCCGCCGGAGCGCTGGAAGGTCGCGGCCGGGTCGCCGGGGCCGTTGGAGAAGACGACGCCATCGGGCTTCAGGGCGAGGATTTCCTCAGCGGTCGCGTCGCCATTGACGACGGTTGCGCGCGCGCCGGCATTGGCGAGGTTGCGCAGGATGTTCTTCTTCACGCCGAAATCGACGACGACGACATGGAATTCGGCATTCGCCAGCGTTTCGTGGCCGGTGCCCGGCTTCCAGAGGCCGGCGGTGTTCTCGTAGACGGCTTCCTGATCGACGACATCGGCGAGGTCTGCCCCGTCGAGGCCTTCCCAGCCCTTGGCCAGCTCGACGAGGGCGGCAAAGTCGATCTTGCCCTCAGGCTTGTGACAGATGGCGGCCTTGGGCATGCCTTTTTCGCGGATGCGCTTGGTGAGGGCGCGGGTGTCGATGCCGGAGAGGCCAATGACGCCGCGCTTGGCCAGCCAGGCGCCGAAATCATCGGTGGCGCGCCAGTTGGAGGGCGCCGTGATCGGCTCGCGGAAGATGGCGCCGCGCGCTGCGTCAGCGGCTGCGGTGGTCGATTCTTCCTGATCATCGGCGTTTGCGCCGACATTTCCGATGTGGGGGAAGGTAAACAGGACGATCTGGGAAGCGTAGGAGGGGTCCGTCAGGATCTCCTGATAGCCCGTGATCGCGGTGTTAAAACACAGCTCGCCAACCTTGATACCGGTTGCGCCCGCGCCGAACCCGGCGAAAATCGTCCCATCTTCAAGGGCCAGAGCGCCGGTCGCTGAGTCCATATCTTGATTCCTGCTCATGGAAGATATACCCCTCGCCGTTGGTTTTTGCTGGTTGACGCTGTTTTAACCGGTCGGGCTAAAACTCGGCAGCTTATTGGGGCTGAGTCTCCGCACCGTCAAGCAAGGCGGTGTCGCGGAGTGTAGAAAAGGTACGGGTTCGGCATGGGCCGGGAAGACATTTCTGCGTGTTTGGGCCTGAAGGCCCGGATTCTACAGGCGCTTAAGGACGAATCCGCTCAGACGGACAGCGAGACCAGGCTGCAAACGTTGCGCCTGATCGAGTGTGCCATCCGCGACCGCGATGTGTGCGCGCGCGGTCGGGGCGAGGGCGAAGGCTGCCCCGACACCGATGTGCAGCGCGTTCTGAAGATCATGATTGCCCAGCGCGAAGAGTCCGCCGGCGAGCATGAAGAGGAGGGCCGCCTGGAGGAGGCCATCCGCGAGCGTGAGGAAGTTTCGATTATCAATGCTTTCCTGCCGCAGCCCCTGTCGGGCAGGGCGCTCGACATTGCGGTCAAGCAGGTGGTGGACGATCTGGGCGCCTCCAAGCTCAAGGATCTGGGCCGCTGCGTGACCGAGCTGAAGGACCGCTATCCCGGCCAGATTGAAGCCGCCAGCGCCGGCAAGGCCGTTCGCACCGCGCTGACCCAGAGCTGAAACCAGCCTGACATTTTTCCAATCCGAAGACCGACGCGGGCCTGAAGAGGCCTGCGTGGGGCTGCCATGTTCTCGCCCGGAGTCTGAAACCTTGGAAAGGTTCTGGAACCCGAGGGTGCACGCCCCGTTGGTCCGCCATGGAAACCACCGGAAAGGAATGTGCCATGAAGACCCTGTTTGCGACTGCCAGCGCCGCTGCCCTGATGCTTGGGGCGGCTGCCTGTTCCGACACCAGCCAGTCGATCGAGACGGCCGGCTATGAAACGAGCGGCCCACAGGTTGAAGAGGTTGCCGACCTTGAAGACCCGACTGCCCAGACCGCTGAAGCAACCGGCGACCGCGTAGAGTACACGCTTGCCTCGGGCGAGCTGGAAGCCTCCGACCTGATCGGCGCCTCGGTGCACAATCCCGCCGGCGAAGAGATTGCGACTGTGGCTGACGTGTTCCTGGGCACCGAGGGTATGCAGCCCGTGATCCTGATCCGCGATGGCGGCGTCAGCGGCCTTGGCGGCGACCTGCGCACGCTGGCCTTTGAGGCCGCTTCGGTGACGCCCGGCGAGGTGGGCGATGAGCCGGACCTGATCGTCGCGATGTCCGAGGACAGCCTCGAAACCCTGCCGGAGTTCGAGCAGGAAGAGATGAATGACTATCGCCTGGCTTCTGAAATGATGGGCGCTGTTCCGGCGCTGAGCTTCAGCGGCGACATGGTGCGGGTCAACGACCTGATCCTGACCGAGGGCGGTGAGCTGCGCTACGCCGTGATTTCGCCGGGCCTGGCAACGACCGAGCAGGTCGTGATCAACGCCAATGCGATCAAGGTCGCCGAGGGCGATAGCGATGGCGAGCTGGTGGTGGATATCGACCAGGCCGAGCTCGACGAAGCCCCGATGTACCGCTGGGAATAATCGTCGTCAGCGATTGATCCGGAAGGCCCTGCTGCAAGGCGGGGCCTTTTCTTTTGCGCGCATTGTAAATTTGCACGGGATGCCAATGTTGCGTATCCGCCGCGCCGCGAAAGAGGTATTCTCAGCCCGATGTCATCTGCCCCCACCATTCGCATTCCCGATGGGTTCGTCGAGGAGCTGAAGGCCCGTATCCGGCCTTCGGATGTGATCGGGCGCAAGGTGAAACTGACCAAGAAGGGCAAGGAATGGGTGGGGCTTTCTCCCTTCACGGCGGAGAAGACGCCGAGCTTCTATGTCAACGACCAGAAGCGCATCTTCAAATGCTTCTCCTCTGGCATGGGCGGGGATGTGATCAACTTCGTGATGGAGACCGAGCGGCTCTCTTTCATGGAAGCGGTGGAGAAGCTGGCCGAAGAAGCAGGCATGGCCCTGCCGAAGGCGAGCCCGGCGGCGGTTGAAGAATACGACCATCGCAAACGGCTGCAGGCGGCGTGCGAGGCGGCGGCGGAGTTCTTCGAGGAACGGCTGCGATCCAATGAAGGGGCCGGCGCGCGCAGCTATCTGGAGGGCAGGGGGCTCGGCGCGACGAGCTGGGGCCGGTATCGCCTCGGCTACGCGCCCGATGACTGGCGCCGCACACGCGCGCACCTGCACGAGAAGGGCTTCACGGACGGCGAGCTGCTGGAAGCGGGCATCATCAAGGAAAGCGACCGGGGCGGCGAACCCTACGACATGTTCCGCGGGCGCCTGATGTTTCCCATTCCGGATTCGCGCGGCGGGATCATCGCGTTCGGCGGCCGCGCGCTGCAGCCCGATGCCAAGCCGAAATACCTGAACTCGGGCGATACGAGCCTCTTCCACAAGTCGAACGTTCTGTACCGCTACAAGGCGGCGCGGGAAGCGCTGGGCCATGGCGAGGGCGGCGGGCTGATCGTCTGCGAAGGCTACATGGACGTGATCGCCATGTGCGAGGCGGGCTTTGGCAATGCTGTGGCCCCGCTGGGCACGGCGCTGACCGAGGAACAGCTGCAGCTGATCTGGCGGGCGGGGCCAGAGCCGGTGATGTGTTTCGATGGCGACCGGGCGGGCCTGGGCGCCGCCTATCGCGCGCTGGACCGGGCGTTGCCGTTTGTGGAGCCGGGGCGGTCTGTCTTCTTTGTGCTGCTGCCCGATGGCATGGACCCCGATGACCTGATCCGCGAACGCGGGCGGATGGCGATGGCCGAGCAGCTGGACGGTCGGTTGCCGCTGTCGGAGCTGCTGTGGCGGCGCGAGCGGGACGCTGAGCCGGTGGATACGCCCGAGCGGCAGGCGGGACTGGAAGCGCGGCTGATGGGGGCGTGCGGGCATATTCGCCATGCCGGCGTGAAGGCGGCCTATGAACGCGACCTGAAATCCCGGCTGCGGGACCATCTGTGGCAGCTCCGCGAGGCCAAGCGCGCCAACAGTTTCAAACGGGGACGGCCCGGTTCGGGACAGATTCCCGCAGGCGGCGAGCCGGCCCAGGAAGTGCTCAAGCAGGGGGCGCCGGAGAATATTGCCGGGCTGAACCTCATCCTGCGCGCGGTCGATAATCCGGGCCTGCTGGCGATGGGCGCCGAGCTGCTCGCCCAATGCACACCGGCTGACGCCGATGTCGCAAGGCTGCGCGATGCAGTTCTTGACCTTGCAAATGACGGAATCCCCATTGACCGCGGGACAATCACCGCCCATCTAGCGAATTCTGGGAACATACGTGCTGCCGGTCTGCTCAAAGATTATCCCGCAACGCCTCACATAGCGGCCAATGGGTCCGAGGCTCGGGAATGGCTGATCGCTCTAGAGCAATACGTGGTGATACGGCGTTCCAGCGACCAGGAGACGGGCTCTGGCACGGATAGTGCGAGCGCGGACCCTACGCTGTCCCCGCAAGAATGGCGGAGACGGCACCAAATGGTTGCTGAGCGCAGGGCATTGAAAGCCCGTATGAACGAAGCATCCAGCAAACACGGCGACAGCTGAGCGGTAGCGGCAAGGCGAGAGGCAACTGGCAGGCGGTCTGGAGAGAGGCTGCCGGGTCCGGACGGGAGAAGGCTGAAACATGGCGATAGCCACGAAGAAGAAAAAGAACACGGCCGGTGATGGCGACGGTGAAGAAGACAAGGACAATGAAAGTGGCCTTGTCGATTTTAACGCCACTGACGTCAAAAAGGTTCTGAAGCGCGCCCAGAAGCGCGGCTTTATCACCCATGACGAAATCAACCAGCTTCTGCCGGATTCCGACATGAGTTCTGACCAGATCGAGGATGTGATGTCCCAGATCTCGGAAATGGGCATCGCTGTCGTCGAGACCGAAGAAGAGGCCGAGGAGCAGGGCAAGGCGCTCACCAAGATCGAGGACAAGAAGGTCGTCGCCAAGAAGGGCAATGCCCGTGGCAGCGACCGGACCGACGATCCGGTGCGCATGTACCTGCGCGAGATGGGCGCTGTCGAACTCCTCTCCCGCGAGGGCGAGATCGCCATTGCCAAGCGCATCGAGGCTGGCCGGGACGCGATGATCCGCGGCCTGTGCGAAAGCCCGCTGACCTTCGAGGCCATGATGGTGTGGCGCGATGAGCTCATGAATGAGCGCATCCTGCTGCGTGACCTGATCGACCTGGAAGCGACCTATGGCGCGGAAAACCCGCCGCCCGAGCCCAAGCCGATCGAGGAAAAGCCTCCTGAGCCTGCGCCCGTCAAGGGTAAGCGCCGCTCGGCCGAAGAGGTCGATGAGGTGGAGGCCGAGCGTCTGCGCCAGCAGCAGCAGGAAGAGGAAGAAGAAGACGACGCCGTGGCGATGTCGATGTCGGCGATGGAAGGGGAGCTGCGCGAGGGCGTGCTCGCCAAGCTCGACGAGATCGCTGACGCCTTTGGCCGCTTCCGCAAGCTGCAGGACCGCCTGCTGACCCGCCGCATCGAAGGCAAGGACCTCACCCCGAAAGCGCAAGGCGAGTATGACGAGCTGTCGCTGCTGATCGTGGAAAATCTGAAGACGATCCACATCAACAACGCCCGGATCGAAGCCCTCGTCGAACAGCTCTACGCCATCAACAAGAAGCTGATGGGCCTTGAGGGCAAGCTGATGCGTCTGGCCGATGCGCATGGCGTTCCGCGTAAGGAATTCCTGCAGGCCTATATCGGCAGCGAGCTGGAGCCCGACTGGGCCGAGCGCGTGCGCGAAATTTCGCCGAAATGGAAACGCCTTGTCGATGGCAAGGGCGAAGAAGTTCAGGTGGTGCGCGACGAGATCGGCGAGATCGCCCAGGAAATCGGTATTCCGATCGACGACTTCCGCCGGATCGTCCAGACCGTGCAGAAGGGCGAGCGCGAAGCCCGCATCGCGAAGAAGGAGATGGTGGAAGCCAACCTCCGCCTCGTGATCTCGATTGCGAAGAAATACACCAACCGTGGCCTTCAGTTCCTGGATCTCATCCAGGAGGGCAATATCGGCCTGATGAAAGCGGTCGATAAGTTCGAATACCGCCGCGGCTACAAATTCTCGACCTATGCCACCTGGTGGATCCGTCAGGCCATCACCCGCTCCATTGCGGACCAGGCCCGGACGATCCGTATCCCGGTGCACATGATCGAGACGATCAACAAGATCATCCGTACACAGCGCCAGATGCTGCACGAGATCGGCCGCGAGCCGACCCCGGAAGAGCTGGCCGAGAAGCTGGGCCTGCCGCTCGAGAAGATCCGCAAGGTTCTCAAGATCGCCAAGGAACCCATCTCGCTGGAGACGCCAATTGGCGACGACGAGGATTCAAACCTCGGCGACTTCATCGAGGACAAGATGGCGCTGCTTCCGGTGGACGCGGCCATCCAGTCGAACCTGCGCGAGACGACGACCCGCGTTCTGGCCTCGCTCACGCCGCGTGAGGAACGCGTTCTGCGGATGCGCTTCGGCATCGGCATGAACACCGACCACACGCTGGAAGAAGTCGGCCAGCAATTCTCGGTGACCCGCGAACGGATCCGTCAGATCGAAGCCAAAGCGCTCCGTAAACTGAAGCATCCGAGCCGGTCAAGGAAGCTGCGGAGCTTCCTGGATACCTGATCGAAACAAGAAGGGCGGCCCGAGGGCCGCCCTTTTACATAGGATTGACGGTCTAAAATCGGGGCACCGCCCACTCTATCGAACCGCACCTATACCGCTGTTCAGAATAAAGTCGGAACACCCAACAACAAACCAGCCAAGAATTTGCCGCCTTGGACTAGTTGGGCTGCTCGGATTCGATCTGCTTCTTGCTCGAGCAGAAATCGTTGTTCAGATGAACTTAGATGCTCCCATTTGCGTCCAGATGTTATCAGCCGCTCAACTACGTTCTTACGTGCGCGTGAAGTCACGTAGTTGCTGTATGAATCGAAAATTTCAGCAACGATATCATCATCAATCCGCTTCGCCTGGATTTTTATTGGGCGCGGTGTGGGCCTCACCTGTTCGATTCGCCGGTTTGGTTCGGAAATTTTAGTGCTGTGCTGCTGTTGTAGCGGTTTCAAATATTGCGTCGATTGACCACAAGAACCGCAAGCTGACCCGGCCTGAATCTGTCGTAAGGTTAGAAAGGCTTCAATATCACTGAGCCAGCGATTGCGGACTTTCTTGCAATCCTTGCAGCTAAACTCCAGCTGCACAAATCCTTCAGTCTGCAACTGCTCCATAGTGGAGTTCATCGTGTATGTGAGCATGTCCCCAACTCCATAGCCTTTCAGCGTAAGCGAGATTTTCTGCGGCCACAACGCAATCTCTTAAGGCTTGCGCAACCATGATTGACAATCTTTGCCATAGTCGCCACCTTCTCCTCAGAAGGAGTGCCCCCATGGCCACGATGAACATCTCTCTCCCCGATCAGATGAAAGCCTGGGTGGAGGCGCAGGCCGAGGATGGCAAATATGCCAATTCCTCTGACGTGATCCGCGACCTGATCCGCCGGGAGCAGATCAAGCAGGAGAAGATCGCGGCGCTGAACGTCTTGCTTGAGGAAGGCGAGGCCAGCGGCTTTGTCGAGATATCAGCCGAAGACCTCCTCGAAAGCGTTCGGGCGCAGGCGAAAACGTGAGATTGCGTCTATCGCGTCAGGCGCTCGTCGATCTGCAAGCAATCTATCGGCAAGGCGTCCGCCAATTCGGTGAGCAGCAGGCCATATCCTATCAGCGGGCGCTGCATGAAGCGTTCCGGCTCATTTCAGAATTTCCTGAGGCAAACCGGGTGCGTACAGAGTTTGCCAGACCCTACCGCATTCAACGGCATGAAGCCCACCTGATCTTCTATCGGATCGAGAAGGGTGAGGTCTACATCGTCCGTGTCCGCCATGGGCACGAAGACTGGACGCCGGATATCTGAAATTCGGCAAATGCGCTTGCCAGGCGAGCGCATCCGTGATCCTGTTCCCTTCTCGATAAACGATAAGGTGGGGCCGATGCCATGATCCGTGATTTTTCCAGACTTCTCAAAGCCTCCGCTGCGGCGGGCGTTCTGATTGCGCTTGGCGCCTGCGCGACGGCGCCGGCTGAAGCGCCGGCCGCGCCTGTGGCCGACGTGCCCGTGGTGGCTGAGCCTGTCGCTGAAGCGCCTGCCGTGGAGCGCGAGCAGATCGCGTGGGACCTGACCGACCTTTATGAAACGCCTGAAGCCTGGGATGCGGCGTTCACGGAGGTTCAGGGCCGTGTCGCGGGGCTGGCTGCCAACAAGGGCACGCTGGGCAAGAGCGCCGCGCATATGGCCGACGTCTACAAGCAGACCTCAGCGGTCGCGAAGGATGCCATCCGCCTCTACACCTATGCTTCGCTGAAGAATGACGAGGACCAGCGCGACGCCGCAGGGCAGGAGCGTTTCGGCAAGGCGCAGAACCTGTTCCAGTCACTGGGCGAGGCGACGAGCTGGATGGACCCCGAAGTGCTGAGCCTCGGCGAGAAGAAGGTGACTGCCTATCTCAAGGCCGAGCCGGGCCTTGCCGATTTCCGCTTCTCGCTGGAGAACACGCTGCGCAACGCGCCCCATACGCTGGACGACAAGGGCGAAGCCCTGATGGCGCAGGCGGGCCTTGCCCTCTCGCAGCCCAACCAGATCTACAGCCTTTACGCCAATGCCTCGATCCCGTGGCCGTCGCTGACGCTGGCCGACGGGACGGAAGTGAAGCTGAACCAGGCGGGCTATTCCCGTTATCGCAGCGCGGCCAACCGCGACGACCGACAGGCCGTGTTCGACACGTTCTGGGCGGCGTGGAAGCAGTATGAAAGCGGCATGGGCGCGACGCTGAACGCGCAGGTGCAGTCTGCCATCTTCCGGGCGAAGGCGCGGGATTTCGACTCCGTGCTCCAGCGCAACATGTTTGACGACGCCCTGCCGCCGGCAATCTATACCCAGCTTGTCACGCAGGTGAACGACGCGCTGCCGGTGTTCCACCGCTACCTGAAGCTCCGGGGACGGATGCTGGGCGTGGAAGACCTGCGCTATTACGACATCTATCCGCCGATCATCGAGGCCGACACCGGCACGTTCGATATCGAGCGCTCCAAGGAGATCACCTTCGAGGCGCTGAAGCCCTTCGGCGAGGAATATCTGGGCATGCTGCGCGAGGGGCTGAGCCAGGAGTGGATGCATGTGTATCCGCAGGAGGGCAAGGAGACCGGCGCGTATATGTCGGGTTCGGCGTATGATGTGCACCCCTATGTGCTGCTCAACCACAATGACGATTATAACTCCCTCTCGACCTTCGCGCATGAGTGGGGCCACGCCGTGCACACGATGCTGGCCAAGTCAGAGCAGCCATTCGAGACGGCGGGCTATTCAACCTTCACCGCTGAAATCGCCTCGACGATCAATGAGATCCTGCTTGAAGAATACATGATCGAGCATGCTCAGACCAAAGAGGAAAAGCTCTACTATCTGGGCTACGCCCTGGAGAGCCTGCGCGGGACATTCTACCGCCAGACGATGTTTGGCGAGTTCGAGCTGGCCATCCATGAGGCCGCCGAGCGCGGCGAGCCGCTGACAGGCGCGCGCCTGACGGAGATCTATGCCGAGCTGTTGCGCAAGTATCATGGCGAAGCAGACGGCGTGATGAAGATTGACGACGCCTATACGGTCGAATGGGCCTTCATTCCGCACTTCTATTACGAGTTCTATGTCTACCAGTACGCCACCTCGGTTTCCGGCGCGGCCTGGTTTGCCGAGCAGTTCCTGGCCGGGGACGAGCAGGTGCGGGATAATTTCATCAAGGTGCTCAAAGCAGGTGGCTCGGCCCATCCGCACGACATCCTGATGAAGGAGGCCGGGCTCGATATGACCAAGCCAGACGCCTACCAGGCCGTGGTGCGCCGGATGAACGACATCATGGACCGGATGGAAGCACTGCTCGACGAGGAATAGGCCGCGCGGCCATCCGTGCCCGGTGCAAATTCCGGAAATGAAAAGGGCGGCCCGAGGGCCGCCCTTCTTGTTTTGTTGCCGGAAGGCGGGAAGCTTATTCCTTGCCGCCGAACTTGTAGACGAGCGACAGGGAGAAGCTGGTCAGGTTGCCGTCGGGCGAGAAGTTGTTGTCGAGCGAGGCGCCGCTCGTGGTGACTTCGCCGCGAAGGCCGAGCGACTTGTTGAAGAAGTGGGTGTAGCCGCCGCCGATCGAGAAGCCGTTATAGTCGATTTCTTCGTCGATGTAGAACCAGCCAGAATCGCTGGTAACGGAAAGCGTACCGGCGCGGAAGCCGACGCGGCCGAACAGTTCGCCTGATTGGCCAGCCGGCATGCGGCCGACGAGGTAGCCGCCGAACTGGTTTTCCAGATCGAAGTTGATGCCCGAGCCACCATAATTGTCGGCGCCGCTGGTGCCGAACGTGGCTTCGCCTTCGATGCCGACGTTCTTGTTGAAATAGTAGGCGCCGCGGCCGGTGATGCCGGTGAAGGCGAATTCGGAATCGGCAGAATCGAACAGGTATTCGCCGCCCGCGGAGAACTGGAAGTCCTCAGCGGCAGCGATCGGAGCGGTGGCAACAGCGGCAGCGAGCGCGGCCACAAGGCGGATATTCTTGAACAAGGCGAACCCCCAAAAAATCTAATTAACTTTACCAGCGTCAACCTGCAGGTTGACGCGCGCTCTCCTACAGCGGGTCTTCTACTAAAGGTAGGGGAATTTTGAGAATTCCACAGCTTGCGCGTTCGGAATCAAAAGCATTAATAAATTGATTTTAAATGGTTAATTTTGGATGCAGCCGGATTTGGGTGCGGAGCCTCAGGTTGCGGGGCAATGGCGCGTCCGGGCGGGGCGGAACAGGTTGGCTTCGTGGGCTTGCAGGATGGCGAGTTGGGCCTCGAGATCCTGGCTTGGCGCCGCTATCAGCGCGCGCGTCTCTTCCGGGATTTCCGGATAGCTGCAGGCCAGCGCGGCCCCTCTTGCGTTCACATCCGTGGCGAGCCGGGCGGTGTTGAGTGCGCTGGCGTCGTTGAGGGTTTTGGCGCCCACAAAGAGGCAAAGCCCGGCCAGTGCGGTGAGTTTGAGGGCGCCGGTCCAGCGCGCCGAGAGGCAGAGACCGAGGACGACAAGGCTGAGCCAGGCATTGTTCGACAGGGTGATGTAGCGATTGGCAAAGGCCTGATCCGGCCCGAACTCCGCCCACCGGCCCAGCGCCGTGAGGATGCCTGCACCAACGGCAAAGGCTGCAAGCGCCAGCAGGCCGCGCGCAGCGCTGAGCGCTTTCCAGCCGCGCGAGAGCACGATGCCGGTCAGGATGAGGAAAAGGAGGGTCGCGGCGGCGGCAACATAAGGCGCGCCGGGGCGGGAGATGCGGGCGACTGCGCTGCCGAGGAAATTGGCGACATAATGCGTGATGCCAAGCGCCGTTTCTGTGAGGGGCGCAGTGTTCGCCATCGCTTCGCCATAGCCGGTGCGCGTGAGCAGGAAGTGCCAGAACAGCGCCGCGAAGACGCCGGCCCAAAGCGCAAGCGACGCGAGTTTCGCTGGCAGGCGCGTTTCCGGCGCGGCCAGGATCAGCACGAGGCCGATGGGAAGAAGCACCCAGGCCGTTGCAAAGCCGTAGACGGCGATCACGGCAGCGAGGGCGGCGGCTATCGTGCGCAGAAGGCTAAGGCCGGGGCGGGAGAGCAGGTCGATAGCCCAAAGCACGCCTGCCATGCTGGCGAAGAGGGCGACTTGCCAGCCCCAGAGAAAGTTGGCTGCCTGGTCCGGCGAGAAGTGAATGAAGGCGGCTAGCGCGAGGGCGAGGGGCAGATAGCGCGCCGCGCCAAAATCGCGCGCGACGCGACCGACGATGTTAGCCAGCGCGCAGAAGCCAAACGCGGCCAACAGAAGATTGATAACGACATCCGGCCAGAGCGCCATGCCGGTCATCTCGGCAGTCGCCAGCATGATTACATAGCCAGTGGCGTGCCAGTGGGAGCCGTGCTGGGCGAACAGGTCCGCCGGGCGCAGCGTTCCGGCCTGGGCGGCCTCATAGAGGGGCACGATGTCCCAATGGTCGTAATAGGGGATCTGGAAATGGAACAGCAGCGTGTAGACCGCTGTGGCCGCAAAGAGGAGGGCCGGGACAATCCAGTTCTTCCAGTTTGCGCCGTCTGCGGGGGGGCGTTTTTCCGGTGCAAAGGCGAGGCCTTTCGACAGGATGTAGACCACCGGTGGTACCAGCACGACGGTCGCCGCGAAGGCGAACCAATAGTTCGTCCGGAATACGTCCGTCATCAGCACAAAGATGATGAGGTTCAGCAGCGCGCCTGTGATGGCCGTGAAAGCGAAGGCGGGCAGGGCGGCCGCGTGAGGTTCTGCCGAGCGGAAGGTGAAATGATAATGGCCGAGATAGGAGACGCAGAACGCCCCGATGAAGGCAATGAGCGTCGCCAGTGAAGGGCGCAGGCCGCCGAAGCTGACCATCGCCCAGAGCAGCAGCGCGTGGGTGAGCGTTGCGGCCACGCCGACAATGCCGAAGCGGAGGATGCGGGCGGCGGAGGCGCGCATATCAGCCTGCTGCATCGGCCGGGCTCTCCTGTTCCTCTTCGACAATGTAGACGGGCCGGCGCTTGGACTCGGCAAAGATGCGCGCGATGTATTCGCCCAGTACGCCGATGCTGAGCAGTTGCAGGCCGCCGAGGAAGAAGATTGCGGCGGCGAGCGTGGCAAAGCCGGGCACGTCCTTGCCGTGAACGAGGGTGGAGAGGACGATCCACGCCGCATAGGCGCAGGCGAGAAGGGCGATCACGCTGCCGCAGATCGTCCACACGCGCAGCGGCAGCGTGCTGAAGGAGACGAGCCCGCCCCAAGCATAGCTGAACAGGCGGCGCAGGGACCATTTGCTGTTGCCCGAGCGGCGCGCTTCTACATCATAAGGAATGGCCGTCTGCGCAAAACCGATCCAGGCATAAAGGCCTTTCATGAACCGGTTCTGCTCGGGCAGGGATTTCAGCGCGTCGACCGCGCGGCGCGAAAGCAGGCGGAAGTCTCCGGCGCCGGCGGGAATGGCCACTTCCGAGGCGCCGGCAAAGATCCTGTAGAAAAGGCGCGAGAGCGTGCCGCGCACGGCGCCATCGGTCTTGCGCGAGCGGCGCAGGCCGTAGACGACATCGAAGCCATCGGCCTGCAATGCCAGCATTGCGGGGAGAAGTTCGGGCGGATGCTGCAGGTCGCCGTCCATGATCAGTACATGCGCGCCGCGCGCCGCATCGATGCCTGCCGTGATGGCGGCTTCCTTGCCGAAATTGCGCGACAGCTTGATGACGCGCGTGCCCGGCGCCGAGGCGCTGGCGGCGATCAGGCGGGCATGAGTGTCGTCGCGGCTGCCATCATCGATGCAGACGATTTCCCATGTCTGCTGCAGGGCCGACAGAACGGGCAACAGCCGGGAGAACAGCGGCGCGATATTTCCGGACTCGTTGAAGAACGGGATTACAACGGAAAGTTCGGGCAGGGTTCGGGGCAAGATTTCTGTCCAGAATTGAAGTCCGGGCTATCCTGTCGATTGGCATGCTGAACCCTCTTTGACAATCTGATACTTGTCTGGGAGGCAAGCTGGCCCCGTGGCTTCAGGCAAATCGAAAGGTGATCTCATGCTCCATCCTGTTCGTGTCGGTATTGGCGGGTGGAACTTCGAGCCGTGGCGGGAAACCTTTTATCCGCCCGAAGTGAAGAAGGCGGGAGAGCTGGCCTATGCAAGCCGGCAGGTGACGGCGATCGAGATCAACTCAACCTTCTATCGCGGGCAGAGCGAGGCCACGTTTGCAAAATGGGCGGATGAGACGCCGGAGGGGTTCCGCTTCACGGTGAAGGCGCACCGGGCGACGACGATCCGCAAGACGGTGGAGGATATGCGCAGCTCTGTCGGCATGTTCCTCGACGGCGGCGTGACGGCGCTGGGCGAACGGCTGGGCGCGATCAACTGGCAGTTTCCTGACACACGAAAGTTCGACACCGACTATTTCGGTGCTTTCCTGTCGCTGTTGCCGCCCGAGCATAAGGGCGTACGCCTGCGCCATGCGATTGAGGTGCGCAATGACACGTTCCGGGATGAGGCGTTCACGGATCTTGTGCGCAAGCATGGCTGCGCGGTGGTGTTTGCCGATGATCCCGACTGGCCAATGCCGGACCTTGAAACGGCCGACTTTGCCTATGCCCGCCTGCAGCAGACGCGCAGCGATCTGGAGGCAGGGTATGAGGCCGGCGAGCTGGATGCCTGGGCCAAGACACTCAAGGGCTGGGCGAAGAAGCGCGAAGTGTTCGCCTTCTTCATCGCGGGTGCAAAGGAGCGCAATCCGGCGGCGGCCAAGGCGCTGATCAGCCGGGTGGGGCGCCCCTGAAGCGTCCGCCTTACTGGGGCATCTGCACGCCGAGCCAGGTGTCCATGCAACGCATTCTCTGCTGCTCTGTATAGGCGTCTTCCAGGCAGCGGAGATGCGGCGCGGCAGACAGGCTGTCATAATAGGCTTCGGCAGCCGTCATTCCGCCAGAGGACGGGCGGTCATAGCGACGGGGCGCGCGCGTGCTGGATTTGGCGCGGTCTTCCGCCTCCAGGGCATCGGCGCGGGCATTCAGCGCTTTGACATATTCGCCAGACAGGGCACGGTCGTTTTTCACCGTATCGGCCTCGGCAAGCAGGCGGTCGACCGTGGCCAGATACTGGCGTTCGTCCTCGCTGCCGGGCTGGATAACGCGGCCACCCCAATGAGCGCGGACCTGAGCCGCGACGGTTTCATAGCGCGTTGCGCGGCACTTCGACCAATCGCTGAAACGTTGCCATTGCTCGCCGGCCGGATTGATCCGTGTCCGGTCGAGGCTGGTGACCCCGGAGACCGAACTGGGGGAGAGCGCGGGACGCGTGCCGCAGCTGCCATAGAAGTCCAGCATAGGCGGCGGGGATGGGGGCGATGTGGACGCCATCTGGTCGCCCGCCGTGCCATTCACCTTCGCCAGCAGTGCTTCGGGCGCCGGGCATTGCGCGGCAGGGGCGCCGTCAGCGCTGAAGCGGATGTCACGCTGATAGCGCGCGCCGCGAGTGGGGCCGCCTTCGCCGGTTTGCGGCGCAAAGCGCATCCGGCGCACAGCGCTTCGGGCCGCGGGTTCAAACAGCGGATCGTTGCAGAGTGCGTAAGCCTCGGCGACCTTGCCGTCTTCGCCCGCGATGACCAGCGTCTTGCAGCAGCCGGAAATGCCGAGGGACGCAGCTTCGGGCGGATATTCGGGTACCGGCGGCTTGGTTGGCAGCAGCGTCCCCTGCGCCAGCGCCGGCGCAGTCAAAATGGCAAGTGCCGCGAGCAGCAGGCTGATTTTCTTCATCGCGGGGCGCTCCGTCTTCAAATTATCAGGCAACTGCGTGCCGGAAGGGCTAATAAACGGTATACTTGCCCTGATTTGAAGGCAAAAAACGACTTTCGAGGAAAGCAATTCCGGCATGAACCCAACGAGCATGAAAAATCAGGCGCGCTTCTCCGTGCCCACGATAGGGCCGGGCCTTTATGAGTTCACGGCGGATGTGGCGGATTTTGTGAAGGGCCGGGGTGATGGACTGCTGACATTATTCTGTCAGCATACGTCCTGCTCGCTTTTGGTGCAGGAGAATGCCGACCCGGATGTGCAGACCGACCTGACGGAATTCTTCCGCCGGATCGCGCCGTCGCTTAAGGATGCTTCGATGAGCTGGGTGCGCCACCGCACGGAGGGGCCTGACGATATGCCTGCCCATATTCGCGCGGCGCTGACGCAAGTGTCGCTTTCAATCCCCGTGACCGGTGGCCGGCTGGCGCTGGGCACATGGCAGGGCATTTACCTGTTCGAGCACCGAGAGCAGCGCCACACACGGCAAGTGGTGGCGCATTTCTCGGCGTGATTGGGAGGGGCGTGAAGGCCGCCCCTCCCATTGAAGACATATGGGCCGGATCAACCGGTGGCGTTCAGCGCCTGGTCTAGATCGGCGATCAGGTCCTGCGTGCCTTCGATGCCGATGGAGAGGCGGACGACATCCGGCGCGGCGCCCGCGGCAATCTTCTGCTCATCCGTCAGCTGACGGTGCGTGGTCGAGGCCGAGTGAATGACGAGGCTGCGCGCATCGCCCAAGTTCGCCACATGGCTGAACAGCTTCAGCGCGGCGACGAACTTCATGCAGGCGTCATAGCCCCCCTTGAGCTGGACCGTGAACAGCGCGCCGGGGCCCTTCGGCGTGATCCGCTTGGCGCGCTCGCGGTAGGGCGAGGAGGCAAGGCCGGGATAGGTGACGCTGGCGACGGCGGGATGTTTCTCCAGCCATTCGGCAACAGTCTGAGCATTGGCGACATGCTTTTCCATCCGCAGGGAGAGGGTCTCGATGCCCATCAACGTGTAATGGGCGCCTTGTGGGTTCATGGTCATGCCCAGATCGCGCAGGCCAATCGCGATGCCATGGAAGGTGAAGGCGGCCGGGCCGAAGGTCTCGTGGAACTTCAGGCCATGATAGGCCGGCTCGGGCTGGGAAAGCGATGGGAACTTGTCCGAAGCTGACCAGTCGAACTTGCCGGAGTCGATAATCGCGCCGCCGGTGACGGTGCCATTGCCAGTCATGTATTTCGTCAGAGAGTGGACGACCAGCGTGGCGCCATGCTCGATCGGGCGGCAGAGATAGGGCGTTGCCGTGGTGTTGTCGACGATCAGCGGAATGCCTGCGTCGTCTGCAATTTTTGCCAGCGCGTCGAGGTCGGAAATATAGCCGCCGGGATTGGCGATGGTTTCGCAGAAGATGGCGCGCGTGTTCTCGTCAATCGCGGCCTTCACGGCGGCCAGGTCTTCAGTGTCGACAAGTTTGGCAGACCAGCCGAAGCGTTTGAAGGTCTGCGTGAACTGGGTAAGCGTGCCGCCATAGAGGCGGGTGGAGGCAACGATGTTGCGACCCGGCGCCATCAGCGGGAACAGCGCCATGATCTGCGCGGCGTGGCCCGAGGAACAGCAGACAGCGCCCGCGCCGCCCTCCAGCGCAGCAAGGCGGTTCTGCAGGGCGCCAATGGTCGGGTTTGTCAGACGCGAATAGATGTAGCCGACTTCCTGAAGCCCGAAGAGGGCGGCGGCATGATCCGCGTCACGGAACACATAGGAGGTAGACTGATAGATAGGCACCTGGCGCGCGCCGGTTGCCGGGTCCGGCGGGGTGCCCGCATGAACCTGCGCTGTTTCAAATTCCTTGTACTGGCCGTCGCTCATCGGCGTGCTCCCTTTAATTTTTGATGCAAGTGAAAGATCTGTTAGCGGATCAGTTGAATGTGTTGCAGGCGTCCGGCGTGGCGCTGTCATAGCCCCGGCGCAGCCAGGTCATGCGCTGTTCGGCGGTGCCATGGGTGAACGCTTCTGGCGTCACGCGGCCCTGCATCCGTTTCTGGATCATGTCGTCGCCAATGGCATTGGCGGTTTTCAGGCCCTCTTCCAGATCGCCGGGTTCAAGCGCCACGGCGCCGCCGGAGATGCGCGCCGCATTCGCCGCCCAGAAGCCGGCATAGCAGTCAGCCTGCAGTTCCAGCGCGATGGAGTATTGGTTGGCTTCTTCCTGGTTGCGCGCCTGTTGCTGTGCCTGGCGCACCTTTTGCGAGGCGCCGGTCAACGTCTGCACATGATGGCCGAACTCGTGCGCGATGACATAGGCCTTGGCAAAGTCCGCGCCCGAGGCGCCCAGCTGGGTCTGCATGTCCTGCCAGAAGCCGAGATCGAGATAGACGGTCTGGTCGGCCGGGCAATAGAAGGGGCCCATCGCCGCCTGGCCAAAGCCGCAGCCGGTATTGGTGCCCTGCTCGTAGAGTACGACGCGCGGCTCGGTATAGCCGTCCAGCGAGCGGCTCCAGACATCATTGATATTGGCGCCGATCACATCGACGAAGAGGCCGGCATCGTCTTCCGGCGTGCCTTCAACGCCTGCCTGCTGGGTCGCGGTGCCAGGTTGCTGGCTGGCGATTTCGGCGATCTGCTGGGGCTCCATGCCAAAGACGAAATAGCCGATCAGGGCGATGATGATGACGCCAATGCCACCGCCGCCAACCGCTGCTCCGGGGCTCATGCCGCGCCGGTCTTCGATGTTGCCGCCTCTGCGTCCGCCCTGCCATTTCATCGCGCGTCTCCTTTGGGCATCTGCCTGCCATGGGGACTTTACAGCCATATGGCGGGGGAGGGCCAGCCTTCAGCGATCAGGCGCGGTAAAGCGACGCTTGAGCAATTGTTACGGCGCCTTGGCGCGCGCCGCGCCCGTCGCCATATCCTGCGCAGAGCAGGAGCCCGCGGATGAGACTGAACCAGGTGACCGTCCCTTGTATCGACTATGAGGCAAGTTGCGCATTCTACATGGCGCTGGGGCTTACGCGGATCGTTGATTCCGGGCCGCGCTACGCCCGGTTCGAATGTCCGGCAGGCGAGGGCGGCGAGCCTTCCACCTTCTCGCTGCACAGCGTTGACAGCGTGGCCGAGGGCGAAGGCGTCCGCGTCTATTTCGAGGTCGAGAACCTGGCAGCGGAGGTGGGCCGTCTCTGCATGCACGGCATTCATCCGGCAGAAGGCCCGGTCGAGCAAAGCTGGCTGTGGGCGGAGGCCTGGTACCGCGATCCCGCGGGCAACCGCATCTGCCTTTACACTGCCGGCAAGGCCCGCCGCTTCCCGCCCTGGCGGGTGGACGGGCGCGCCGAATAAGGTTCAGCGCCCGGCGTTCAGGAAGGCAATGATCGCTTCGGGGAATGCCGGATCGCCCACGGCGGTGATATGGTTGCCCTTCAGGGTAATATGCTCCGCGCCGGGAATAATCTGCGCGAGATTTGGGCCGGAGCCATTGTCGGTGTCCTTGTCGCCGGTCAGCACCAGCGCGGGAATCTTGAAAGTCTCCAGCAGGTCGCGCCCGGTATAGAGGCGGGCGGATAGCGCCGCACGGTAGCCTTCCAGCGTGCCGCCGGTCGCCGCTGCGCGGGCGCGCATGCTGGCGGCTTCAGGCGTGTCGGCTCCGGCGATGGCCGCATCGAGCGCAGCGCGGAAGGCGTCGTTTCGCTTCGTGTCGGTCTCGTCGGCGGCTGCATCACCAATGCCGCCGAGGATGAGGCGGGCGCCCGCGCGGGAGAGCAAATGGTAGCGCAGGGCGCTCAGCGCCCCCATCGAATAGCCCACCACGCCATAGGGCTGCTGGCCCAGATGTTTCATCAGGGCGATCTGGTCGCGCGCGATGGCGTCGCGTGGCCAATCGGCGGCGTTGGTGCTGGCCGGGGAGGCGCCATGGCCGCGCAGGTCCGGCGCAATGACGGCGTAACCGGCGGCGGCAATTTTCTGCGCGATGCCGGGCCCGAGCCAGTTGATCTCCGCATTGCCGGTAAAGCCATGCAGCAGCAGGACCGGCGGGCCGTCGCCGAGCGTCTGATAGCTGATCGGCGTCCCGTCGAAGGAAGCGAAGGTCCGGGGCTGTAGCTGTGACATGCGGGTGGGTCTTTCCGGCAAAACGTGCCTGCGCACGCTGCCGGTCTGAACGCCGCTGTCAATTGCTGGCGGGTGTTAGCGCTCTTTCGGGTCGAGCGCGTCGCGCAGGCCGTCGCCGATGAAGTTCAGGGCGAGCAGGGTGATTGACATGACGCCTGCCGGAAGCAGCAGCATCCAGGGCTTGTCTTCCATCATCTTGGCGCCGTCGGAAATCAGCACGCCGAGCGAGGTCAGCGGCTCGTTCACGCCGAGGCCAAGGAAGGAGAGGAAGCTTTCCGCCAGGATCACCACCGGGATGGTCAGCGTCACATAGACCGCCACCGGGCCGATCACGTTGGGCAGGATGTGGCGCGTGATGATGCCGGCGCGGGAGACACCGGCGGCGCGGGCGGCCTCGATGAATTCCTTGCCCTTCAGGGCGAGGGTCTGGCCGCGCACGATACGGCTCATCGTCAGCCATTCGATGGCGCCGATGGCGGCGAAGATCAGCACGATATTCCGCTCGAACACGGTCAGCAGGAGGATCACGAAGAAGATGAAAGGCAGGGCGTAGAGCACGTCCACGATGCGCATCATCAGATTGTCCACGCGTCCGCCAATATAGCCGGCGGTTGCGCCCCAGCTGACGCCGATGATGAGCGAGACGACGGTCGCCACAACGCCGACCATCAGCGAGATGCGCAGGCCGATCATGGTGCGGGCGAAGAGGTCCCGGCCCTGCAGGTCGGTGCCGAAGATGTGCCAGTTCTCCAGGGTCGGCGCGATGGTGCGCAGGTCCGAAATGGTGCGGTAGTCATGCACCCAGACCATCGGCCCGAAGACGGCGACCAGCACCAGGAAGCCGATGATCCACATCGAGGTGACGGCAGCGCGGTTGCGCAGCAGGCGGGCGCGGGCATCATCCCAGAGCGAACGGCCACCGCTGATGGCCGTCTTGACCGCTTCGACACGGCCCGTGGGATCAAGAACAGGATCGATCTGGGCCATCAGTCGTATTTCACTTTCGGATCGAGCATCGCGTAGAGGATGTCTGCGACGAGGTTGAGCACGATGATCAGGGCGGCGTAGACGATGATCGCGCCCATCACGAGGGTGTAGTCACGGTTGAGCGCGCCATCGACGAAATAGCTGCCGAGACCGGGCAGGCCGAAGACCTTTTCGATCACGACCGAGCCGGTCATCACACCGGCCATGGCCGGGCCCGCATAGGACACCAGCGGCAGCAGCGCGGCGGGCAGGGCGTGGCGGACGATCACATCGCGCTCGGCAAGGCCTTTGGCGCGGGCTGTGCGGATATGGTTGGAGCGCATCGTCTCGATGATCGAGGCGCGCATCAGGCGCGAGATGATGGCGATCTGGGGCAGGGCGAGGGTAACCACCGGCAGGGTCATGTTGTGCAGGCTCATGCCTATATTGGGCCATGTGCCGAGGCCGCCGACCGCAAAGATGCCCATTCCCAGCGAGAAGATGAGGATCAGGATCGGGCCGGTCACGAAGGTGGGCACCGAGATGCCGAACATCGCAAAGCCCATGACCCCGTAATCGGCCGCCGAGTTTTGCCTGAGCCCGGCGAATATTCCCAGCGTCGTGCCAATAATGAGGGCCACAACCATGGTGAATGCGCCGATGGTCATGGAGATCGGCAGTCCGTCGCCGATCAGGTCGTTCACGCTCTTGCCGAGGGTCTTGTAAGAGGGGCCGAAGTCGCCCTGCAGCACGCCGCCGACATAGTCGAAATATTGCTCGTGAAGCGGCTTATCGAGGCCGAATTTTTCCGCAATGGCGCGTTCTGTGGCAGCCGGCAGCTTGCGCTCGCCATCGAAAGGTCCCCCCGGCGCAGCGCGCATCATCAGGAAGGCAACCGTAATAATCGCCAGCATTGTGGGGATGGCAATGAGAAGGCGCCGGAGCAGATAGCCCCATGGAATACGCCGAAAAGCTCGCTGGAGCGTCGTCACGTGAGAAAAAGCCTCTTATCACAAGAGTTTGCACGGCCGAGGCCAGCCGCCTCCTTGGCAGCGCCCCCAACACTCCTTAACTTGTCGGGCTCGCCGATCAAGCGATGGCTGCAGGAGCAGGAGATTTTTGAGTATGGCTGACATCCGCCGCGTCACTGCTGACTTTGCTGTAGCGCCCCAGATTTCCGAAGCCGACGTGGAAGAAATTGCCGCGGCCGGTTTCAAGACAATCGTTGCCAATCGCCCCGATGGCGAGGGCGGCGTGGACCAGCCCCGGATGGGTCCGATTCGCGTAAAAGCTGAGTCCCTTGGCCTGACCTTCGCCGCATTGCCGTTTTCCGGCGCGCCGACGCCTGAGATTGTCGAACGCATGGCGCAGATCCTGAACGAAGCGCCTCAGCCTGTCCTGGCCTATTGCCGGACCGGCACCCGCTGCATCACGGCCTGGGCACTGGTCCATGCCGGGCAGGGCGCCGGCGATGACATCATCGACGCGGCGGCCGGGGCAGGGTATGATCTCTCCAGCCTTCGCGAGCTGCTCTGATTCCAGCGGGGACTACACTTGCGCCGTAAAGCGGGTGTTGATGCAGACGCCGAGCCGTGCGAGGGCTCTGACCGAAGAGATTCCGCCGGGGGCGGCGTATCAGGAGTAGAGCGTATGTCAGGCCGCCTGTGGACCGATGACTTCAAGATCGAGGCGGGTACGATCCTCGTCAAGAAGACCGGCCACCGTATCGTCCCCGACCTCGCACTCGCCCACAGCATCTTCACCTGGTTCTGCTTCTATTTCTTCGTCCAGAACTGGCGCACCTGGCGCCTCCTCACCGGCCATAAACGCCCCACCATGGCGTTCTATCCCGACAAGCCGCGTCCCTGGTATTTCATCTGGTCGGTCATGCATGTGTCGGGCGCCAAGCTGGTGGACGATATCTCCACCGCTGACATCGTGATGCAGTTCGACGACTCTACCGAAACCTCGAACGATGTGCCGGCGGTCAAACCCGGCGCCCGCGTGTTGAATTTCGGCTGCACCGACATCTCCAAATCGCGCGTTTCGGCTGCATTCGAGAAGGCCAGCGGCGAGTCCCTGGCGGTCGACCCGACCACCTTCACCGGCCGCATGGTCGAGAAGTCCGAGCTGAACGCGGCCCATGATGGCCGCGTCCTCGAGGGCCCGCTGGACGCGCCTGTCGAGGGGAAGACCTATCAGCGCCTGATCGACAACGAGATTGCCGGCGGATTGGTCGAAGACCTGCGCTGCTGCCTCGTCGGCGGAACGCCGGTCATCGTGTTCCGCAAGCGCCGTCCGCTGGAGCGTCGCTTCCTCAATGAGAATGTGCAGGTGCTGCTCGACGAGCCGCGCAACTGCTATTCGCCTGAAGAGATCGCCGTGATCGAAGCCTTCGCGGCTGAGATCGGCCTCGACTGGGGCGGCGTGGACGTGTTGCGCGACCGTGCCTCCGGCAAGATCTTCATCGTTGACGCCAACAAGACCGATATGGGCCCGCCCGTTGCCCTGAAGCTTGGCGCCAAGCTGCGCGCCACGCGCCGCATGGCCCGCGCCTTTGCCGACAAGTTCGCGGCGAAGAAGCGCTGATCCCGATCTGACCAGTCACCCGAGGGATATGTATGGCCATTCCGTTTGTCCGGGAAATCAAGTTCGAATACGGACAGGTGGACCAGGTGTCGCCGTTGATCCGGCGTGTGATTGCCAACAATCCCGGCCCGTTCACTTACACCGGCACAGGTGTCTATATCATCGGGCGTGGTGAAGTCGCGGTGATTGATCCGGGGCCGGATCTTGCCGAACACTTTGACGCGCTCAAGGCGGCGCTTGCGGGTGAGACCATCACGCATGTGCTGGTCACGCACGGCCATTCCGATCATGCGCCGCTGGCGCGCCCACTGGCCGAATGGGCTGGCTGCAAGACCTATGCAATGCATGGCGGCGTTGAAACCGCTGCCGATGAGGGCGGCGAAGGCGGCGCGAGTTTCGTGCCGGATGTGGAGCTGAAAGACGGAGACGTTTTCTCCGGCCACGGCTGGACGCTTGAAACGATCGAAACGCCCGGCCACACGTCAAACCATATCTGCTTTGCCTTGCGCGAAGAGAATGCCTGTTTCACAGGCGATCACATCATGGGCTGGTCCACCACTGTGGTCTCGCCGCCAGATGGCGACATGGGCGCCTATATGGAAAGTCTCGAAAAGATCCGTGCCCGGTCGTTCGATACGCTGTGGCCCACGCATGGCAGCCCGGTGCAGGGCAGGGCGTTCGTGGAGACTTTCATCAGCGAATATGCCGCCCACCGGCGCGCCCGTGAAGCGGCGATCCTTGGCCAGATGAAAGCCGGGCAGACGAGCATTCCTGATATCGTGTCGGTGCTTTACGCTGATGTCGACAAGCGCCTGCATCCGGCCGCCGCGATGAGTGTGCTCGGCCATATGATTGATCTGGTGAGGCGCGGCGCGGTCGGCACTGCCGATGCAGAGCCGACGCCACGATCGAGCTTCACGCTCGTCTGATCAGTTTTCCCTGCGGACCCGGAAGGCCAGGCCACCATCCAGCTTCATCTTGTAGCTGCCCATGGCGGCCTGGTAGATTTCTGCGGATTTCACGTTGCGCGCGCGGGGCGCCTTGTCGTCAGTCTGTTGCCAGATGGAGCCGTTCTCCAGAACGATTCGCAGCTTGCCGCCCGAACTCGACACCGATTTCACCGGCTCGATAACGCGATCAAGTTCGCCATCATTCCTGTCGCCGCTCGAGAAGGTCGGCAGGGAAGGGATGCGGAAACCGAAAGACTCCCGTTGCACCTTCTCCACCTCAGCGCGCGTGATGACTTTGACATCGCCCACGGCTTGCGCTTCTTCCAGCCGTCCCACGGCTGTGTCGTAGCAGGCGACCCGTTCGGTCGGGTCAGAAATCGCCCGGCAGGCGAGCACTGCATCCAGGCTGGCCTCCTGTGCGAGGGCCGCGCCTGTGGCGCAGGCGGCAAACAGTGTCATGGCGGCCAGATTACGCAGCATGGATCAACTCCCGTTCACTTCTGTGCGGGCAAGACTTTGCTTTTTGCCGCCCGTCTGGCACCAGTTCTGGCAAATCTCGAACGAGACAGGAAGATCAAGGAGGCATGAACCGATGAAAATGAAAACCCTGCTGGCCGGCGCGGCCAGTGCGATCATGGCGCTGACGCTGGCTGCCTGTGGCGGCGGCGGCAACTCAGCGGGCGATGTGCCCACGCTGCGCCGGGGCATTTCCGCCAAGGTCGATACGCTGGACCCGCATAAATCGTCGGCGGCCTGGGAAAACATTGTCATCGGCGACATGATGATCGGCCTGACCACCGACGACGCTGACGGCAAGCCGGTTCCCGGCATGGCCGATAGCTGGGAAGTCGATGACACCGGCACCGTCTGGACCTTCAAACTCGGCGATTATTACTGGTCGGACGGCGCTCCCGTTACCGCAGATGACTTTGTCTACGCGTTCCGCCGCATCCAGGACCCGACCGTCGCCTCTCAATATGCCTCGATGCTGTGGTTGGTGAAGAATTCGGAGAAAGTGAACTCCGGCGAGCTGCCGCCTGAAGAAATGGGCGTACGCGCCATTGATGAGAAGACCTTCGAGATCACGCTGGAATATCCGGCGCCGTATCTCCCCGGTCTGCTCAGCCACTACACCACATTCCCTGTGCCGCGCCAGGCGGTCGAAGCCTATGGCGACGCCTGGATCCAGCCGCAGAACATTGTGGTCAACGGCCCCTACAAGCTTGTTTACTGGCGCACCGGCGACCAGCTGGTGGCGGAGAAGAATCCGACCGGCTTTGGCGCCACCGAGGCCTGCTTCGACCGCGTTGTCTATTTCGAGATTGAGAACGAAGCGGCTTACGAGAACAAGATCGCGGCCGGTGAACTCGATGTGAACAACGTCTTCTCAGGCCCGCGTCAGGCCGAGGTGGAAGCAAAGTTCCCCGGCTGGGTCCGCACATCGCCGGGTCTGCTGACCACCTACTGGTCCTTCAACCAGCAACGCGCACCTTTTAATGACGTGCGTGTCCGCAAGGCGTTGTCCATGGCGCTAGACCGTGAGTTCATGGTCCGCAATGTGATGACGCCGGGGTTCCAGGCCGCCTATACGTTCGTGCCGCCGGCGATGAGCAACTATGATGTGCCGCGCCCGCATGTTTCCTGGGAAGATACCCCGCGGGAGGAGCGCCTTGTGGAAGCGCGCCGCCTCCTGGAAGAGGCCGGTTATGGCCCGGGCAACCCGCTGAAATTCGAGTTCACCCACCGCTCGACCGGGGACAACCCGAAAGTCGCCCCGGTGGCGCAGCAGAACTGGGCCGAGATTGCCGACTGGGTACAGCCCGTCATCGTGCGCCAGGATACGAAGGTGCTCTACGCTCGCCTGCGCCAGAATGACTTCCAGGTCTCCGACGGCGCCTGGCTGGCGGACTTCGATGACCCGATCAACTTCCTCTATCTGCTCCAGTCGACGACCGGTCAGCAGAATTATGGCCGTTATGCCAATGCCGACTATGACCGCCTGCTGGCCGAGTCGAACCAGGAGCTGGACCTGACGAAGCGCGCAGAGCTGTTCGCGCAGGCTGAAAGCATCATGCTGGAAGAGTATCCGATCACACCGATGTGGGTGCAGGTCACACAGAACCTTGTCGACCCGACCCTGACGGGCTGGGCTGACAACGCAAAGGATATCCATCGCTCCCGCTTCCTCTGCCGCGATGGCATGACGGCGCAGTAGAGTCAGGGCTCAATCAGCTTCCAAAGCCCGGCCAGGCGTCTCTGGCCGGGCTTTTTTATGCGCGAATGGTGGGGGAAGGGGCCGGCGTGGGGCTTGTTGATCCGCAAAGTGGCGGATGGGCATAATCTTTTGCGCGCAGCCAATAATAAAGCCTTGTTAACCGTCAGATGTCGCGAAGTGAGGCGTGGCTGCCACAGTTTGCCAGTTTCATGACAAATTTCGCAAACGGCAATTGACTTGCAGGGGGGAGCAAACCTTAACTCGATGCAATCGTTCGCCTGGAGGGTTAGGCGAACGCTCGCTATTCATCGCTTTGATGGCGGGCCTTTTTAATGGGAGAGAGCACACTTATGAGTGAAGTTAACCTCAAGACACGTCTTCTGATGTCGTCGATGATTGCTGGTGCAATGTTTGTTGCATCTGCGGTCCCCGCCATCGCACAAGAAGATGACGCGGCTGTGACAACGACTGATACGGCACCGGCAGAGGCCGAAGCTCGTCAGCAGATGATCACGGTCACCGGCTCGCGCATCATGCAGCCGAACCTGACCACCACCAGCCCGGTTTCGTCGGTCTCGTCCGAAGACTTCAAGCTGCAGGGTGCAACACGCGTTGAAGACCTGGTCGTCCAGCTGCCGCAGGCGTTCGCCGCTCAGAACTCGACCGTTTCGAACGGCGCTTCGGGCACCGCAACGGTCTCGCTGCGTAACCTCGGCTCGACCCGTACGCTGGTCCTGATCGACGGCAAGCGTATGCCCTACGGCTCGCCGAACGATCCGGCTGCCGACCTCAACCTGATCCCGAGCCAGCTCGTCGAGCGCGTTGACGTGCTGACCGGCGGCGCTTCGGCTGTCTACGGTTCGGACGCTATCTCCGGCGTTGTCAACTTCATCATGAAGAAAGACTTCGAAGGCGTTCAGGTCGACGCTCAGTATGGCTTCTTCAACCATGAGAACGATTACGACACCAACGGCAACCTGATCAGCAGCCTCGAGCAGTTCTCGCAAACCAACCCGTCTCAGTTCCAGGTTCCGGAAGACAACGTGTCGCTCGGCTGGTCCAAAGAGATCACCGGTGTCATCGGTGCCTCCACCGAAGATGGACGTGGCCATTTCACGGGCTATGTTGGCTACCGTAACAACGACGCCGTGCTACAGAAGTTCTACGACTATTCGGCATGTTCGATCGGCGGCATTTCTGCTGGCAACTTCACCTGCGGCGGTTCGGGCACTTCCTACCCGGGTCGTTTCACCGACTTTGCAAGCTTCAACTACACGATTGATCAGGCGACCGGTGATTTCCGCCCCTATGCGGCAACGGATAACTACAACTTCGGGCCGACCAACTTCTTCCAGCGTCCGGATGAACGTTACTCTGCAGGCTTCTTCTCCGAGTACGAGATCAACCCCTATGTGAACGCCTACGCGAACTTCATGTTCATGGACTACAAGTCCAACGCGCAGATCGCTCCGTCGGGCAACTTCTTCTCGACCTTCGGTATCGGCTGTGACAACCCGCTGCTCAGCGCGACCCAGCGTTCGCAACTCTGCGAAGTCGACCTGGTGCCGGATATCGACGATCCGGATGATGTCGCTGAATTCCTTGCCCTCAATCCGAATGGCGGCCAGGACTACATCAACGCAACCCTCGGTGTTCAGAACGCTCTGACGGGCGGCGCTCCGACCCTCAACGAAGATGGCACCGTGTCGATGACGCCGTTCAACGGCGTCTCGCCGGCCTATATCGGCCGCCGGAACGTTGAAGGTGGCGGTCGTCAGGACCATCTCGGCTACCAAACCTACCGCGCTGTGATCGGCTTCAATGGCCCGCTCTATAACACTCCGGGTTTCTCCTACGACGTGTCGGCTCAGTTCTCGCGCGTGAAACTGGCTCGCTCTTACCGGAACGAGTTCTCGACCGTTCGCCTGAACCGCGCACTCGACGTGATCACCGGCGACGGATCGGGCAAGTTGGCTGCTGGCGAAATCGGTTGCCGTAGCTTCGACGACGGCACGGACGCGAACTGCGTGCCGTGGAACATCTTCGAGATCGGTGGCGTTAACGATGCCGCTCTGAACTATCTGCAGGTTCCGCTTCTCCAGAACGGCTCGACCGAGCAAGCAGTGGTGACCGCGTCGATCACGGGTGACCTCGGCCAGTATGGCTGGAAACTGCCGACGGCTTCGACCGGTCTGCAGGTTGCAGGTGGTATCGAGTATCGCCGTGACGCGATCGACCAGACGGTTGACGTCAGCTTCGCAACCGGCGATGGCGCTGGTCAGGGTGGCCCGACGCTGCCGCTGTCCGGCTCGATCGACAGCTACGACCTGTTCGGCGAATTCCAGCTTCCGCTGGTTGAAGGCCGTCCGGGCATCGAACTGCTCGCAATAGACGGTGCATATCGCTACTCCGACTACTCGACGGGCATCAGCTCGAACAGCTGGAAGGTTGGCGGTGAATATGCTCCGACCTCGGATCTGCGTCTGCGCGCAAGCTTCCAGAACGCTGTCCGCGCTCCGAACGTCATCGACCTCTTCCAGTCGCAGGGCTTCAACCTGTTCGACCTGGATGATGATCCGTGTGACTTCACCGATCCGGCAGACGATGGCACGGCAGGCGCAGCTTGCCTTGGTACGAACCCCTGGCAGGTGAATTCCATCCAGGCCAACAATGGCTCGCTCACTTCGCCGGCCGGCCAGTACAACTTCCTGCAGGGCGGCGATCCGGCCCTCGAGCCGGAAGAAGCCGAGACGCTCACGCTTGGCTTCGTCGCCACGCCGAGCTTCATCCCTGGTCTGAACCTCTCTGTTGACTATTATGACATTGATATCACTCAGGCGATTTCGCAGGTTGGTGCCAGCGTCACTCTGCAGCTCTGCTATGTGTATGACGATCAAGACGCCTGCCAGCTGATCCAGCGTAATGCAAACGGTCAGCTTTGGGTTGGTGAGGGCAATGTTGTTGACCTCAACAAGAACATCGGTGGTATCTCGACCTCCGGCTTCGATATCGCAGGTGCATACACCTTCGGCATCGGTTCCTTCGGTGGTCTGAACCTGTCCTACAACGGCACCATCCTCGACAGCTTCACGGTTGACCCGGCTGGCAACGCTGCGTTCGAATACGACTGCGTTGGCAAATACGGTAACGATTGCGGTACGCCGACCCCGGAATACCGTCACCGTGCCCGCCTTGCCTGGGCAACGCCGTATGATGGCCTCGGTCTGAACCTGACCTGGCGCCACATTGGTGAAGTCGACCTCGACACCGGCGCAACTGGTCGTCCGGACTCGACCCTCGATGCCGTCAACTATTTCGACGTGTCGGGCACTTGGGCTGTCAAAGACTGGGCCGCGTTCCGCTTCGGTGTGAACAACGTTCTGGACCAAGATCCGCCGCTCTCGGCTTCGGTCGGCACCACGGGTAACGGCAACACCTACCCGCAGACCTACGACGCTCTTGGCCGCTACGTCTTCGTCGGCCTGACGCTCGACTTCTAATAAGTCTGCGAAAGCACTTTAGGGAACGGCGGTCCTTCGGGGCCGCCGTTTTCTTTTGTGTTGTGTCTGTCGCTGGCTGATTGGGCGGGAAATGAGCACGAGCTATTGGAACGACCAAAAGGCCTTCCGGCTGCAGATTTGATGGCAGTGTTCAGAACGGCGCGGCGGTGCCGGTTAGCCCGCGCGCCAGCGCGCATAGAGTGCGGTGGGTAGCAGGCGGTCGCTGCCTTGCTGGGGCAGGGCCATTTCGCCCATTTCCATGATGCCGCCATAGGGCTTCAGCCGGTCGCCGAGGGCCTGCGCCACGGCCAGGTAGGAGAGGCGCACGGCATAGGCGGTGGCGATCACGAATTGCGGCTCATCGCTCAGCAGGTCGCGCACGCCGTCGAGCAGTTCGGGCAGGCTTTCTTCAAACCGCCAGGTTTCGTTCTTCGGGCCACGGCCGAATTTCGGCGGGTCCAGCACGATGCCGTCATAGCGGCTGCCGCGGCGGATCTCGCGCGCAACGAATTTCATCGCGTCATCGGCAATCCAGCGGATGGTGCGGCCGTCGAGGCCGGAGAGGGACTGGTTGTCCTTGCCATATCCGTTCGATTTCGGGCTGGCATCGAGATGGACGACTTCAGCGCCCGCGGCGGCGCAGGCCAGCGACATCATGCCGGTATAGCCAAACAGGTTCAGCACTTTCAGTGGGCGTTTCGCGGCGCGGATCTGTTCCTGCGCAAACCGCCAGTGTACGGAATGTTCCTGGAACACGCCCATATGCCGGAAGGCGGTGCGCCGGGCGGTAAATGTCAGGCCGTTCCAGCGCATTTGCCAGGCTTCGCTGGCGCGGGGGGAGAGGATTTCCCAGTTGCCTGCGCCGTCTTCATCCTGCGCCTTGGTCACGAAGCGTGCATCCGCTTTCCAGCTCTGCACGGGCCGGGCGGGTTCCCAGAAAGCCTGCGGATCAGGCCGGATCACGGTCTGGCTGCCAAAGCGTTCCAGCTTCTGCAGGTGGCCGCTGTCGAGCAGGGCATAGTCTTCCCAGTCGTCGGCAATCAGAAGGCGGGTTTCGGTTTTCATGCTCATGCATAGCCCCGCTGGCGCCAGGCTTCATAGATCATGATGGCGCTCGCCTGGGCGAGGTTCAGGCTGTCGGCGCCTCCGCGCATGGGGATGAGGCACAGCGTATCGCAGGCCGCCTCGGCCCATTGCGGCAAGCCGGCCTGCTCATTGCCCATGATGATGATGGCGCCGTCCTGATAGTCGGCCCCGTCATGGCGCACCGTTCCGTTTACGGAGGCGGCCGTCAGGCTCAGCTTCTGCGCCTTGCGCCAGGTGTTGAAGCTGTCGAAATCAGCCTGCGCAAAGGGAACGTCGAACAGCGATCCCATGGACGCGCGCACGGCCTCGAAACTGTAGGGGTCGCAGCAGGTGCCCACGAGGATGACGCCGCTCAGCCCGGCGCAGTCTGCGGTGCGCAGGATGGTGCCGAGATTGCCGGGGTCGCGCACTTCAAACAGCGCGATATAGAGCGGGGCGCCCTTGGGCTTGGGCAGGGCGTCCAGTTTCAGGTGGCGCTGGCGGAAAGCGGCCACCACGCTCTGGGCGTTATCCTTCTGGGTGATCTTGGTCATCAGCCGCTCAGGCGCGGCCACAACGCGGGCGCCGGCCTTGGCGGCCTGCCGGGCCAGGTCTGCAATCTGTGGCCGATCTGCCATATCCGCCGCAATAATGACGGTCTCGGGCTGCCAGCCTTGTGCCAGGCCCTCGCTGACGATCCGGGCGCCTTCGGCCAGGAACAGGCCTGTTTCGGCCCGTTCTTTCTTTCGTTCCAGGCTTTTCAGGGCCTTGACCAGAGGGTTCGCGGGGCTGGTAATCAGTTCGAGGGGCTGTTTCATCGCCGGGCGGCCTGCTGGGTTCATCTTGCGGTAAGGTTGGGCTTAGGGCATCCCTCGGCGGGTGAGGGAAGTGTTGGGGGTTACTGGATTTGGGAGGTCAGCGACGTCATGCGCCTGCTTGACTACCTGCTTGGGGGGCTCGCCCTCCTTGCCCTGCCTTTCCTTGTCTGGTGGGGCATCTATCAGTCCCCCCAGAGCGCTGTAAACCTCCAGTCACGGCTGGAGGCGCAGGCGCAGGCGGCGCTGGCGGCTTCCGGGGCAAACTGGGCCACTGTCCGCATGGATGGCCAGCGCGCGGTGATCACCGGGGCGGCCCCCTCTGCCGATGCGGTTATCGAGGCGGCCCGCACTGTCCGGCGCAGCAGCGGGGCAGGCGGGGTCATCTTCGGCGGCGTCACGCTGGTTGAGGCGCGGGTGGAAGCGGCCCAGCCGGTTTCTCCTTATATCTGGCGGGCCCGCAAGACTGAGGATGGCCAGATCGTTCTCTCCGGCAGTGTCCCGTCCAAATCCATTCAGGCGCATCTTGTGGAAGAGGCGCGCCTTGTTGGCCGCGCCGCTGTTGCCGATGAGATGCAGCTCGCCGCCGGCGCGCCTGCCGGCAACTTCCAGGGCGTGGCCCGCATCGCCCTGGCCGCCCTTGTGCAACTGGAGCAGGGCGAGGTCACCATCACCGATCACCGCGTCGTCCTGCGGGGCAGCGTCGCTGAGCCCGCCACCCGCTCGCAGGTTGCCGCTTCGCTGGCTTCGATCGCGGCGCCCTTCAAGGGCGAGCCGATGATCGCCGGGGATGTGCGCTGGCGCGCCGAAATCAGCCCCGGCGTCCTCACCCTTTCGGGCGCCATTCCGGATCAGGCCCAACGGCGGGCGTTGCTGGCGGCCACGAGCGGCTTTGCCGGTGAGGTCGTTGACGAGATGACCCTCGGCGCCGCCCCGGCTGAAGGCTGGCTTGCGGGGGCGCTGGCGGGGCTGCCGGAGTTCACGAAGTTCCGGTCCGGCGACATGGCCTTCGATGCAACGGCCGGCGCCTTCCTGTTCGATGGGGTGGCAGATGCCTCGACGCTCTACTTCCTGAAGGAAGACATGACGCGCGCAGGCCGCCCCTGGAAGGCCGTGATTGGTGCCGAAATGCCTCAAAAAGACACGGTTCATACACAGAATGTCACGCCCGCGCTCGTAAACGACACGGGAATGACCTGCGAGGACGCGCTTCAGAATGTCCTGGCGCGCGGCGATATCCGCTTTGCCGATGCCGGCAGCACACTCGCCCGCGAGAGCCGTACCTCGCTCGATGAGATCGCCGGGATTGCCCGCAATTGCAGCACAGACAAGCGGTTCGAGATTGAAGCGCCCGGCAGCGTGCAGGCCTCCGAACTCACAGACTTCCTCGCCGCAGCAGGGGTGCCCCGCGCCCGTCTGGCTGCTATCAGTTCTGGCTCCCTCCCAAGTGAGGCGGATAATCAGTCAGAAGACACAGGCGCTGATCTGCAGCAGCCTGTACGGATTAGAGTTCTGGAACGGAGCAGAGAATGACCTGGCTTGTCGCGCACATGTGGATCGCACTGGCCGCTGCTGCATTTGTGGCGCTGCTGTTGGGCTGGTCGCTGCGCGGCATGATGCTGCTCGGCAAGCTGCGCAAGGCCGAGGTCGACCGGGACGTGGCGCGCGTGGAACTCGGTGAAGCACGCGACGAGATCGAACGTCTGTTCGCCGCCCAGCGCAAGCTGCTGACGGGGCAGGGCGGCACGCAGATGGCGGAAGCTGTTCTGGCCTCCCCGCAAGCCGACCCGGAACTGGAACGCCAGCTGGCCGAAACCGTTGCGGCGCTCCACAGCGCCCGGGCCGAACTGGAAGAGTTGAAGGCTGCGCCGCCCGTGCTGGCGCCGGCGCCGGAAATGGCGGCGATGCCCATGGTGGACCCCGCTGTTTCTGCGCGCGCGGCTGAGCTTGAGCAGCGCGTTGGAGGGCTTGAGGCCGAACTGCAAGCGGCGCGCGCTGCATTGGAAGCAGCAGAAGTTGCGAAGGCCGAAGCGGTTGCTGCCGCTGTCGCGGCTGCGCCTGCAGTGGCTGAACCTGAACCCGCGCCTGCCGCTGAACCCGATCCAAAGCTGGTCTGGAAGGTCAATTATCTCACTCAGCGCGTAACGGCGCTGGAAGACGAAGTCGCCTCCCAGCCTGTCGCGCCGGCCGTTGTCGCGTCGGTCCCCGAAGCGCCCGTGGAAGTTGCTGCGCCGGAGCCTGAAGCGCCTGCCAAGTCTGCAGATACCGAGTCGATCGAGGAAGAACTGGCCAGCCTGCGCTGGCGCAACCGTTATCTTGAAGGTCGGCTTGCCTATTTCGAAGGTGACGCGGCCGCTGTCGCTGATGAAATCGCTGCCGACGATGAGGGCGAAGCTGCCCTGGAGGATGACGAGGACGCCTACGAAGAGGACGAGGCCTCTGAAGACGACGCCTATGCTGAAGATGATGACGGCGAAGACTTCGAAGAATATGAGGATGATGCGGACGATGAGGACGAGGATTACCCCTCCGCCGCTGAAACCATTCTGGGCCGTCTGGAAGAAGATGACGCTGCCGCTGAAGATGCTGAACCTGTTGTTCCGGCCCGCCCGCTGGCGCTGGAGAAGCCGGTTGAGGGCGCGCCGGATGATCTGACGCTGATCGGCGGCATTGGCCCGCGCATTCAGGAAGTGCTCAATTCCATTGGCGTGTTCCACTATGACCAGATTGCCGAGTGGAGCCGTGAGAACATCGCCTGGGTGGACGACTATTTGAACTTTAACGGCCGTATTCGCCGCGAAGGCTGGGTCGAGCAGGCCGCCATTCTAGTCGATGAAAGCGTCGGTTCCTGACGCATTTCCTATTCAGCGCGGGTTCACGGGTGGCTGCCTAGCCTGACGCTGTGCAATTGCATTTTGCCGGCAGCGGATTAACCTTCCCGCGTGCCGGACTTCAGGGAGAGCAAGTATGGTCGAGCGGATTGATTTTGACGGTGAAATTCTTGCGGGCGCCCCGCGCATCCGCATGTCACGCCGGGCCATCATCACGGGCATTGCGGCCGGCACGGTCCTGCCTTTCGTCTCGGGCTGCACCACCAACCCGGAAACCGGGCGCAGCCAGTTCCTGCTGATGGGCGACGCGGAAGTCGCCAGCATGGCGACGGCGGCCTGGTCCGACATGAAAACCCAGGTGCCGCAGACCTCCAACACCGCCCTCAAAAACCGCGTTCTCAACGTGTGGAACCGGACTGCGAAGGGCGCGAGGAAAGATCATGAGCAGTGGGATGTCGCAGTGTTCGACACCGACGACGTCAACGCCTTCGTCATGCCGGGCAACCGGGTAGGCGTTTACCGCGGTATCACCGAGCTGACCGAGAATGACGACCAGTTGTCTTCCGTGCTGGGCCATGAGGCTGGCCACGTAGCTGGCCGCCACGCCGCAGAGCGCATGTCCGTAACGATGGCAGCGCAGGCTGGCCTGATGGTTGGCCAGATCGCGGTGGCCTCCTCCGAAGAGCTCAGCAAGTATGGCTCCGCCATCGGCGCGCTGGGCGGCGCCGCCGTCCAGTTCGGTGTGATCCTGCCTTACAGCCGCAATCACGAGCTTGAGGCCGACCGTCTCGGCGTCGATTATATGCACAATGCCGGCTATGACGTGAAACAGTCGATCCGCCTGTGGGAGCTGATGGACTCCCAGTCCAAGGGCCAGCGCCCGCCGGAATTCATGTCGACCCACCCCGATCCAGCCCGCCGCGCGCAGGAGCTGCGCAACTACATCAACGCGCGGGGCTATGCGCTGGTGTAGGCGCTGAGCGCATCAAAGCTGGGAAGCCCGGATACCGTGTGGTGTCCGGGCTTTTTCATGGGAGTGACTTGACCGGGCAGGGGCTTTCCGTCATACGCCGCGCTTCCGTGGGAGGCTGCCAGCCGAACCGCGGAGCCTCGTTATCAACCGGGCGGATCGAAAGACCACCGCCCCGTCGCCAAGTTGTGAGGACAAAATGGCTAAGAAACTACTGGGGCAGATCAAGCTCCAGATCCCGGCCGGCAAGGCCAACCCGTCGCCGCCAGTGGGCCCCGCCCTCGGTCAGCGCGGTATCAACATCATGGAATTCTGTAAGGCGTTCAATGCTCGTACCCAGGGCATGGAAGAAGGTCTGCCGATTCCGGTCGTGATCCAGTATTATCAGGACAAGTCGTTCACCTTCGTCACGAAGACGCCGCCTGCCACCGTTCTGCTGAAGAAGGCCGCTGGCCTGAAGCTCGGCAAGAAACCGGCATCGGGCGCGAAAAAGCCGGGTTATGATACCGTCGGCAAAGTGACGATGGAGCAGGTCCGCGAGATCGCGAAGGTCAAAATGGATGACCTGAACGCCAATGATCTCGACGCCGCCACGAAAATCATCGTCGGCTCCGCCCGCGCGATGGGCCTTCAGGTTGTGGAGTAAGAACGATGGCGACTAAAGGAAAACGCGCTCGCGCAATCGAACAGGCCGTCGACACGACGAAGACCTACACGATCGCCGAAGCAGTGAAGCTCGTAAAAACCAACGCCAAAGCGAAGTTCGACGAGTCGATCGAAATCGCCATGAACCTCGGCGTTGACCCGAAATATGCTGACCAGCAAGTCCGCTCGGTCGTCAACCTGCCGGCTGGCACGGGCAAGACGATCCGCGTTGCTGTGTTCGCAAAGGACAAGAAGGCTGAAGAAGCCCTGGCGGCTGGCGCAGACGTCGTCGGCGCTGACGACCTGTTCGAAAAGGTCAGCGGTGGCTTCATGGACTTCGATCGCGTCATCGCGACCCCGGACATGATGGGTCTCGTCGGCCGTCTCGGTAAGGTGCTTGGCCCGCGCGGCCTGATGCCGAACCCGAAGGTTGGCACCGTGACCCCGAACGTTGCTCAAGCCGTCAAGGACGCCAAGGGCGGCGCGGTTGAGTTCAAGGTCGAGAAGGCCGGTATTGTTCACGCCGGCGTTGGCAAAGCCAGCTTCTCCGAAGCCGACATCGAGAAGAACGTTCAGGCGTTCATCTCTGCTGTCGTCAAGGCTCGTCCGTCGGGCGCAAAAGGCACGTTCGTGCGTAAGGTCACTCTGTCTTCGACGATGGGCGCCGGCGTCACGATCGACCTGGCCGAAGCCAAAGGCTGATCGCCCGGTCCCTGTCGCGGGCGGCGCCCAGGCGGGAATATGAATATGGCCCGGAGCTGCGTTGCGGCTCCGGGCTTTTTCTTGCCCTGTGAAAAAATCAGGGGAGGGGGTTGCGGCCCCGTGGAAAAAGCGTTAATGCCCGCCGCTTGACGGGAGTTCTCTGATATGCATCGGGGGCCTCCCGTTTTCCTGTCCTAGACCATCGGTCATGCCCTTCGGGGGATGCTAAGGGCCAATAGGCCACCTGTGCAGACGGGGTGAGGCGTTGATACGGTTCGGAATTTTCTGGAATTTTCCAGAAAATGCAAGCCGGGCAGGCCAATCCCTGGGCAGGCGCTGGAATCCCTTTCGGGGGTGAAGGCGATTACCAGGGCGGCCGGATGGTCCGGACGCCTCAATGGAGACCCGCAATGGATAAAGCTGGAAAAAGCGCGGCTCTTGAAAACCTCAAAGGGGTTTTCGAAGGGGCGGGCGTGGTCGTCGTGACCCACTATACCGGTCTTACCGTGGCGGAAATGACGAAGCTGCGTGGCCTGCTCCGTAAGGACGGCGCGCACTTCAAAGTGGTCAAGAACCGCCTGGCGAAAATCGCGCTCGGCGGGGCAGGTGGCGACAAGGCACAAGAGCTCTTCCAGGGCCCGGTTGCCATCGCCTACTCGCCGGACCCGGTGGCGGCTGCGAAAGCAGCAGACGAGTTCTCGAAGGAAAATTCGAAACTCGTGATCATCGGCGCCGTGATGGGTGAGCAGGTCCTCGATGCCAAAGGCGTCGAAGCCCTCGCGAAACTGCCGTCTCTCGACCAACTGCGTGGCAAGCTCATCGGCCTCATTCAGGCACCGGCAACGAAAGTTGCAGGCGTCATTCAGGCTCCGGCTGGGCAACTGGCACGCGTGGTGTCCGCATACGCGTCGAAAGACGCCGCATAAGACACCCGTTTTCGCAACACCAAGATCATAACAACCGAACCAAACAGGAATTGAAACCATGGCAAATCTCGAAAAGATTGTCGAAGACCTCTCGGCTCTGACCGTTCTGGAAGCCGCTGAGCTCGCAAAAATGCTCGAAGAAAAGTGGGGCGTTTCCGCTGCTGCTCCGGTGGCTGTTGCTGCTGCTGGCGGCGCTGCTGCTCCGGCCGCTGCTGCTGAAGAGAAGACCGAATTCGACGTCGTTCTCACGGACGCTGGCGCGAAGAAAATCGAAGTCATCAAACTCGTCCGCGAAGTCGTTCCGGCTCTCGGCCTGAAAGAAGCCAAAGACCTCGTCGAAGGCGCTCCGAAGACCGTGAAAGAAGCCGTTGCAAAGGCTGACGCTGAAGAGCTGAAGAAGAAGTTCGAAGCTGCAGGCGCTAAAGTCGAGCTGAAATAAGCTCTGCTGCTTCGTATCCGGGAGGTGTTCGCGCGAGGCGCCTTCCGTTCAAGGATCTGCGCGGCGGTCTCTTTTTGGGATCGCCGCGTACTCGCGTTCTAATCACAGGCGGTCCGCGGGCGTGCGGATTTGCCGACAGACTGGGAACCTGGGATGGCACTCTCCTTCACGGAAAAGAAACGTATCCGCAAAAGCTTCGGCCGCATTCCCGAAGCCATCGAAATGCCAAACCTGATCGAGGTCCAGCGCGAGAGCTACGAGGCCTTCCTGCAGATGAACACGCCGCGCGAAAAGCGCACGGATGATGGTCTCGGCGGGGTCTTCAAGTCGGTTTTCCCGATTACCGACTTCTCTGAACGCGCGACGCTCGAATACGTATCGTACGAATTCGAACAGCCGAAATTCGACGTCGAAGAGTGCGTGCAGCGCGATCTGACTTTCCAGGCGCCGCTGAAAGTACGCCTCCAGCTCGTTGTGTTCGATGTTGACGAAGACACCGGCGCCCGTTCCGTCAAGGAAGTCAAAGAGCAGGAATGCTATCTCGGCGACATCCCCCTGATGACCGAGAAGGGCACCTTTGTCGTCAACGGCACCGAGCGCGTGATCGTGTCTCAGATGCACCGTTCGCCGGGTGTGTTCTTCGACCACGACAAGGGCAAGACGCATGCCTCCGGCAAGCTGCTGTTCGCAGCCCGCATCATTCCGTATCGCGGCTCCTGGCTCGACTTCGAGTTCGACGCGAAAGACATCCTGAACATCCGTATCGACCGCAAGCGTAAGCTGCCGGCGACGACGATGCTTTATGCGCTCGGTTATGACACCGAGCAGATCCTGGACCTGTTCTACACCCGCTCGATCTACCGTCTGGACAAGAAGGGCTGGGTCACCGGCTTCCGCGCCGACGCCTGGAAAGGCGTGAAGCCGGAATTCGAACTGATCGATGCCAAGACCGGCAAGTCAGTTGCTGAAGCTGGCAAGAAGATCACCGCCCTCAAGGCGAAGCGGACTGCTGAAGGCGGTACGGACGAGATCCTCGTTCCGTCGGACGCCCTGATCGGCAAGTTCCTGGCCCGCGATGTCGTCAACCTCGAAACCGGTGAGATCTTCGGCGAAGCCGGCGATGCGCTGGAAGAGGCGACCATCGCCGAAATGCGCGATTACGGCATCGACTCGATCGAAGTGCTCGACATCGACGCCGGTGGCCGTGGCCCCTGGCTGCGCAACACGCTGAAGGCTGACAAGAACGAGACGCGCTTTGAGGCGCTCTCCGACATCTACCGCGTGATGCGTCCCGGCGAGCCGCCGACGCAGGAAGCTGCTGAGGCTCTCTTCGGCCAGCTGTTCTTCGATCCGGAGCGTTATGATCTCTCGGCCGTTGGCCGCGTGAAAATGAACATGCGTCTCTCGGTTGCCGTGCGCGACTATGAGAACGCTGCGGACGACATGCGCACCCTGCGTAACGAAGACATCATCGGCGTCATGAAGGTCATCCTCGACCTGAAAGACGGCAAGGGCGAAGTCGACGACATCGACAACCTCGGCAACCGCCGCGTCCGTTCGGTCGGCGAGCTGATGGAAAACAACTACCGCATCGGTCTCGTGCGCATGGAGCGCGCGATCAAGGAGCGTATGGGCGCTGTCGACATCGACACCGTGATGCCGCACGACCTGATCAACGCGAAACCGGTTGTGGCGGCTGTGCGTGAATTCTTCGGCTCTTCGCAGCTGTCGCAGTTCATGGACCAGACCAACCCGCTCTCCGAGATCACCCACAAGCGCCGTCTTTCGGCTCTTGGCCCGGGCGGTCTGACGCGTGAGCGCGCCGGCTTCGAGGTTCGCGACGTTCACCCGACGCACTACGGCCGTATCTGCCCGATCGAAACGCCGGAAGGCCCGAACATCGGTCTGATCAACTCGCTGGCAACCCATGCGCGCGTCAACAAGTACGGCTTCATCGAGAGCCCGTACCGCCGCGTGAAAAATGGTAAGCTCACCGAAGAGGTGGTCTACCTCTCCGCAATGGAAGAGAGCATCTATTCGATCGCTCAGGCCAACGCGACGGTGAACGAGAAGGGCGAGCTCATGAACGAGTTCGTCAACGCCCGCGTCGCAGGCGAGGCCACGATGGTTCCGCGCGAAGAGATCCAGTACATGGACGTTTCGCCGAAACAGGTTGTCTCGGTTGCTGCCTCGCTCATTCCGTTCCTTGAGAATGACGACGCCAACCGCGCGCTCATGGGCTCGAACATGCAGCGTCAGGCTGTGCCGCTCGTGAAGTCCGAAGCGCCGTTCGTCGGCACCGGCATGGAAGCGGTCGTTGCCCGCGACAGCCGCGCCGCCATCGTTGCCCGCCGGGCAGGGGTGGTCGAGCAGGTCGACGCGCTGCGTATCGTTGTTCGCGCCACGGAAGATCTCGAAGGCTCGAAGTCGGGCGTCGACATCTACCGTCTCGCCAAGTTCCGCCGTTCGAACCAGAATTCGTGCATCAACCAGCGCCCGATCGTGAAGGTCGGTGACGTTGTGTCGAAGAACGACATCATCGCAGACGGTCCGTCCACGGATCTCGGCGAGCTGGCGCTTGGCCGCAACGTGCTCGTCGCGTTCATGCCCTGGAACGGCTACAACTTCGAAGACTCCATCCTGATCTCCGAGCGCATCGTGCGTGACGACGTCTTCACCTCGATCCACATCGAGGAATTCGAAGTCGCCGCCCGCGATACCAAGCTCGGCCCGGAAGAGATCACCCGCGACATTCCGAACGTCGGTGAAGAAGCCCTCCGTAACCTGGACGAAGCCGGCATCGTTGCCGTCGGCGCCGAGGTGAAGGCTGGCGACATCCTCGTCGGTAAGGTCACGCCGAAGGGCGAAAGCCCGATGACGCCGGAGGAGAAACTCCTGCGCGCCATCTTCGGTGAGAAAGCTTCCGATGTTCGCGACACCTCGCTCCGCGTGCCGCCGGGCGACGCCGGTACGGTTGTGGATGTTCGCATCTTCAACCGCCACGGCATCGACAAGGACCAGCGCGCGCTCCAGATCGAGCGTGAGCAAATCGAAAAGCTGCAAGAGGACAAGGAAGACGAACAGTCGATCCTCGAGCGCAATACCTATGCGCGTCTCCACGACCTGCTCGTGGGCAGCGAAGCAGCGGCTGGCCCGAAAGGGTTCAAGGCTGGCAAGATCGCCGAAGGCGCTCTTGAAGAGCTGACCCAGCGCCAGTGGTGGGAAATCGAGCTGAAGTCGGAGAAATCCCAGGCTGAGCTCCTCGCCCTGCGCGAGCAGTTCGATGCGTCGATCCGTGAGCTGGAAGCCCGCTTCAACGACAAGGTTGAGAAGGTTCAGCGCGGCGACGATCTGCCTCCGGGCGTGATGAAGGTCGTGAAGGTCTTCCTTGCTGTGAAGCGCAAGCTGCAGCCGGGCGACAAGATGGCCGGCCGTCACGGCAACAAAGGGGTTATCTCGAAGATCAATCCGCTCGAAGACATGCCCTTCCTGGAAGACGGCACGGCGGTCGACATTGTTCTCAACCCGCTGGGCGTGCCTTCGCGGATGAACGTCGGTCAGATTCTCGAGACGCACACCGGCTGGGCCTGCCGTGGCCTCGGCCACATCATCGACAAGGCTCTGGAAGAGTTCCACCAGAAGCATGACGTCAACGCGCTCAAAGCCGCCTTGAAGCACGCCTATGGCGAGAAGCAGGACATGCCGGAAAGCGACGCGGAAGTGATCGAGCTGGCCGGTAACCTCCGGAACGGCGTTCCGATTGCGACCCCGGTCTTCGATGGCGCCCGTGAGGACGACATCAACGACCTTCTGGTTCGCGCCGGTCTCGACTCTTCGGGCCAGGTGAAACTGTTCGACGGCCGCACGGGCGTCGCGTTCACCCGTCCTGTCACGGTCGGCTACAAATACCTGCTGAAACTGCACCACCTGGTCGACGAGAAGATCCACGCCCGCTCCACGGGTCCGTACTCGCTCGTTACCCAGCAGCCGCTCGGCGGCAAGGCGCAGTTCGGTGGTCAGCGCTTCGGCGAGATGGAGGTCTGGGCCCTCGAGGCATACGGCGCCGCCTACACGCTGCAGGAAATGCTGACAGTGAAGTCGGATGACACGGCTGGCCGTGCGAAGGTCTACGAAGCGATCGTCCGTGGCGACGACACCTTCGAGGCCGGTATCCCGGAAAGCTTCAACGTTCTTGTCAAAGAGATGCGCTCGCTCGGCCTCAATGTGGAGCTGATCGAGGAAAATGGCGGCGGCGACGAGGATGAAGAGGCCCAGGTGGCCGCCGAGTAGACTTTCCGCCCAAATCAGGCCCCGCTGTAAAAAGCGGGGCCACGCCGACCCGGATTTATTCAGGGCAGGGGGAGCCGGATCCTCCAAATGCCCGCCCCAAGGAGCAGACAACCTATGCGCCAGGACGTCGCCAATATGTTCAACACCAATACGCCCGCCCCGAGCTTCGAGGCGATCCGTATTTCGATTGCGAGCCCGGAGAAGATCCGCTCGTGGTCTTCTGGTGAAATCAAGAAGCCTGAAACGATCAACTACCGCACCTTCAAGCCGGAGCGCGATGGCCTGTTCTGTGCGCGTATCTTCGGCCCCACGAAGGACTATGAGTGCCTTTGCGGCAAGTATAAGCGCATCAAGTATCGCGGCATCGTCTGCGAGAAGTGCGGTGTGGAAGTCACGCTGGCCCGCGTTCGCCGCGAGCGCATGGGCCACATCGACCTGGCTGCGCCGGTTGCCCACATCTGGTTCCTGAAGTCGCTGCCGTCCCGCATCGCAACGCTGGTCGACATGCCGCTGAAGGATGTCGAGCGCGTTCTCTACTTCGAGAGCTATGTGGTCATCGAGCCGGGCCTTACCGAGCTTGAGCCGCTGCAGCTGCTCACCGAAGAAGAATACATGGATGCCCAGGACCGTCTTGGTGAAGATGCCTTCACCGCGATGATCGGTGCTGAAGCCATCCGTGAGATCCTGAAAAGCCTCGACCTGCCGGTTCTTGCCGAGACCCTGCGCGAAGAACTGCGCGAGGCGACCTCCGAGCTGAAGACGAAGAAGGTCTCCAAACGCCTCAAGGTGGTCGACTCTTTCCTGCAGTCGAAAGCCAAGCCGGAATGGATGATCCTGACGGTCATCCCGGTTATCCCGCCGGACCTGCGCCCGCTCGTTCCGCTGGATGGCGGCCGCTTTGCGACCTCGGACCTCAACGACCTTTATCGCCGCGTGATCAACCGGAACAACCGCCTGAAGCGCCTGATGGAACTTCGCGCGCCGGACATCATCATCCGGAACGAAAAGCGGATGCTTCAGGAGTCGGTTGACGCCCTGTTCGACAACGGCCGCCGCGGCCGCACGATCACGGGCACCAACAAGCGCCCGCTGAAGTCGATCTCCGACATGCTGAAAGGCAAGCAGGGACGCTTCCGTCAGAACCTTCTCGGCAAGCGCGTCGACTATTCTGGCCGTTCGGTCATCGTGGTCGGCCCGAACCTCAAGCTGCACGAGTGCGGCCTGCCGAAGAAGATGGCGCTCGAGCTGTTCAAGCCGTTCATCTATGCGCGCCTCGACGCGAAAGGCCTCGCCGGTACGGTGAAGGCTGCGAAGAAGCTCGTGGAGAAAGAAAAGCCGGAAGTCTGGGATATCCTCGACGAGGTTATCCGTGAGCACCCGGTTCTTCTGAACCGCGCGCCGACGCTGCACCGTCTGGGTATCCAGGCGTTCGAGCCGAAGCTGATCGAAGGCAAGGCCATCCAGCTGCACCCGCTCGTCTGCGCCGCGTTCAACGCGGACTTCGACGGTGACCAGATGGCGGTCCACGTTCCGCTGAGCCTTGAGGCCCAGCTGGAATGCCGCGTGCTGATGATGTCGACCAACAACATCCTCTCGCCCGCCAACGGCAAGCCGATCATCGTTCCGTCTCAGGACATTATCCTCGGCCTCTACTACCTCTCGCTCGACCGTAAAGGCGAGCCGGGTGAAGGCATGGTGTTTGCAGACCTTGCGGAAATCGAGCATGCGCTCGACGCTGGCTTGGTCACCGTGCATTCGAAGATCAAGGCCCTTTATGATGGCGTGAATTCCGAAGGTGAGCCGGAGCGCCGGATCATCGAGACGACGCCGGGCCGCTTCATGGTGGCGAATATCCTGCCGCGTTCGAAGGCCATCGGCCCCGAGCTCGTCAATACCGTTCTCTCCAAGAAAGCGATCGGCAAGATTATCGACGAAGTCTACCGCCTGTGCGGTCAGAAGGCGACGGTGATCTTCTGTGACAAGATGATGGAGCTGGGCTTCCGCGAAGCCTGCAAGGCCGGCATTTCCTTCGGTAAGGATGACATGGTCATTCCGGAAGCGAAGAAGAAGCTTGTCGACGCAACCAAGGATCTCGTCTCTGATTATGAGCGTCAGTATGCTGACGGTCTGATCACGCGCGGCGAGAAGTACAACAAGGTCGTCGACGCCTGGTCGAGCTGCACCGACAAGGTTGCTGACGCCATGATGGAGTCGGCATCCAAGACGCAGGTGAAGCGCGGCAAAGAGCAGATCAACTCGATCTTCATGATGGCCGACTCGGGTGCTCGTGGTTCGAAGAACCAGATGAAGCAGCTCGCCGGTATGCGCGGCCTGATGGCCAAGCCGTCGGGCGAGATCATCGAGACTCCGATCATCTCGAACTTCAAGGAAGGTCTGACCGTTCTCGAGTACTTCAACTCGACCCACGGTGCCCGTAAGGGTCTGGCCGACACCGCTCTGAAAACCGCCAACTCCGGTTACCTGACCCGCCGTCTCGTCGACGTCGCTCAGGATTGCATCATCAACGAAGATGATTGCGGCACGGAGAAGGGGATCGAGATCATCGCCGTCATGGAGGGCGCTGATGTTGTTGTCTCCCTCAGCGAGCGTATCCTTGGCCGCGTGACGGCCCTGGACGTGAAGAGCGCCGATGGAAAACTGATCGTTCCGGCCAATACTTATATCGACGAAGATATCGCTTCGATGATTGAGAATGCTGGTGTCGATAGCGTGAAAGCGCGTTCGCCGCTCACCTGCGAAACCAAGAACGGCATCTGTGCCCAGTGCTACGGCCGCGACCTGGCTCGCGGTACGGTGGTCAACCGCGGTGAAGCTGTCGGCGTTATCGCTGCCCAGTCGATCGGTGAGCCGGGTACCCAGCTCACCATGCGTACGTTCCACATCGGTGGCGCTGCGCAGGTTGCTGACCAGTCGTCGCTGGAAGCGAGCTTCGAGGGCGCGGTGCGCTTCACCGACGCCGAGATCGTTACCCGCAAGGACAAGACGATCGTTGTCGTCGGCCGCCGTATGCAGGTGGAACTAGTAGACGCGGAAGGACGCACCCGCCAGTCGTTCCGCCCGGCCTACGGTACGCGCCTGATGGTCAAGGACGGGGAAAAGGTTTCGCCGGGCAAACTGCTGGCAGACTGGGATCCCTTTGCCCAACCGATCGTCTCCGAGGTTGGCGGTGAAGCCCGCTTTATCGACCTGGTGGATGGCCAGACGGTTCGTGAAGAAACTGACGAAGCGACCGGTATCTCCGCTCGCGTGGTCGTGGACGCGCGGACCGGCTCGAAATCAACCGATCTCAAGCCGACGATCCAGATCGTGGATGCAAACGGCAAGCCTGTGAAGTTGCCCAATGGGTCGCCGGCAAACTATGTTCTCTCGGTTGGTGCAATCCTCTCTGTCTCTGACGGTGACCGGATCGAGCCGGGCGACACGCTGTCCCGCGTCGCAACGGGTGGTGCAAAGACGAAGGATATCACGGGTGGTCTTCCGCGCGTGGCAGAACTCTTCGAAGCCCGCCGTCCGAAGGATCACGCGATCATCGCGGAAGTCGATGGCCGCGTCGAATACGGCCGCGACTACAAGAACAAGCGCAAGGTCACCATCGTTCCGGCAGAAGAGGGGCGCGAGCCCATCGACTACCTCGTTCCGAAGGGCAAGCACCTCGCGGTTCAGGATGGCGACTTCATCAAGCGCGGCGAATACCTGATGGACGGCAACCCCGCTCCGCAGGACATCCTCTCCACGCTGGGCGTTGAAGCGCTCGCCAACTACCTCATCGATGAGGTGCAGAAGGTCTACCGTCTGCAAGGCGTGCCGATCAACGACAAGCACATCGAGGTGATCGTTCGCCAGATGCTGCAGAAGGTCGAAATCACCGATGGCGGCGATACGCCCTTCATCACGGGCGAGCACATCGATGCGATTGAGTTCGAGGAGGCCAATGAGGCCATCCGCCGCTCGCGCAAGAAAGACCTGCGGGAAGCCACCGCGACCCCGCTGCTGCTGGGTATCACGAAGGCCTCGCTGCAGACCAAGAGCTTCATCTCGGCTGCGTCTTTCCAGGAGACGACCCGCGTGCTCACCGAGGCGGCAATCCAGGGCAAGGTCGATACGCTCGACGGCCTCAAGGAGAACGTCATCGTGGGCCGCCTGATTCCGGCTGGTACCGGTGGCGGCATCCGTCAGTATCGCCGTCTGGCCGCCGAGCGCGACCAGAAGCTGAAGGCGAAACGTGCCGCTGCCATGGCCAAGGCGGAGGAAGGGATTACCCTCGTCAGCCTGCCGGCACCGGAAAAGGATACGGCCGGAGAATAATCCTCTCAGCCTTGAATGAACCGGAAAAGCCTGCCAGCAATGGCAGGCTTTTTCACTTCCGGAGCGCGCGTAACCATGAAGCTGGACCGGATGCAGTTGGTCGGCGTGATCTGCGCCGTTGCGGCGATCGGGTTGGTCGCCTGGATGTGTTATCAGAGCTGGGGTGGCATCTCCCCGTTCTGAATCGGTACAGGGCCATGCGGAAAGCCGCGCCATCGCCCTTGACGTACTGCGCGCGCGAGTCTACACGCCCCGGATCGTCAGAGAGGCAAGTGGGCCCAAGGTCCGTCTGCCGTACCGGAAACAGGAATGTTCCGGCGAAGCTGACCCCCAAATTTCCGCTCGTCCCGGAAGCCTGATTGAGGGCCTTCGGGGCACACGTCATTACCGGCCCTCGGGCCACAACGTACGAAGAGACAGTAGGCCCGAATGCCCACGATTCAGCAGCTGATCCGCAATCCGCGCGAGCCCAAGCGCACCCGTACCAAGACCCCGGCCCTGAAGGCTTGTCCTCAGCGCCGCGGTGTTTGCACCCGCGTTTACACCACGACCCCGAAAAAGCCGAACTCGGCGCTCCGGAAAGTGGCCAAAGTGCGCATGACGTCCGGATTTGAATCGCTGTGCTATATCCCCGGTGAAGGCCACAACCTTCAGGAGCACTCTGTCGTGCTCATCCGCGGCGGCCGCGTGAAAGACCTTCCGGGTGTCCGTTACCACATCGTGCGCGGTGCGCTCGACACCCAACCCGTCAAGAACCGTAAGCAGCGCCGCTCGCATTACGGCGCGAAGAAACCGAAATAATAGGACGAGAGAACTATGTCCCGCCGTCACCGTGCCGAGAAACGTGAAGTCCTGCCTGATCCGAAGTTCAAGGACATCATCGTAACCAAATTCATGAACCAGATCATGCGCGACGGCAAAAAGTCCGTTGCCGAACGCATCGTTTACGGTGCGTTTGATCTGGTCGAAAACCGTTCGAAGAAGAACCCGATTGAAGTGTTCCACAATGCTCTCGAAGCTGTGGCGCCGGCCGTCGAAGTCCGTTCGCGCCGCGTTGGTGGTGCAACGTATCAGGTTCCTGTCGAAGTGCGCTCCGAGCGCCGCCAGGCTCTCGCGATCCGCTGGCTGGCCGCCGCCGCCGCTGGCCGCAACGAGAATACGATGCGTGAGCGTCTCGCTGGTGAGCTGATGGATGCGAGCCAGGGGCGTGGCAACGCGGTGAAGAAGCGCGAAGACACCCACCGTATGGCGGACGCGAACAAGGCGTTCGCGCACTACCGCTGGTAACAGTTATACTCGCCGGGCGGCAGGGGACCTCGCCCGGCGAGTGCCCTTCCTTCCGGGAAGCAAAAACGAAGGTTTGAACACATGGCCCGCGAATACCCGCTGGAGCGCTATCGTAACTTCGGCATCATGGCTCACATTGATGCTGGCAAAACGACCACCACCGAACGCATCCTCTACTATACCGGCAAGAACCATAAGATGGGCGAGACGCATGATGGCGCTTCGACCATGGACTTCATGGCTCAGGAGCAGGAGCGCGGGATCACGATTTCGTCCGCTGCGACTACCACTTTCTGGGAGCGCACCGAGGACGGCAAGACGCCGCTGTCGCCGAAGTATCGTTTCAACATCATCGACACTCCCGGCCACGTCGACTTCACGATTGAGGTTGAGCGTTCGCTGGCCGTTCTTGACGGCGCAGTTTGCGTTCTCGACGCTAACGCCGGTGTTGAGCCGCAGACGGAGACCGTGTGGCGTCAGGCTGACCGCTACAAGGTTCCGCGCGTTGTGTTCGTCAACAAGATGGACAAGATTGGCGCGGACTTTTTCAACTGCGTGCACATGATCAAGGACCGTACCGGTGCAACGCCGGCTCCGATCCAGATTCCGATTGGCGCTGAAACCGCCCTCGAGGGCCATGTCGACCTGATCACCATGAAAGAATGGGTGTGGATCAGCGATGAGGTTGGTGCGTCCTGGGAAGTCCGTGAGATCCGCGACAGCCTTAAAGCCTCGGCTGAAGAATGGCGCGCAAAGCTCATCGAGACGGCCGTCGAAATGGACGATGCCGCCATGGAGGCCTTCCTGGAAGGGCAGGAGCCGGACATCGATGCGCTCCGCAAGCTGATCCGCAAGGGTACGCTCGGGCTGAAGTTCGTTCCGGTCATGTGCGGCTCTGCGTTCAAGAACAAAGGCGTGCAGCCGATGCTGAACGCAGTTGTCGACTACCTGCCCAGCCCGCTCGACGTGCCGGCCTATATGGGCTTTGCCCCCGGCGATGAGACTGAAACGCGGAACATTTCCCGTAGCGCGAGCGACGATGAGCCGTTTTCGGCTCTGGCGTTCAAGATCATGAACGACCCCTACATGGGAACGCTGACCTTCACCCGGATTTATTCGGGCAAGCTGTCCAAGGGTGATGGCTTCCTGAACGCCACCAAAGGCAAGCGCGAGCGCGTCGGCCGTATGGTCATGATGCACGCCAACAAGCAGGACGAGATTTCCGAAGCGTTTGCCGGCGACATCATTGCTCTGGCTGGCCTGAAGGAAACGACGACCGGCGACACGCTGAGCGACCCGAACAAGCCGGTTGTTCTGGAGACGATGACGTTCCCAGATCCGGTTATCGAGATTGCTGTTGAGCCGAAATCGAAGGCTGACCAGGAAAAGATGTCGGTTGGTCTGCAGCGTCTGGCCGCCGAAGATCCGTCCTTCCGCGTCGAAACAAACTTCGAGTCTGGCCAGACCATCATGAAGGGCATGGGCGAGCTTCACCTCGACATCCTGATTGACCGTCTGAAGCGCGAGTTCAAAGTAGAGGCCAATATCGGTCAGCCGCAGGTGGCTTACCGTGAGAAAATTGGCCGCCCTGCCGAGATCGATTACACGCACAAGAAACAGTCCGGTGGTACCGGTCAGTTTGCGCGTATCAAGTTGCAGTTTGAGCCGCTGGAAGCGGGCTCGGGCTTCATCTTCGAAAGCGCGATCGTTGGCGGTGCTGTTCCGAAGGAATACGTTCCGGGCGTTCAGAAGGGCCTCGAAATGGCCAAGGAAAACGGCCTGCTGGCCGGCTATCCTGTGACCGATTTCAAAGCCACCCTGACGGACGGCGCATTCCACGACGTGGACTCCAGCGTTCTTGCGTTCGAAATTGCTGCCCGCGGCGCCTTCAAGGAGCTGAAAGGGAAGGGTGATCCGCGCCTGATGGAGCCGATCATGAAGGTCGAAGTCGTGACGCCTGAAGACTATATGGGCGATGTGATCGGCGACCTGAACTCCCGCCGTGGCCAGATCCAGGGCTCTGAATCCCGCGGCAACGCAACGGCGATCACGGCTATGGTGCCGCTGGTCAACATGTTTGGCTACGTTTCCAACCTGCGGGGCATGTCGCAGGGCCGCGCTCAGTTCACGATGCTCTTCGATCATTATGACGAAGTGCCGCGTGCTGAAGCACAGAAGATCATTTCGGAAGTCTCGGGCTCCTAATCGGGCCCCCTGTTAAGAACTAAAGGAGAGGCCCGATGGGCAAGGCAAAGTTTGAGCGGACCAAACCGCACGTAAACATTGGCACGATCGGCCACGTTGACCATGGCAAGACGACGCTGACGGCAGCGATCACGATGACGCTTGCGAAGTCTGGCGGTGCGACGGCGAAGGCATATGCCGACATCGACGCGGCGCCGGAAGAGAAGGCGCGTGGCATCACGATCAACACGTCGCACGTTGAGTACGAGACGGAGAACCGTCACTACGCGCACGTCGACTGCCCCGGCCACGCCGACTATGTGAAGAACATGATCACCGGTGCAGCCCAGATGGACGGCGCGATCCTGGTTGTGAACGCGGCTGACGGCCCGATGCCGCAGACGCGCGAGCACATTCTTCTGGCACGCCAGGTTGGCGTTCCGGCGCTGGTCGTGTTCCTGAACAAGGTCGACATGGTCGACGACGCCGAGCTGCTCGAGCTGGTCGAGATGGAAGTGCGTGAACTTCTGTCTTCGTACAACTTCCCGGGCGACGAGATTCCGATCGTCAAGGGTTCGGCGCTTGCCGCTGTTGAAGACCGCGATCCGGAAATCGGCCAGAACGCGATCCTCGAGCTGATGAAAGCCGTCGACGACTACATCCCGACCCCGGAGCGTCCGCTGGACAAGCCGTTCCTGATGCCGGTTGAAGACGTGTTCTCGATCTCTGGCCGCGGTACGGTTGTGACCGGCCGGGTTGAGCAGGGTGTCGTGAAAGTCGGTGAGGAAATCGAGATCGTCGGCATCCGCCCGACCGTCAAGACGACCTGCACGGGCGTTGAGATGTTCCGCAAGCTGCTCGACCAGGGCCAGGCAGGCGACAACATCGGCGCGCTGCTTCGCGGTGTTGACCGTGAAGGCGTTGAGCGCGGCCAGGTTCTCTGCAAGCCGGGTTCGATCACGCCGCACACGGTGTTCGAAGCTGAGGCTTACATCCTGACGAAAGAAGAAGGCGGCCGCCACACGCCGTTCTTCACGAACTACCGTCCGCAGTTCTACTTCCGTACGACGGACGTGACGGGCATCGTGAAGCTTCCGGCTGACAAGGAAATGGTCCTGCCGGGCGACAACGTGAAGATGGACGTTGAACTGATCGCTCCGATCGCCATGGACCAGGGTCTGCGCTTCGCTATCCGCGAAGGCGGCCGTACCGTCGGCGCAGGCGTCGTCTCCGCCATCAAGAAATAAGAATGTTCCCGTAAAGGGGCTTTCAGAATCAGAAAGGCCGCCTTCGGGCGGCCTTTTTTGTTGCGGGAAAGGCTCTCGGGTCCGGATTCCTGCTCCAAGGCGGTCTCGTATGCCGGGGTAGGGCGAAATAGCCCGGTTCGCCTGCAGATTCCTTTAATCCACCTGTTGACGCACCCGATTCTCTGGCATAGAAGCCGCACTTCGCCGGGATGGCTGCGCTTCTTTAACAGCGAACGCTCCCTCGAAACTGACAATTAATCTACACAGCCGCCCAGGCGCTCGATGCTGACGAGCCATCGCGCCTTGGGTCAAAGTGTTTTTGCGCGGACGGACCAAACGATGGAACGACAAAATATCCGGATCAGGCTGAAGGCCTTTGATCACCGCGCGCTCGACATGTCGGCGAAGGAAATCGTGAATACGGCGAAGCGCACCGGCGCTGAAGTCCGTGGCCCGGTCCCGCTGCCGACCCGTATCGAGCGCTTCACGGTGAACCGGTCGCCCCACATCGACAAGAAGTCGCGTGAGCAGTTCGAAATCCGTACGCACACTCGCATTCTCGACATCGTCGATCCGACCCCGCAGACCGTGGACGCGCTCATGAAGCTCGACCTGTCTTCCGGTGTTGGTATTGAGATCAAGCTCGAGGGAGGCCGATAATGACTCTTCCTGCTGCTCGTACTGGCGTTCTCGCCCGCAAAGTCGGCATGACCCGTATCTTTGCTGCTGATGGCCGCCACGTGCCCGTCACGGTTCTGTCGCTCGATGGCTGCCAGGTTGTTGGCGTTCGTTCTGAAGAAGAGCGTTCGGTTACCACCAAGAAGGGCGGTCAGGTGACCCGTACCGATGGCTACAAAGCTGTCATCATGGGCGCTGGCGAAAAGAAGGCCAAGAACACCACCAAGGCTCTGCGCGGTCAGTTCGCGAAAGCCGGTGTTGCGCCCAAGGCGAAGCTGAAAGAATTCCGCGTCAGCGGCGACCTGCCGGAAGTTGGTGCGACTGTGCTCGCAGACCACTTCGTCGAAGGTCAGCTGGTCGATGTTGCGGCGCTCTCCACCGGTAAAGGTTTTGCCGGTGCTATGAAGCGCTGGAACTTCGGTGGTCTGCGCGCTTCGCACGGTGTTTCTATCTCTCACCGTTCGCACGGTTCGACTGGTATGAACCAGGATCCGGGCCGCGTGTTCAAGAACAAGAAAATGGCTGGTCACCTCGGTGTCGAGCGTGTCACGACCCAGAATCTGGAAGTCGTTCGCACGGACGTTGAGCGCGGCCTTATCCTCGTGAAGGGCTCGGTTCCGGGCCATGACGGGACATTCGTTGAAATCCGTGACGCTGTGAAGAAGAAGCTGCCGGCCGATGCGCCTGCCGCTGGTTCCTTCAAGGCTGTGGAAAAGCTCTCCGCCGGGGGTGAAGGCTAATGGAACTCTCAGTTAAAACCCTCGCTGGCGACGCAGCTGGCAAGATCGAGCTGGACGACGCGATTTTCGGCATTGACGAAATCCGCGGCGATATCCTGCAGCGCACCGTGCGCTGGCAGCTCGCTCGCCGTCAGGCCGGTACGCACAAGGCGAAGTCGCGCTCTGAAGTGAGCCGGACGACCAAGAAGTCGATCCGCCAAAAAGGTTCGGGCGGCGCTCGTCACGGTTCGCGCAACGCCCCGATCTTCGTCGGTGGTGGTGTTGCTCACGGCCCGCGCGTTCGCAGCCATGCGCACGACCTGCCGAAAAAGATCCGCAAGATGGCTCTGGCGCATGCCCTGTCGTCGAAAGTGAAAGAAAGCTCCATCGTCGTTCTCGACAAGGCGGAGCTGACGGCACCGAAGACCAAGGAACTCGTCCAGGCTTTCAAAGGCCTTGGCATCGAGAACGCCCTGATCATCTCGGGCGCCGAGGTCAACGAGAACTTCGCTCGCGCCGCGCGGAACATCCCGAACATCGACGTGCTGCCGGTTGCTGGCCTGAACGTTTATGACATTTTGCGTCGCCGCACCCTGGTCATCACCAAGGAAGCCGCTGAGGGCATCAAAGCCCGCTTCGAAGGCGCCACTGCTCCGGAGGCTGAATAATGGCCGAGGTTAAGCCGCATCACTACGACGTGATCCGCCGCCCGCTGATCACTGAGAAATCGACGCTCGTCGCTGAGCAGAACAAGATCGTCTTCGAGGTTGCTCCTGGCGCCGACAAGAAAGCGATCAAGGAGGCTGTCGAAGCCCTGTTCAAAGTGAGCGTCACGAAGGTCAACACCCTGACCCAGAAGGGCAAGACGAAACGCTTCCGTGGCTTCGAGGGCCGCCGCTCCGACGTGAAGAAAGCGATCGTTACGCTTGCTGAAGGCCAGTCGGTCGACATCTCGACGGGCCTGTAAGGGAGAAGGACGAAGCTAATGGCACTTAAGACATTCAACCCGACCTCTCCCGGCCGCCGCCAGCTCGTGCTGGTGGACCGTACGGGTCTCCACAAAGGCAAGCCGGTTAAGGCGCTGACCGAGGGCGTTTCGTCCAAGGGTGGCCGCAACAACCAGGGCCGCGTTACTGTTCGCCACCAGGGCGGCGGCGCGAAGCGCCTTTATCGTAAAGTGGACTTCAAGCGGAACCGTTGGGACATCCCGGCGACCGTCGAGCGTCTGGAATACGATCCCAACCGCACGGCCTTCATTGCGCTGATCAAGTACGAAGACGGCGAGCTGTCCTACATCATCGCGCCGCAGCGCCTTGAAGTAGGGGACACGGTCATCACCTCCGCTACGGCTGACATCAAGCCGGGCAACGTGCTGCCGCTGAAGGCTATCCCGGTCGGTACGATCATTCACAACATCGAGCTGAAGCCCCAGAAGGGCGCGCAGATGGTCCGCTCCGCCGGCACCTACGCTCAGCTCGTTGGCCGCGACTCCGGTTACGCTCAGATCAAACTGGCTTCGGGCGAGCTCCGCATGGTGCTCGACAGCTGCCTGGCAACGATCGGCGCCGTGTCGAACCCGGACAAAATGAACGAAGTCAGCTCCAAGGCTGGCCGTAACCGCCACCTGGGCAAGCGCCCGACGGTTCGCGGTGTCGTCATGAACCCCGTCGACCACCCGCACGGTGGTGGTGAGGGCAAGTCCTCCGGTGGCCGTCACCCGGTTACGCCGTGGGGTAAAAAGACCCGCGGTCCGAAGACCCGTAACAACAAGGCAACGGATCGTCTCATCATCCGTCGCCGTAACGCAAAACGCTAATCAGGGAGCCCGAGAGACATGTCCCGTTCTGTCTGGAAAGGCCCGTTTGTCGACGGCTACCTCCTGAAGAAGGCTGAAGAGGCCCGTGCGTCGGAAAAACGCGCCGTGATCAAGACCTGGTCGCGCCGTTCGACGATCCTGCCTCAATTTGTTGGCCTCAACTTTCAGGTTCACAATGGCAACAAGTTCATCCCGGTCTCGGTGACCGAGGAGATGGTCGGTCACAAGTTCGGTGAGTTCGCGCCGACCCGTACCTATTACGGTCACGGTGCCGACAAGAAAGCGAAGAGGAAATAATCATGGCAAAGGCCAAGAATCCTCCGAAGCAGGCGGCTAACGAGTCGCGCGCGGTGCTCCGCATGTACCGCTCCAGCCCGCAGAAGCTGAACCTTCTGGCTCAGCAGATCCGTGGTCTGCCGATCCAGCGCGCGCTCAATGAGATGAAGTTCTCGCCGAAGCGCCCTGCGAAGGACGTCTACAAGCTGCTGCAGAGCGCCGTTGCGAACGCCGAGAACAACCATGGTCTCGACATCGACAGCCTGGTCGTTGCTGAAGCCCATGTCGGTAAGAACCTCGTCATGAAGCGCATTCGTGCCCGCGCCCGCGGCCGCGCTGCCCGCATCATGAAGCCGTTCTCGCAACTTACTATTGTCCTGCGTGACACCAGCCAGACTGCGGAGGCCGCATAATGGGTCAGAAAGTTAATCCGATTGGCCTGCGCCTCGGCATCAACCGTACCTCGGACAGCCGTTGGTACGCTGACAGTGCTGACTACGGCCGTCTTCTTCACGAAGACCTCGCGATCCGTAAAGCGATCCGCGAAAAGCTGAAGCAGGCCGGCATCTCGAAGATCATCATCGAGCGCCCGCACAAGAAATGCCTCATCACGATCCACACGGCACGTCCGGGTCTCGTGATCGGCAAGAAGGGCGGGGACATCGAAGTGCTCCGTAAAGAGCTCGCGAAGATGACCTCGGACGAAGTCCGCGTGAACCTCGTTGAAATCCGCAAGCCGGAAATCGACGCCACGCTGATCGCCGACGACATCGCTCGTCAGCTTGAGCGCCGCGCCTCGTTCCGCCGTGCCATGAAGCGTTCGATCCAGTCCGCCATGCGTCTCGGCGCTGAGGGTGTGAAGGTTGTCGTCTCCGGCCGTCTCGGCGGCGCAGAGATCGCCCGCACTGAGAAGTACGCCGAAGGTTCGGTTCCGCTGCACACGCTGCGCGCCGACATTGACTACGGCACGGCAGAAGCAGAAACCACCTACGGCATCATCGGCGTGAAGGTGTGGGTCTACAAAGGTGAAATCCTCGAGCACGATCCGATGGCTCAGGACAAGCGCCTTGAGACCTCCGGCCAGTCGCGCGCCCGAGCAAATGCCAACCAGCGCGGCCCGGCTTCCGGCGCCCAGGCGGCAGGAGCATAATCGATGCTGCAACCGAAACGCACCAAGTTCCGTAAGGCCTTTAAAGGCTCCATCAACGGTCAGTCGAAAGGCGGCTTCACGCTGGCTTTTGGCCAATTCGGCCTCAAGGCTCTTGAGCCCGAGCGCGTCACCGCACGTCAGATCGAGGCAACCCGCCGCGCGATCACTCGTGAGATGAAGCGTCAGGGCAAGGTCTGGATCCGCGTGTTCCCGGATGTTCCGGTTACCGCGAAGCCTATCGAAGTCCGTATGGGTAAGGGTAAGGGCGGCGTTGACCGTTGGGTCACGCGTGTTGCTCCTGGCCGTATCCTGTTCGAAATCGACGGTGTCCCGGAAGAAGTCGCTCGCCAGGCTCTCGCCCTCGGCGCTGCGAAGCTCCCGATCAAGACCAAAGTCGTCAAGCGTATCGAGGGGATCTGATCATGAAAGCCGCCGATGTGAGATCGAAGAGCGAAGATCAGCTCAAGGACGAGCTGCTGAAGCTCAAGAAAGAACAGTTCAACCTGCGCTTCCAGGCAGCCACGGGCCAGCTGGAAAAGACGGGCCGCGTTACCGAGGTTCGTCGTGACATCGCTCGGATCAAAACGATCCTGCGCGAGAAGGCCCAGGCAGGCAAGTAAGGAGACCGAGCATGCCCAAACGTATTATGAAAGGCGTCGTTGTCTCCGCTAAGCAGGACAAGACCGCCATTGTCCGAGTCGAGCGTACCTTCACGCACCCGATGCTGAAGAAGATCGTCCGGAAGTCGAACAAGTATCACGCCCACGACGAGAACAACGCTGCTGTCGAGGGTCAGACTGTTTCCATTCGCGAGTGCGCGCCCAAGTCGAAGCTGAAGCGCTGGGAACTCGTGACCGATGAAGGGAGCGACGCATGATCCAGATGCAAACCCACCTGCGGGTCGCCGATAACTCGGGCGCACGCCGCGTGATGTGCATCAAGGTGCTCGGCGGCGCTGGCCGCCGTTACGCCTCGGTGGGCGACGTGATTGTCGTCTCGATCAAGGAAGCGATCCCCACGGGCCGCGTGAAGAAAGGTGACGTCCGCAAGGCTGTCGTCGTTCGCGTTGCCAAGGACATCAACCGTCCGGATGGCTCCACGATCCGTTTCGACTCGAACGCTGCCGTTCTGATCAACAACAATGGTGAGCCGATTGGCACCCGCGTCTTTGGCCCGGTTCCGCGTGAACTGCGTGGCAAGAACCAGGTGAAGATCGCCAACATGGCGCCGGAGGTCCTGTAATCATGGCCGCGAAGATCAAAAAAGGTGACACTGTCATCGTCATCGCCGGCAAGGACAAAGGCACCAAGGGCGAAGTCCTGAAAGTGCTGCCGGAAGAGAACCGTGTTGTGGTTCGCGGCGTTAACGTCGTGAAGCGCCACCAGAAGCCGACCCAGATGGATCCGGGTGGCCTCAAGTCGTTCGAATCGCCGGTTCACGTGTCCAACGTGGCGCTCGCCGATCCGCGCGACGGCAAGGCTGTCCGCGTTGGTTTCAAGATTGACCAGCATGGCCGGAAGACGCGCTTTGCGAAACGCTCAGGGGAATCGATCGATGTCTGAGACATATGAACCCCGCCTCAAGCGGAAGTACCGGGAACAGATCCGGGAAAAACTGCAGGAGCAGTTCAACTATTCGAACCCGATGAAGGTTCCGAAGCTCGACAAGGTCGTGATCAACATGGGCGTGGGCGAAGCCGTCAACGACTCCAAGAAGATCAAAGCGGCCCTGGCTGAGCTCGAAAAGATCGCCGGTCAGAAGCCGGTGGCTACGAAGGCCCGCAAGTCGATCGCTGGCTTTAAAGTCCGTGAAGGTATGCTGATCGGTGCAAAGGTTACCCTTCGCCGCGACCAGATGTACGAATTCCTCGACCGCCTGACCACGATCGCGCTGCCGCGCGTGAAGGACTTCCGCGGTCTGAACGGCAAGAGCTTTGACGGCCGTGGCAACTACGCCATGGGCATCAAGGAACACATCGTGTTCCCGGAGATCAATTACGACGACGTGGAAGAGGTGCGGGGCATGGACATCATCGTCTGCACCACCGCGGAGACGAACGAAGAAGCTAAAGCACTCCTCGCTGAGTGCGGCTTCCCGTTCCGTAACTAGCGCCAGGAGACTGCTAATATGGCAAAGAAGAGCGCAATCGAGAAAAACAACAGGCGGAAGGCTCTGGCCAACCGCTTTGCCGCGAAGCGCGCGAAGCTGAAAGCAGCGGCGATGGATGAAAATCTGTCGCTCGAAGAGCGCTTCAAGGCTCGCATGAAGCTCGCCGAGCTGCCGCGCAATTCGGCCCCTGGCCGCGTGCGCAACCGCTGCGAAGTGACGGGCCGCCCGCGCGCGTTTTATCGCAAATTGAAAATGTCGCGTATCGCGCTGCGTGAGCTTGGCTCGCGCGGTCAGATCCCCGGCCTTGTGAAGTCCAGCTGGTAAGAGAGGAGGGAAGCAGATGAACATTTCCGATCCCCTCGGCGATATGCTCACCCGGATCCGTAACGCGCAGATGCGCGGCATGTCGAAAGTCATGTCGCCGGCATCGAAGCTGCGCGCGCGCGTCCTCGACGTGCTTACGGACGAGGGTTACATCCGCGGTTACGCCGAGATCGAAAAGAACGGTCACAAGACCCTCGAAATCGAACTCAAATATTATGAAGGCCAACCGGTCATCTCCGAGATCAAACGTGTCTCGAAGCCTGGCCGTCGTGTCTATTCGTCCGTGTCGGATATTCCGCTCGTTCGCAACGGTCTTGGTATCTCCATCCTGTCGACTTCGCAGGGTGTGATGTCGGACAACGCTGCGCGCGCCAAGAATGTCGGCGGCGAAGTGCTTTGCCGCGTATTCTAGGAGGCAGGTTCCATGTCCCGTATTGGTAAGCTTGCGATCTCCGTACCGGCCGGTGCTTCTGTCACCGTCACCGGTCAGACGATCAAGGCAAAAGGCCCGAAGGGCGAGCTTGAGCTCGTTCTCCCGGAAGTCATCACGCCGAAGTTCGAGAACAACGAGCTCACGGTTGCTCCGCGCGCTGACCTCATGCAGGCAGCTAACGACACGATCGAAGCGGCCAAGGCAAAGGGTAAGCGCCCGCCGACGCTGGCTCAGTCGCTGTCACCGGACGCTCGTACCCAGTGGGGCACCGCACGTGCCCGCGCTTCCAACATGGTTGAAGGCGTCACCAAGGGGTACTCGAAGACGCTTGAACTCGTCGGCGTTGGTTACCGCGCGCAGATGCAAGGCGTCGACCTCAAGCTGGCGCTCGGCTATTCGCACGATGTGGTCTATAAGGCGCCGCAAGGCATCAAGATCGAAGCTCCGAAGCCGACCGAGATCGTGATCTCCGGCGCTGACAAACAGACCGTTGGTCAGGTGGCTGCCGAGATCAAGAAGTTCCGTCCGCCGGAGCCGTATAAAGGCAAGGGTATCCGCCTGCAGGGCGAATACGTCCGCCGCAAGGAAGGCAAGAAGAAGTAAGACCATGATGACTTCACGCGATAAGATGCAGCGCCGCGCTCAGCGCGTCCGCACCAAGCTCCGCCGGGTCGCCGAGGGTCGTCCGCGCCTTTCGGTTACGCGCAGCCACAAGAACATCTCGGTGCAGATCATCGACGACGAGAAGGGCATCACGCTCGCCTCGGCTTCGACGCTCGAGAAAGACGTTCTGGGCAGCGTCAAAACCGGTGGCAACATCGAAGCGGCAGCCCTGGTCGGTAAGGCAATTGCCGAACGCGCAAAGAAGGCCGGCGTCGAAGACGTCGTCTTTGATCGCGGCGGTTACATGTTCCACGGCCGGGTGAAAGCCCTGGCAGATGCTGCCCGCGAGGGCGGCCTGAAATTCTGAAGGAGTCTGCCTGATGGCTGAGGAAAGAGGTGAGAAAAGAGGCCGCCGTCGTGATCGCGAGCAACCGCGCGATCGCGAGGAGGAAGTCTCCGAACTCGTCGACAAGCTGGTTGGTATCAACCGCGTCGCAAAAACCGTGAAGGGCGGCAAGAACTTCGGTTTCGCAGCCCTCGTGGTTGTCGGCGACCAGAAGGGCCGTGCCGGCTTCGGCAAAGGCAAGGCCCGTGAGGTTCCGGAAGCCATCCGCAAGGCGACCGAAGAAGCCAAGCGCAACATGATCCGCGTTCCGCTTCGCGAAGGCCGCACGCTGCACCATGACGGCAACGGCCGCCACGGCGCTGGCAAGGTCGTGCTCCGCGCAGCCCCTCCGGGTACCGGCGTGATCGCCGGCGGTCCGATGCGCGCTGTCATGGAAGTGCTCGGCGTCCAGGACGTTGTCGGCAAGTCGCTCGGTTCGTCGAACCCCTACAACATGGTTCGCGCCACGTTCGATGCTTTGAAATCGCAGGCCAACCCGCGTACGGTTGCGTCCAAGCGCGGCCTCAAGGTCCAGGACATTGTCGGCCGCCGCGCCGATGGTGCTTCCGAAGCCGGCATGGCCGACTCGGTGAACTGACAGGAGCTCTCTCATGTCCAAGAAGACTGTTACCCTCCGTCAGATCGGCAGCCCGATCGCTCGTAAGCCTGATCAGCGCCAGACCCTCGTGGGTCTTGGCCTGAACAAGATCGGCCGTACGCGCGAGCTGGAAGATACTCCGGCCGTGCGCGGCATGATCCGCAAGGTATCCCATCTCGTGGAAGTGGTCGGCGAGTAAGCCATTCGCCGCTGGCCGTTTCCTACGCATTTTTGAAAGTTACCCGCCATGAAACTCAATGAACTTTCCCCCGCCGATGGCTCGAATAAGAAGCGCATGCGCGTTGGCCGCGGCGTTGGTTCGGGCAAGGGCAAGACGGCCGGTCGCGGCGTGAAGGGCCAGAAGGCGCGTTCGGGCGTTGCCGTGAACGGCTTCGAGGGCGGCCAGATGCCGATCTACATGCGTCTTCCGAAGCGCGGCTTCAAAGCCCCCGGCGCGAAGACCTATGCCTGGGTCAACCTTGGCCGCATCGGCAAGGCGATCGAAGCTGGCCAGCTCGACGCATCCAACGTCACTGAAGAGTCCCTGGTCGCTTCCGGCGTTGTTCGCAACGCACGCGACGGCATCCGCCTGCTGGCAAAAGGCGACGCACCTAAGAAGCTGAAAATCACGGTCACCGGTGCCTCGAAAGGCGCCATCGAGGCCGTCGAGAAAGCTGGCGGCTCGGTCACCGTAACCGGCCCTGCGAAAGACGCAGCTGAGGAATAATAGGGGGTTCTTGCTCAACCCCTCTTCACAAATCCTGTGTCGCCGCCGATCTTGGCGGCGAACGCTTTTCAGGGAGGCTCGTGCGGCCGATGGCGAATGCTGCGGAACAAATGGCTCGCAATCTCAATTTTGCGACCTTTGCGAAAGCAAAAGACCTCCAGGCGCGGATCCTTTTCACGCTCGGTATTCTGGTTCTTTACCGTCTGGGGACTTTCATCCCGCTGCCCGGCCTCGATCCGGAACAGTACGCACAGTTCTTCCAGAGCCAGTCGAGCGGTATTCTCGGTTCCATGAACCTGTTTGCCGGCGGCGCGGTCGAGCGGATGGGCATCTTCGCTCTGAACGTGATGCCCTACATTACAGCGTCGATCATCATTCAGATGATGACGTCTGTTTCGCCTTCGCTTGAGAAGCTCAAGAAAGAAGGGGAGGCGGGCCGCAAGCAGATCAACCAGTATACCCGTTATCTGACCCTCGGCTTCGCGCTGATCCAGGCGTTCGGCATTTCCGCTGGCCTGGTCGCTGTGCGCCTTGAGGGCATCGCGTCCTGGTTCTTCATCCTGACCGGCGTTGTGACGCTGACGGGCGGCACGATGCTGCTGATGTGGATGGGTGAGCAGATCACTGCCCGCGGTATTGGCAACGGTATTTCGCTGATCATCTTCGCGGGTATCGTAGCCGAGCTGCCGCGCGCGATCTTCAACCTGGTTGCCCAGGCACGTACCACCTCCGTGGACATCGGCTTCGTTCTGGCGATTGCCGTCATGGTGATCGCGCTCGTTGTCTTCATCGTCTTCATCGAGCGCTCGCAGCGGCGCCTGATTATCCATTATCCCAAGCGCCAGCAGTCTCAGGGCTTCGCTCAGGGCCAGCGCAGCTTCCTGCCGCTGAAGATCAACACGGCTGGCGTTATCCCGCCGATCTTCGCAACGGCGCTGCTGATGCTGCCGATGACGGCTGTGGGCTTCCTGGGTGGCAATGCGGCAGATGCCGAATCAAGCGGGCTCACCGGCATTCTCGGCTGGCTGGCCACGCATTTCGCGCCCGGCTCATGGACCTACATCATCACTTACGCCGCGCTCGTGATCTTCTTCGCGTTCTTCTACACGTCGATCATGTTCAATCCGCAGGAAACGGCGGACAATCTGCGCAAGTATGGTGGTTTCATTCCGGGCATCCGTCCCGGCTCCAATACGGCGGCCTATATCGACTATGTTCTGTCGCGCCTGACGGTCATTGGCTCGCTCTACCTCGTCTTCATTTGTATCCTGCCGGAGCTCCTGCGGCGATATTTCCCTGCGATTCCATTTTACATCGGGGGTACGTCTCTGCTCATTGTTGTTTCGGTGACGATGGATACTGTCACCCAGATCCAGTCGCACCTGATCGCCCACCAGTATGAGGGCATGATCAAGAAGTCGAAACTTGGGGGCAAGAGGAAGTGAATTTGATTTTGTTTGGTCCGCCGGCGGCGGGCAAAGGCACCCAGGCAAAGCGTCTCGTAGAGCAGCGCGGCTTTGTGCAGCTTTCAACGGGTGATATGCTCCGGGCGGCCCGGGCCTCCGGGTCCGATCTGGGCCAACGTGTTGCAAAGATCATGGATGAAGGCGGTCTTGTCTCCGATGAGATCGTGATTGCCCTGATTGATGAACAGCTCACGGCGCACGCCGGTGCGCCAGGCTTTATTTTTGACGGTTTCCCGCGCACCATCGGCCAGGCCGAAGCGCTGGACCGCCTTCTGGAATCGCGTGGTTCAAAGGTCGAACTGGTCATTCGTATGATCGTTGACGACTCAAAACTGCTCGAACGTGTCACCAAGCGCTTTGAAGAGCAGGGAAGGGCGGACGACAATCCGGCAACCTTCTCGCGCCGTCTGGAGCGTTATTATGAGGATACGGCGCCGCTGGTCCCGCTTTATGCGGAACGCGGCGTGCTGGTCGAAATCGATGGAATGGGCACGATTGACTCTGTGTCCGCAGAAATCGATGCGGCCCTGAAACAATCCGCGTGAACGGCGCAGTTCTGCTGTTGACGGGGAAAAAACCGAGGTTATAAGCCTCGAAACTTAGCTTCAGGCTTAACCGCCGGTGCGCGCGACGGGCGTGATAGTCCCGCTTGGCGCGCATTTCATGTTTGGACACCCGCTTGAGGAGAAACGGCTTTGGCCCGTATTGCAGGCGTAAACATTCCGACCAACAAGCGCGTGGAAATCGCGCTGCGTTACATTCACGGGATCGGCCCGGCCTTCTCCAAGGAAATTTGCGAGAAGGTTGGTGTTGAACCGGCGCGTCGCGTGAACCAGCTCACGGACGCTGAGGTTATCAAGATTCGCGAAACCATCGATGCCGGCTACCTCGTCGAGGGTGACCTGCGCCGTGAAGTCTCGATGAACATCAAGCGTCTGATGGACCTTGGCTGCTATCGTGGCCTGCGTCACCGCAAGAAACTCCCGGTGCGCGGTCAGCGTACCCACACCAACGCGCGTACCCGCAAGGGCCCCGCGAAGCCGATCGCCGGCAAGAAGAAATAATAGGACTGACGCCCCATGGCCCGCGAAGCTACTCGTATCCGCCGCCGGGAACGCAAGAACATTACCTCTGGTATTGTTCACGTGAACTCGAGCTTCAACAACACGATGGTCACCATCACCGACGCACAGGGCAACACCATCTCTTGGTCGTCCTCGGGCGTGATGAACTTCAAAGGCTCGCGTAAGTCGACGCCTTATGCTGCTCAGATGGCTGCTGAAGACGCTGCTAAAAAAGCGAAAGAGCATGGCCTTCAGACTGTTGAAGTCCGCGTGCGCGGTCCGGGTTCGGGCCGTGAGAGTGCGCTGCGCGCGCTCCAGGCTGCTGGTCTGACCGTGACGGCAATCAACGACACGACGCCGATCCCGCACAACGGGTGCCGTCCGCCGAAACGTCGCCGCGTCTGACGAATACTCTCCGGCAGCGCCTCTGGCGCTGCTGTCCTTTTTCGAGGAACCCTGAATGACCACTGTGAATGACCGCAACTGGAAAGTGCTGATCCGTCCGAACCGTCCTGTCGTGCAGGCCGGATACGACGCGAAGCGCAAAGCAAAGCTCGTGGTCGAGCCGCTTGAGCGTGGCTACGGCACGACGCTCGGCAACGCTCTGCGCCGCGTGCTTCTGTCTTCGCTGCAAGGCGCTGCCATCATCGGCGTCCAGATTGACGGCGTCGTCCATGAATTCTCCGCCATCCCCGGCGTGCGTGAAGATGTCACGACGATCGTTCTGAACCTCAAGCAGGTTGCGATCTTCATGGAATCCGACACGCCCAAGCGCATGGTTCTCCGTGCGAAGGGCCCCGGCGAAGTCAAAGCTGGCCAGATCGAAACGCCCGGCGATGTGAAGATCCTGAACCCGGACCTCGTGCTCTGCACGCTGGACGGCGGTTCGGAAGTCCGCATGGAATTCACTGTGGCGACCGGCAAAGGCTATGTCGCTGCTGAAGGCCACCGTCCGGAAGACGCTCCGATCGGCTACATCCCGATCGACGCGATCTACTCGCCGGTTCGCCGCGTTGGCTATCAGGTCGAAGACACCCGTGAAGGCACCGTCCTCGATTACGACAAACTGACCCTCGACGTTGAAACCGATGGTTCGCTGTCGCCGGAAGATGCTGTGGCCTATGCCGCGCGCATCCTTCAGGACCAGCTCCAGCTGTTCATCAACTTCGAAGAACCCACCCTCGAGACTGGCGGCTCTGCCGACGAAACGGATCTGGGCTTCAACCCGGTCCTGCTCAAGAAGGTGGACGAGCTCGAGCTGTCTGTCCGCTCGGCAAACTGCCTCAAGAACGACAACATCGTTTACATTGGCGACCTTATCCAGAAGTCCGAGGCGGAAATGCTCCGCACGCCGAACTTCGGCCGTAAGTCTCTCAACGAGATCAAGGAAGTCCTCGCCGGCATGGGCCTGCATCTCGGCATGGAAGTGCCGGACTGGCCGCCGGAGGACATCGAAGGCCTCGCCAAGAAATACGACGATCACATCTAGCCCAGGAATGACCGGGGCCTGACCACCTCGGAAGGAACAACGCCATGCGCCACCAGATTGCACACCGCAAGCTCAACAAATCGACCTCGCACCGCAAGGCGATGTTCGCCAACATGGCCGCCAGCCTGATCGAGCACGAGCAGATCGTGACCACGCTGCCGAAGGCCAAGGAAATGGCCCCGCTGATGGACAAGCTCGTTACGCTTGCCAAAAAGGGCGACCTTGCTGCCCGCCGTCAGGCTCTCTCGACCGTTCGCAACGAAACGGCTGTCCGTAAACTCTTCGAAGTTTTCGGCGACCGCTACAAAGACCGTAACGGCGGCTACACGCGCGTTCTGAAGGCTGGCTTCCGCCACGGCGACAACGCGCCGATCGCCGTTCTCGAACTCGTCGACCGTGACGAATCGGCCAAAGGCGCTGCTGACAAGGCACGTCACGAAGCTGAGCTGGAAGCTGCTGGCGAATAATCGCCCGCCAGATATCCTCCTAGGAATTCAGAACGCCCCGGTCTTCGCGCCGGGGCGTTTTGTTTTGCGAATGATCCCGCTGTCTGGAGGCGCGGCCCGCAAAAACTGTCACCCAACCGCGATAGGCGCAGTCTGATCCACTGCTGGCCAATCCCGGAGACAGCCTCATGAACTACCGTCACTTCCTGCCGGCAACAGCCATTCTGGCTGCGCTGAGCCTCCTCAGCGCCTGCGCCTCGGCGCCTGTCGAAACTGTTGCGCCCGTTTCCGCGCAGGAGGTCGATACGACCTTCACCATTGCCGTCATTCCGGACACGCAGAACTACACCGACTACACCCACCAGACCGCCGAAGGCTTTCCTTTCGACGCCAGTGACCTGTTCCTCGAGCATATGGGCTGGATCGCGGAGAATCTCGAAAGCCAGGGCGGCGATATCGCTTTCGTTACCCATGTGGGTGATGTCTGGCAGCATGGCACGCTTCCGATCGATCCCGATCACGTCGCCCGCGGCCTGTCGGCGGTGCCCAACCCCATCTTCGACGCGCATCTCTCGCCCAGCGACAAGGTGAAGAGCGTCGAGATGCCCAAGGCGCGGGAAGGGTTCGGGCTGATCGCCGGCAAGACGCCATTCTCCGTCGTGCCCGGCAACCATGATTACGACGCCACCTGGACCGATTCGAAATTCCCGCCGCGCGCCCTGACGCCAGCTGAGGTTGATCCGGCCGATCTCTCCTCGCTCGGCATGCTGCATGCGGGCGGGCTCGACAATTTCCGCTCGGTGTTCAATCCGGAATCGGCCTTCTTCAAGGATCAGCCCTGGTATGTTGCCTCCCATGATGGCGGGACCGACAGCGCGCAGGTGTTCGAGGCGGGCGGCTATCGCTTCCTGCATATTGGCCTTCAGTTCGATCCGCCCAGCGAGTCGCTCATCTGGGCCTCCTCGGTCATCGATCAGTTTGAGGGCCTGCCCACGATCGTCACCACACACGATTTCCAGAACCGGAAAGGGGAGCGCCTGCCGAGCCCCGTGGTCGACAGCTATGCCGCCGATCCGGACAAGCACAACACCCCCCAGATGGTCTGGGACAAGTTCATCAGCCAGCACGACCAGATCTTCCTCGTCCTGTCGGGCCACCAGCACGGCCAATCCATGCGCGTCGACCGGAATGCCGCCGGCCATCAGGTCTGGCAGATCCTTGCTGACTTCCAGGATCGCGGCCAGACGGCCAAGGATGCCGGCCTCGTTTCTGCCTGGCCTGTCGGCATCGGCGATGGCTGGTTGCGCCTGATGACGTTCGACCTGGGCGCCGAAGTCCCCAGCGTGAAGGTCTCGACCTACTCGACTCACTACAGGAAATTCAGCCGCGACCTGCCCGAATACGCCGCCTGGTATCGCGGCCACGAGCAGCCGGAAATGACCGACGCCGAATTCCACGACGCGGATGACTACACCATCCAGCTGGATGATTTCCGTATACGGTTTGAAGAAGCCGCACGCATTTCGAACTGACCGGATCAAAATATTTTCTGATGAATATCAACAGGCTCCGGACAATTCTGTCCGGAGCTTTTCATTTTCTGCTTGACGGTTTCATCCGGCTCAATCATACGGCGCCTCCATTCAGCAACGGAGAGACCCGATGTGTTATCGGTTCCCATTTCAGCCAAGAGAAGTCGCGGCCCCGGCAAGGGGTGCAGCGGGATTCTGCATGGAGGTTGCTGGATAGGAACTGCACTGTCAGTTCCGGACCCTGACGGGTCTTATGCCGCCCTCCGCGCGTTTCGCCCGGAGGGTTTTTTCTTGTCTGAAATCCAAAGGGGCCGTGCGGAGGGCTTGATCAGGAGGAGCTTCAGGAGTGAAGCTGAAAGACAATGAGCGAGTTTGAAGTATTCGAATCCTTCGCCGGTGGCCGCATCAAGGCCTGGGTGAAAGGCGTTGAGGTGGAAGAGGGCGCGCGCGAGCAGCTGGAAAATGTTGCCGGCCTGCCGTTCATCCACTCGCATCTTGCCGTGATGCCGGATGTCCATTTCGGGCGCGGCGCCACGGTGGGTTCGGTCATCCCGACCAAGGGTGCCATCATCCCGGCCGCTGTCGGTGTCGACATCGGTTGCGGCATGATGGCGATCCGCACCAGTCTTACGGCGAACGATCTTCCCGATAGTCTGTCGACTGTCCGTTCAGAGATCGAACGCAAGGTTCCGGTGGGCAATGGCCCGGGTGGAAATCACAAGGAAACCCCGGCGCGCGCGGCAACTGCCCTGCGTAATTCCGGGCTGAGCGAGCGTCTCGACAAGGTGCTGGCAAAGCATCGCCGCATTCAGCGCACGATGTTTGCAAAGCAGTTGGGAACGCTCGGCGGAGGAAACCACTTTATCGAGCTGTGTCTTGATGAAGAGGCGCGCCTCTGGGTGATGCTCCATTCCGGCTCACGCGGCACGGGGAATATCCTTGGAACCTACTTCATTCAGGAGGCCCGCGAGGCGCTGGAGAAGCGGGTCCTCGGCTATCACGTTCCGGACAAGGATCTCGCTTTCTTCCTGGAGGGCGAAACCCTGTTCGGAGACTATATCGAAGCTGTCGGTTGGGCGCAGGACTATGCGCGTCTCAACCGGGAAGTGATGATGGACCGTGTGCTGATGGCCATGCGCGATTGCCTCCCGGCTTTCACGCTGGAAAAATCGGCGGTGAACTGCCACCACAACTATGTGGAGCGGGAACACCATTTCGGCTCCGATGTCTGGGTCACCCGCAAGGGCGCCGTGCGCGCCCGTGAGGGGGAACTTGGCATCATTCCGGGCTCGATGGGGGCAAAGTCCTTCATTGTGCGCGGAAAAGGCAATGCGGAAGCGTTCTGCTCCTGCTCGCATGGGGCAGGGCGCACGATGAGCCGCGCCGAAGCCAAACGCCGGTTCACCCTTGAGGACCACCTCGCCGCTACGGCGGGCGTGGAATGCCGCAAGGATGTTGGCGTCATCGACGAAACGCCGATGGCCTACAAGAATATCGACGCTGTCATGGCGGCGCAGTCCGATCTTGTGGACGTGGTTCACACGCTGAAACAGATCGTCTGTGTAAAGGGCTGAAGCGATTTCGCTTTAGCCTGCCTTGACAGAATGTCGCGGCGCTGACATTACGCAATCTCGTCTTGCCAATAATGATCCGTAGAAGGATTTGTATTGGCGCCATGAATGGAAACCAGAATGAAGCAGAGTAACAAATCCTGTTCCTGCTCCTCGTTTTGCCGGGGAGCGCTGTCTGCCGCCCCCGCGCGTTTGCCGGTGGTAGGCTGACCTCGAAACTGTAACTTGATCCGTGCCCGCTGCGCCTGCGCGCGCCGCTGGCAATGTGTGAAGGAGGTGGATCATGGGCACGCCCATGGCCCTGCCGGTGCTTCTGGCTCCAGGCCAGTCGCAGCCGGTCACGCCCCTCATGGCCTTTCTGGCCGGGGAGCATGCCGAAGTTATGGCGCGCGTCTGGCCGGCGCCGCATGAGGAATTCTTCATGCTTCCGGCGGCGCGCCGTCATGCGGCGGCGATACTGGCGGCGCGCGGTGGCTATACTGCCGAGCGTCTCCAATGGCTGGCCACGCGGGCGCGCGATGGCGATCTGGCGTCGGCGATTTTCGGCGCCCATGCGCCCGGCGGCGTGATGAAAGCCCTTGCCCGTATGGGAGAGGTTCTCTGGCCGGCGCCGGCATACCGCACCTTTCAGGACCTGTTCCTGGAAGAGGCGGCGCAACGCCTGATCCGTCACATCGCGGTGCTGCGCGCCGATATGCTGGCGGTGATGGCTGTCCTCCCGCCACTTTTGCGGCAGGCTCCGATCCTTACCCGTCTGGGGACGGATCAGTCTGCAGCGGCGGATCTAGCGGCGGCTTTCGCCATGGCGCTTCGCGTCCGTGGGGAAGAAGCAGCCGGGGACATTGCCCAGCGCTTTGGCCGGGCGAAAGGCTGGCGCCCGCTGTTCGAGAAAGCACAGCTGGTGATCCAACCGCTTGCGCTGGGTCCGCTCCTGCCGCCGCCGGAGCTGCCTCAGGATTTCCAGCCGGTTCGCCGTCTGGAGATGCTGTCGAATGTCGCTCTCGAATTCCGCAACTGCCTGCGGGATTATGTGGCCGATATCGCGGCAGGCCGCATGGCGGTCTGGGTGTGGCGCGGGCAGGGCGGCCCGGCGGCTGTTGCGCTCCGGCGCGACGCGGCGGGCTGGCGTCTGGCTGAAGCGCGTGGCCGCGACAATGCTCCGCTTGCCGATGAAGCGCTGATGGAGATTGTGGCGGCTGTCCGGGCAGCCGGCGCGCGCACGGGCGAGTCCTGGGCAATCCTGCAGCGACGCCTGGAGGATCGCATTCACCAGGCGCCGGAGGATAATATCCCCCTTCCGGCGCCCGGTTGGCGGGATCAGCTCGCGCTCGGCTGTCTCTGGGATTGACGCGGCGTCAGCGCCCCGGATGGCAACATCCGGGGCGTCTTGCTTTGCAGGCGCGGTGATCCGGGTTACTCTGCCGGCAGGGAACAGGAGGAAACAACAATGGCCGACGGACACGAGATCGAACCGCGCGCAAAATTCCGCGAGATGCTGGAAGGCTCAAAGGAAGACTGGGACATCATCGCGGAGCATTCTCGCCACTTCAACAGAGGCCTTGCCAAGCGCGTACTCGACCATCTGAGACTGCTCGATGGCGATTACGGCGGCTTCCCGGTGGATCGGCTCACCCACTCCCTGCAGACGGCCACCCGCGCCCATCGCGATGGCCGTGACGAAGAGTATGTGGTCTGCGCGCTGCTGCATGATATCGGCGATACGCTCGGCAGCATGAACCATCCCGATGTCGCCGCCGCGATCCTCAAGCCCTTCGTGTCGGAGCAGAACCACTGGATGGTTGCCAATCACGGCATGTTCCAGGGCTACTACTTCTTCCACCATCTGGGGCTGGACCGGAACATGCGCGATCAGTTCCGAGATCATCCGTACTTTGAGTATACTGCCCAGTTCTGCCACCTCTACGACCAGTCGGCCTTCGACCCGGAGTATGAGAGCGAGCCGCTGGAATTCTTCGAGCCGATGGTGGAGCGGGTCTTCTCGCGACCGAAAAACTCGATGTATCTGCGCAAGACCGAAGAATAGGATCAGACGGCGGCCATGTTGAAATTTCTTGTCCTGGTGGCGCTCATCCTGGCCGTCCTCTATTTCTTTAACTGGTATAATCGCCGCCCGCCGGGAGACTGGCGCCGCGGCGATGATGGCGATGACGCGCCCGGCCCCACGCCGACGCATCGGCTTGGCCTCGATTCCGGAAATCCTCCGGACACGGAACCTGAAGCGCCCCCGCGCGAAACTGATCCGGCAGGCGACAGCCGCCGCGACGGCTAGGCCAATCGCTTAGTTTTCTTCGGGCGGTCCGCATTCGCCGGGCGTGTCGACGCTGACGCCGGCGGCCTGCGCGGCGCATTTGTTGCCATAGGTTTCCCCGTCGCAACCGCACACCGGCGCATATTCATACGTGCACATCTGCGGGGGGTGCATGCAGATGCCGGCGGCGTCAGCAATCGTCCGGCAGGTGCCGTCATCATAGAAGCAGGTCAGCCCCTCGGCGCACTGGATGCCGGCAATCCCGCCGCACATGCCCCCTTCGCTCGCCAGCGGCCGGCTTGTCGGGGCCGGCTCAGCATCCACCCTTTCCGATTCCGGCTTTTGACTGGCAACGCAGCCTGCCAGCAGCAGGGTTGTCGCGGCAAAAAGAAAAAGGCGCATGGCGTAACTCCGTTTCCGGAGCGCAGCCTGCGCCTCTTCCAATGTCTTTGGCAAGCCTTGCGGGCTTATTTTGCCGTCGCAGCAGCCACAGCGGAGAAGATGTTCTGGCCGTGCTCACCGCCGGATTTGAAGGCCGGGCGGGTGGTGTTCACGTCGGTGATCTGGTCCCACTTCGCAGCCACGGCTTCGGCCGTCAGGGCCTCGCCAGCGCCAACGAACACGCCAGCGGTTTCCACGATGCGGGCCATCGAGAAGGCGCCGGCGCCAGCCGAGAGAACCATGCCCGTCGGTGCGTCTTCCTTCACGAGGTTGATCACGCCCGGCGTCACATATTCCGGCTTCAGCGCAGCCAGCATCTGCTCGGACATGATGTCCTCGGTCATGCGGGTCGCGGCGATCGGGCAGACAGCGTTGATCTTGATGTCGTTTTTCGCGCCTTCGATCTTCAGCGTGTTCATCATGCCGACAACGCCGAGTTTCGCGGCGCCATAGTTGGCCTGGCCGAAGTTGCCATAGAGGCCGGTCGAGGAGGTCGTCACGACGATACGGCCGTAATTCTGGGCTTTCATGATGTCCCAGGCCGCGTGCACGGGCAGGAAGGTGCCGCGCAGGTGAACCGCCAGAACGAGGTCGATGTCCTCGGTGGTCATTTTCGAGAAGGAGCGGTCCCGCAGGATACCTGCGTTTGCGATGATGATGTCGATCCGGCCCCATTTGGCCATCGTGTCGTCGATCATGCGCTTCACGCCGTCGACATCGGAGACCGACGAGCCGTTGGCGATGGCTTCGCCGCCGAGAGCCTCGATTTCCTTGACCACGGCAAGTGCCGCGTCGGAATTGCCGCCCGAGCCATCGCGCGAGCCGCCGAGGTCGTTAACGACGACTTTTGCGCCGCGGCGGGCGAGTTCAAGCGCGTGTGCGCGGCCAAGGCCGCCGCCAGCGCCGGTCACGATTGCTACGCGGTCGTCAAAACGGATCTCTGACATGGGGCATCTCCCTCAAACGGTGGGTTGTGTGGCGGGTGTCACACCAGACGTTCACGTCAACGTCAAGCATGTCCGCTGCGTCACCCCTTGCCGTAGGGGCTGCGGCATGATTGCTGACGCCCTGCGAATAGGGAGGACACCATGCTCGCTTACCTGACCCTCGGAACCAACGACAAGGAAAAGGCCTTCGCCTTCTATGACGCCGTGCTCGGCGAAATGGGCGCCAAGCGCTTCTTTGCGAACGACCGCCTGCAATTCTACGGCGTGGCCCCCGGCCAGCCGATGTTTGCCATCGGCACGCCCTATGAGGGCGCCGCCACCGCTGGCAACGGCGTGATGCCGGCCATTGCCGTGGCCGACAAGGAAACGGTCGACCGCGTCTATAATAAAGCCCGCGAACTCGGCGCCGCCTGCGAAGGCGAGCCCGGCAACCGCATGCCCACCTTCTATGGCGCCTATTTCCGCGACCCCGACGGCAACAAGATCTGCGTCTGCAAGCTGGGCTGAGCCTCTCTCAGGACTGCAACAAGAAAGCCCCCGGTCATGCGGCCGGGGGCTTTTTGTATGGCAACTAATTGCCGAAGTCGGACATTGCCCACCCTGTAAAAAAATGTGAGTGTATTTGCTGTATGTCCAAGCTGACCTTCGAGATTAAGCCGAGCCCGAGCACGAACGACCATGAGGTTCTTGTGCTCGTTGATGGCAAGACGGTGCTCGGTGAAGATCATATGGGCATCGATCCTCGTGAGTTCTTTGCTCAGTTTATTAGTCTCAACACTGATCAACTACTGGTCGGAAGATGCCAATGCGGCACTGTGGGATGCGATGACTACTTCATCGCCGTAGAGACGACCCCCGACTACGTACTGTGGAAGGAACCCAAAGTAGCCTGCTTCGATAGAAGCGAGTATGAAGGTGCCGTGCGCGAAGCATCTAGAGACTTTTCATGGGAAGATGGGAAGCGGCGCGCCGAGCGGCTTACAGAAGAGATACTCGGCGGTCGCCAAACAGAGGATGGCTTTGCGTTTCAGTGGGCGTCGGCCCGAATAGCACCGTTGTTGATGAAGCTTTCGTTCATCAAAGAGGGGCAGCAGAAATTACTTGAATTTGCGTGGGATGGCGCCACCGACGAGAGTGTAGTCGAGGGCGCTAGGCAATTTAAAAGGCAACTAGCCGAGCAGTAGCTCGACGACCACTTAGGCCCAAAAGCGGCCGTCCGCTTAAGCGCCCAGTTCGTTGTGCGGCCGTCACATGCCAAATCCTAATCCGGCTGCTGATCTTTCAGCTGCCCGGCATAAAACGCGCGCAGGTCGCTGGTGATCTGCGCCAGCGAAGGCTCGTTCAGATACATCATGTGCCCGGCCTGATAATAGGTCATCGCCACGCGGTCCTGCGGAATGCCATAGCGGGCAAAGGTCACTTCGGCGTCGAAGAAGGGGGTGATCATGTCGAACAGGCCATTGGCCACCCACACTTTCAGGTCGCCATTGCGGCGCATCGCGGTGGAGAGCTTGCGCCCCACATTCAGATAGCTCGGCTCCCAGTATTGGCCTTCGGGAACATCGCGGAAATTCCAGGCGTTCCCGGCCTCCTCGCTGGAAACCATGTAGGGCCGGTCCATCCGCACACCGAGGTCGTTGCGAAGATACTGGTTCATCAGCGCCGTATAGGCGGACTCGACGAAATAGCTCGACGCATCCGCGTCCGGCGTCTCGGCCACATCGTCTGCCTCATCGCCCGCATAGCGCCCGTCCAGCCGCCCGATGGCAACGCCTTCCTTGCGCAGCAACTCCTTCTGGAAGCGCGGCATCAGGATGCGCAGGTTGGACCGCTCCACATAGTCCGGAGAAAGCCCGGTGAAATAGACCAGCCGGTCGCGGATGTGCGCGCGCTCTGCCTGTGTCAGGCGCTCGCCCTTCCACAGGGCTGGGCCATATTCGTCGCGGGCAAAGGCGCGCGCATCGGCCAGGAACTCCGCCTGCGGAACGCCTGCGCCGGCCTTGCCATGGTATTGCGCCGCCGCCGCCATGCTGGGCAGGTAGGTGATGTAGGAATACACATTGTCATGGGCGGAGGTTGAGCCCTCATAGTCCAGCGCCTGCGAAATCAGCACGAGGCCGTTGAGCGCAATATCCACCTCGCCCGTTGTCATCCGGTGGGCAAGGTAGGCCGCGCGCGTCGTGCCGAAGCTTTCCCCGATCAGGTATTTCGGCGCGTTCCAGCGGTCGTGCTCGGTAATCCAGATGCGGATGAATTCGGCAATCGAGGCGCCGTCGCCTTCCTCGTTCCAGTAATCCTTGTTCTCGCCCTTGCCGATGGCGCGGCTGTATCCGGTGCCCACGGGGTCGATGAACACGAGGTCGGTAATGTCGAGAATGGACAACGGATTGTCGAGCAGGGTGTAGGGCGCCGCGCCGTCATCCTCATCGGCGTCGCTCGCCACCTTCACGCGCTTTGGGCCAAGCAGACCCAGGTGTAGCCAGACCGAGGCAGAGCCCGGCCCGCCATTGAAAACGAAGGAGACCGGGCGCGGCCCCGGCGCGTTCTCGCGGATGTAGGAGACCGTGAACAGGCTCGCGGCGGGCTCGCCGTCTTCGCCCGCGATATAGGTCTCGCCGGATTCCACGCGGTAGGTGATCTTCTGGCCGCCAAAGGTGCCTGTATGGGTCTGCTTGAAGAAAACCGGGTCGGGAACCGGTTTGGCTTCGGCTTCCTTTTTCGCCTCGGCGGCGGGCTCGGGCGCGGCATAGGCGGGCGCCATCAGCGCCATAGCGGCGGCCATGATCCATGCTTCAATCTTCATCTTGTGCCCCAGCCTTTCTGGCCCGTTTGCGGCTGGCGGCGCTCCTGGCCACCAGTTGCTTGATAACAAAGGCAAAACCTATTCCTGCGCCGCGTGGGCGTCAAATGCCGCCTGCGTGCCTGTGGCCGGGCGCCTACAGTCTGCGCGCTGCGCCCGCCGGTCCACGGTTCATTGCCATTCGCGCTTTTCAAGCCTTTCCGTGCCAGTTAAGTCTGATCCCTTGGGTCTGATTTGCGGGGAGGGCTATCGCAACATGCCGGCAGGAATTGAATGGGGCTGGGATAATGCCCGCGCGCTGATCGGGATCGTCCTGATTTATGCTGTGTGCTGGGGGCTCTCGGAGAAACGCAAGCTCTTCCCCTGGAAGATCGTGCTGGGCGCCACAGCGATGCAGTTTGCCTTCGCGCTCATTCTCTTCGGCATTCCCCTCATCAAGGAAATCCTGCTCAAGGCCAATGGCCTGGTCGATGGCCTCCAGAACGCCACCCGCGCGGGCACCAGCTTCGTGTTCGGCTATGTCGGCGACAACGTTGCCGCTGGCGAGCTGATCGGGGGCTCGCCGCCCCCGCTGTTCTTCTTCCAGATCCTGCCGATTATCATTGTAGTTGCGGCCCTCTCGGCCATTCTCTGGCACTGGCACATCCTGCGCTGGATCACCAACGGCTTCGCCTTCGTCTTCCGGCGTGGCATGGGCCTTGGCGGCGCCACCTCCCTCGCTGTCTCTGCCAACGTGTTCATGGGCATGACCGAAGCGCCGGTTCTGATCCGCCCTTACATCAAGGGCATGACGCGGTCTGAACTGCTGATCATGATGACCGCCGGCTTCGCCACCATCGCCGGTTCGGTCCTCGTCGTTTATGGCGCCTTCCTGGAAGGCAAGATGGCAAACCCGCTGCCCCAGCTGCTGGCCGCCTCGATCATCGCCGCGCCCGCCGCCGTCGGCGTTGCCCTTGCCATGATCCCGGAAACCACGCCCGTTTCCGAGCGGATGAAAGATCCTGATTTCAAATACGCCTCCACCATGGATGCCTTCTCCACCGGCGCCACCGATGGCCTGAAGATCGTCTTCAACATCGCCACCATGCTGATCGCGGCCCTGGCGCTGCTCTGGCTGGTCAATGCCGGCTTTGGCCTGCTGCCGAATGTGAACGGCGCGCCGCTCTCCATCGAGCGTATCCTCGGCTGGATCTTCGCGCCCCTGATGTACATGATCGGCGTGCCGTGGAGCGAGGCTTCCCAGTCGGGCTCCCTCATGGGCGTCAAGACTGTGCTCACCGAGTTCGTGGCCTTCCTGCAGCTTGCCGATGTCCCCGCTGAGGCGATGGACCCGCGCACGCGCATGATCACGGCCCACGCCATCTGCGGCTTTGCCAATTTCGGCTCCATGGGCATCCTGATCGGCGGCCTCTCCATCGTCGAGCCTGAGCGCCGGGACGATTTCCTCAGCCTTGCCTGGCGCACGCTGCTGGCGGGCACGCTGGCAACCTGCCTCTCGGGCGCCGTCGTTGCGGCGCTGCCTTACTCGCTGTTCATGGGCGGCTGATGCTGACGCAGCGGCCGGGGTCGCCATCGGCCCCGGCAGCCCCTAGAAAGTGGCGCATGCCGTGGCAATTTCATGCCGCGCAAAGGGAGACCTGCTTGCACCACCGGACCGGACTTGCCGCCCTCGCTGCCGCCCTGCTGGCGCCTTGCGCCCTGGCCGAAATGCCCCAGCGGCTCGAGCCTGTCGAAGTCTATGGCGATCGTCCGCGTGAGGCCCCGGGCGCCCGCTCCGTGCTGGACGCCCAGCTCATCGCGGACACTGCCGCCGACCGCCCCGCCGAAATCCTGAACCAGGCGCCCGCCGTCAACATCCAGATGAACTCCGGGCAGGAACATCTGATTTCCATCCGCTCGCCGGTGCTGACCGGCGGGGCCGGGCAGGGCAGCTTCCTCATCCTTGAGAACGGCGTCCCGATCCGCTCGCCCGCTTTCGGCAACGTCAATTCCCTGATCGAGCCGCATCATGAAATTGCCGACGCCATCGAGATCATCCGCGGCCCGGCCAGCGCCAAGTATGGCTCCAACGCGGTCCACGGCCTCCTGAACTTCATCCTGCCGGATGCTTCCAGCCCCCAATCCCACCGCCTCAGCTACAACACGCTGGACCGCTGGCGCGCCGACGCCTCGGTCAATCTCGGCAGCGCCACCCGCCTCAACCTCTCCCTGATGGACGACGCCGGCTGGCGCGACGATACCGCCAGCCAGCAGCAGAAACTCTCCCTCGTCACCGATGCCTCCTTCGGCGAATGGGGCACGTCCATCTGGCTCGCCGCCTCCAGCCTCAATCAGGAAACCGCCAGCTTCATCCAGGGGCCGGACGCCTACAAGGACCGCGACCTGGCCAAGACCAATCCCAATCCGGAAGCCTTCCGCGATGCCTGGTCGGCCCGCCTCGGCGCGCGCCTCTCCCGCGAGCTTGGCCCCGGCACGCTGACCCTCACGCCGAACATCCACACCCAGGCGATGATCTTCTCCCAGCATTTCCTGCCCTATGGCGGCATCGAGAAGAACGGCCACACCGGCGGCGGTGTGCTCGCGCGTTACGAGTTTGCCCCCACCGGCCCCGTCCAGTGGCGGATTGGCGCCGATACGGACTTCGCCACCGGATACCTGCGCGAGATCCAGCCCGGCCCCCATCCCAGCCCGAACTTCCCGCAGGGCATCCATTACGACTACACCGTCGACACCGCCGTCTTCGCCCTCTGGGCCGAAGCCGACTGGCAGCTTGCCGGCGATCTCCGCCTCCTCGCCGGCCTGCGCGGCGAAACCCATGGCTATCACTACACCACCCGCGCCCCCGCTGGCATCAATGGCCGCTTCAATGTCCCGGCAGACCGCAGCGACGATTTCTCCTTCCTCACGCCCAAGCTTGGCCTCGTCTGGGACCGTTCCTGGGGCGCGCTCTATGCCAATTATGCGCGCGGCGCCCGCGCCCCGCAGGTGTCGGATCTTTACCGTCTGCAAAGCCTCCAGCTGCCGGGCCAGATCAACGCCGAAACGCTGGACAGCCTCGAACTCGGCGCCCGCGGCGCGCTGCTCTATGGCCACCTCACCTTCGATGTCGCCGCCTGGTGGATGGAGAAGGAAAACTTTTTCTTCCGCGACTCCGATGGCCTGAATGTGCCAGATGGCTCCACCCGCCATTATGGCGTTGACGCTGAAGCAAGCCTTCGGCTTACGGATTATCTCTCCCTCTCCGGCAATCTCGCCTGGAGCGAGCAGACCTACACCTTCAACCGTCCCGTGGTCGCCGCGCAGGAGCGGATCGCCTCCGGAAACCTCATCGACACGGCCCCTGAATGGCTTGGCGATGCGCGGCTCGACTGGCAGGCAAGCCCGGCTCTGAAGCTCTCCCTCACGCTGGAACATGTCGGCGAATATTTCATGAACCCCGCCAATACGGTCGCCTATCCGGGGCACACTGTGTTTGGCGCGCGGGCTGGCTATGCCTTCGCCGAAGGGTTTGAAGGCTATGTCATTATCCGTAACCTGACGGATAAAAAGTATGCGGATCGCGCCGATGTGGGATTCGGCAATGAGCGCTATTTCCCCGGAGAGCCCGTCAATGCGGCCTTCGGCATCACGAAAAAATTCTAGGAGGGAACAAACATATGAAACTCTATCATAGTCCGATGGCGCCCAATCCGGACCGCGTCGTTTTCTTCCTGCGTGCCAAGGGCAAGCTGGATCAGGTCGAGTTGCAGGAAATCTCGATCATGAACCAGGAGCACAAGAAGGAAGACTACCGCGAAGTCTCGCCTTTCTCGCAAGTGCCCGCCTTGATCCTTGATGATGGCACCAAGCTCACCGAGAGCCGCGCCATCTGCACCTATTTCGAAGGCATCTTCCCGGAGCCGAACCTGATGGGATCGGACGCGAAGGAGAAAGCGCTGATCGAGATGTGGGACCGGCGTGTGGAGCTGATGTTCTTCATCCAGTTTGCCACATGGTTCCGCAATTCCCACCCGATGATGGCGCCGCTGGAAGTGCCCCAAAGCGCGGAGGCTGCCGCCAAGGCGGAGAAGGCGGCCCGCAAGATGGCGGAACGCTTCGACCAGCATCTGGCAACCCATGAATTTGTCGCTGCCGATCGCTTCTCGATCGCAGACATCACGCTCTTCATCGCCTGCGGTTTCTGCCGTGTCATGAAATGGGCTCCGCACAAGGATCTTCCAGATCTTGGCCGCTGGTACCAGGCCATGGCCGCCCGCGGCTTCGCCGGCTGAGGCGCGCCGCTCTGTTGCTGGGTCCCGGTCTTTGCGCGTTCGCGCAAAGACCGGGACCCAGCCTTCCACCCCGCCGCCCCAATTTCCCCGCTCACATTCCGGGCTTTCAACGCGCGCCTTATGCGCTATTCAGAAGAATGCAGCAGCCGGGGGAATATTCATGCGGTTTCTGACAGTGGCGCTTCTTGCAGGCGCCTGTCTGATTGGGGCCAACTTTGTTGGCGCCTGTGCCCAGCGTTCGGTGTGGACGGTGCCCGTCCAGATCGCTTCCAATGAAGCGCTTGCCAAAGTCGCGCCCGTCGGCCGCCTGTCTGGCACGGCTCGCCCGGTCGCTTACCGGGTCGATCTCGATCTGGACCCCCGCGAAACGCATTTCTCCGGCCATGTGGAAATCGACATCGAGCTGGCCGCCGCCACCAATGGAATCTGGATGCATGGCGATGATCTGGGTGTTTCCCGTGTCACGGCCACGGCAGGCGGGGAAACGGTCGAGGCGAGCTGGGCAGAGGTGCTCGATACCGGCGTCGTCTGGGTCGGTTTCCCGCGCCGTCTTGAATCCCGCCGCGTCACCATCGCGATAGATTACACCGCCGCCTTCGATACCAGCCTCGCCGGCCTCTTCCGCGTCGAATCCCAGGGCAACTGGTACGCGCTCGCCAAGTCCGAAAGCATTCAGGCCCGCCGCTTCCTGCCGGGCTTCGATGAGCCGGGCTTCAAGGCGCCGTTCGAGGTGTCGATCACCGTGCCCGAAGGCATGCACGCGATTGCCAACACACCGGAAGTCGCGCGCGAGCCTGCCGGGGATGGCTATGAGACGATCCGCTTTGCGCCCTCTCGTCCGCTCTCCACCTATCTTCTGTCCACGGCCGTTGGAAACTTCGACAAGGTGGACCGCCCGCCGCTGCCGCCCAATGATGTGCGCCGCTTTGCCGTTCCGCTCACGGGTTACACGCGCGCGGGCAAGGGCGAGGAACTCGGCTTCGCGCTGGATCTCACGCCGGAGATGATGCGCGTCTTTGAAGAGATGCTGGGCCAGCCCTATCCCTATGACAAGCTCGACATCATCGCCGCGCCGCAATGGCCTTCGGGCGCTACGGAGCTTGCCGCCGCCATCACCTACCGCGAAGGCCGCATCCTGCGCGGGGAGAATGCCGGGCCGTCACTCGTCCGGGCGCTGAAGGAAATCCACGCGCATGAGATTGCCCATATGTGGTTTGGTAATCTCGTCACCCCGCCCTGGTGGGATGATCTCTGGCTGAAGGAGGCTTTCGCCACCTGGAGCGAAACAGCCGTCCTCGCCATCATGGAGCCGGACAATAATCACGAGCTGGCCGCCGTCGCCGATGGCCTCTCCGCCATGGGGCTCGACAGTCTCAAGGGCGTGCGCGCTGTGGCCGAGCCGATCAGCCGCAATGAAGATGTCCGCAACGCTTACGACGCGATTACCTATTCCAAAGGCCAGTCGGTCATCCGCATGGTCGACACCTATTTCGGGCCGGAAGTCCTGCGCCCGGCGCTTGGCCGCTACATCGCCCGTTTCGCCGATGGCGAGGCAGACAGCGCCCGCTTCTATGACGCCATCGGCAAGGCGAGTGGCGAGCGTGCTATCGGGCAGGTGTTTCAAAGCTTCGTCACCCAGCCCGGCGTGCCGGTCGTGTCCGCCCGCCCGGTCTGCAGTGCTGGCATTGCGAAGATCGAATTCAGCCAGGCGCGCTACCGCCCCATTGGGTCTGAGATCGAGCCCGGCGCCCAATGGATCATCCCGGTCTGCGCGGCCTGGCAGGACGGCGCCAATAGCGGGGAAGTCTGCACTCTGCTGAATGCGCCCAAGCGTACGGTCGATGTCCGCGGCGCCATCTGCCCGGATGTCATCGTGCCCAATGCCAAAGGCTCGGGCTATTACCGGTTTGATCTGCCTGCGGAGAACTGGCGCGCCCTGACGGAAAACTTTGCCAGCCTTGAGCCGCGCGAAGCCCTCGTCTCGCTCGACAGCGCGCAGGCGGGTTTCAATGCCGGCACGCTCGGCGCCGCCGAATATCTCGGCCTGCTGGAAGCCGCGCTCACCCATCCGCATGGCACGGTGCTTATTTCTACCCTCGGCGCATGGGACGCGCTCTTTGTCCAGCTGGGCGAAGGCGCCGGCCCGGCGCAGGCCCGCGCCTCGGCGGTGCTCGCCAGTCTTGCCGCGCCATCAGAGCCCGAAGCCCAGATGCGCCTGCGCGCCTTCCGCGCCGGCTCTCTCCATGAGCCCGAAGCCCGCGCCGCGCTGATCGCCGAGGCAGATGCTTTCCTCGCTGGCCGGGGCGAGCTTTCCAGCGATCTCTACGCCGCCGCCCTGCGCGCCGCGCTCGAAGATGGCGGCACCGCGATGTTCGACCGCGTGGTCGAAGCAACCTCCCGCATCGATGACGCTGTCTTCCTGCAGGCCGCGGCCAACACGCTCGGCGCCACCGCGTCGCCCGAAGACGCGGCCCGCGCGCTGGCCCTGATCTATGATGGCGGCATCAGCCAGCAGGTCAGCTTCTCGCTCGCCATGAGCCTGATGAATAATCCCGCCCACCGTCAGGCAACCTGGGACCGGGTCCGGTCGGATTTCCCCGGCTTCGTCTCGCGTCTCCCATCCCAGCTTCGCCGGGCCTCGCCCCGTCTGGCGCGGGCCTTCTGCGACCCGTCGGTCATCCCGGAACTTGATGCCCTGTTCGCCACCGGCGCGCGCGAGCTTGCCGGCCATGAGCGCGCACTCGCCGAGACGAAGGAGTCGCTCACCCTATGCGCGGCTCAACGCGCCCATGCCCTCGATGTCCTCGGCCCGGTCCTGAGCGGGCCGGAAATGCCTCAAAAAGACACAGAGTGACACTGTTTGTTCGTGAAATGACATCCCGCGTCCCCGAAAGGACGCGGGATGTGCTGTTTCCGGCGCTGCTTGCGCGCGTCAGGCGTTCTTGATCGTCAGCCCGCCATCGACCGGGATATGCACGCCATTGAGGAAGCTCGCCGCGGGCAAAACCAGTGAGAGCGTCATGTTCGCCACTTCCTCGGGAATGCCATATCGCCGAAGCGGTACGCGACGTTTTGCGTATATTTCCTTGTGTTCATTGGAAATTCCGGCGGTGATGCCGGTAATGATGGGGCCGGGGCAGATGCAGTTCACCGTGATGCCCTCGCGCCCCAGGTCCACCGCCAGGCCGCGCGTCAGGCCGATCACGCCATGCTTGGCCGCCACATAGGGAGAGTTGCCCGGCGTTGCCCCCAATCCTTCGGTGGACGCGATGTTGACTATCCGCCCCCAGCCGTTCTTGCGCATATAGGGCAGGGCCGCCCGGATCGCCCGCTGGTGCGAGGTCAGCATCACATTGATGCTCGGCCCCCAGCTGTCCTCATAGCTTTCCTCTCCGACCTGGCCCGGAATGGCGAACCCCGCATTATTGACGAGGATATCCATCCCGCCGAAATGCGCCGCTGCTTCATCCACCACCCGCTTGATCGCCGCGCCATCGCCGACGTCCAGCGCCCAGCCCTTGACGTGATCAATGCCGGCTGCCTTGATTTCATTGACGACTTTATCGACGTTTTCCTGTTTCAGGTCGGTGACGGCCACATTGGCCCCCTCCCGCGCAAAGAGGTGGGCGGTCGCCCGCCCCATCCCGCTGGCCGCGCCGGTGATCAGCGCCGTCTTGCCTTTGATACTTCTGGATAATTCCTGATAGGGCGGTTGTTCGCTCATACCTGTTTCCTCCGTTTCTTTATGGTCCCGGAGAAGTTCAGGACGGGCCGTCCATCCTCTCCGCTTACGATCCCGCGCACAAAGCTCAGCGAGCCGCCCTTGCGCAGCGTATCCCCGCGAGCCGTCAGCAACTCGCCCTCCAGCGCGCCATCAATGAATTCGGCCGTAAACGCCACCGTCACGCCATAGCTCCCCTCCATGGCCTCATGCCCGATTGCAAACAGGGCGAAGTCGGCAAAGGTCATCAGGCAACCGCCATGCACCACCCCGCCCGCATTCATGTGCTTTCTGGCCACGCGGAACGCAGCGACCGGCCCCTGGTCGTCGACCCGGAAGTAGAATGGCCCGGCGGTGTCATGTTCGAAAGGCTCTTCCGCCCAAGTCGTCCAGCCCGCGAACTCCCCCTGTTGCACAACCGTCGTGGACATCGGCACCCTCTCTTATCTGACTGCGGCAACCATACCCCTACGGCCCCCTTCGACAAGCGTGCCGTTGGGGCATAAAGTGCGTCTGGAAAGTGACAATCCGGGAGAAGAAACCCATGGCCTTTGACGCCGAAACCCGCGCCGCCCTGATCGAACAGGTGCGCCGCTTCGTGACTGAAACCTGCGTGCCGGTAGAGGCGCAGGTCTCCGAGGAAGACGCCGTTCCCCAGCATGTGGTCGATGCGATGAAGGAACTTGGCCTGTTCGGCGTGGCCGTTCCGGAGGAGTTTGGCGGCCTTGATCTCGACATGGAAACCGAATGCCTCGTTGCCATGGAGCTGGGGCAGACCTCGCCGGCATTCCGTTCGGTTGCAGGCACCAATATCGGCATTGGCAGCCAGGCGCTGGTCCTCTTCGGCACGCCCGAGCAGAAGCAGAAATGGCTGCCCGGCGTTGCCTCGGGCGACCTCATTGCCTCCTTCGCGCTGACCGAGCCTGAGGCTGGCTCTGACGCTGCCGGTCTCAAGACAAAAGCCGTCCGCGATGGCGACCACTACATCCTCAATGGCACCAAGCGCTACATCACCAACGCCAACAAGGCAGACCTCTTCACCGTCATGGCACGGACGAACCAGGATGAGCCGGGCGCGAAAGGCGTTTCCGCGTTCATCGTCGAGCGTGACACGCCGGGCCTCTCCGTGGGCAAGCCTGAAAAGAAGATGGGCCAGCAAGGCGCTCATATCTGCGACGTGATCTTCGAGAATGCCCGCGTGCCCGCCGCCAACATGATTGCCAGGGAAGGCGATGGTTTCAAGGTCGCCATGAGCGTTCTGGACAAGGGCCGCCTGCATATCTCAGCAGTGGCTACTGGCGTTTCCAAACGTCTTGTCCGCGAGATGGTGAACTATTCCCTGGAGCGCAAACAGTTCGGCAAGCCGATCTTCGAGCATCAGATGTTGCAGGCGCTGATCGCCGACAGCCAGGCGGAAACCTATGCCGCCGAGTGCATGCTCCTCGACGCCGCGCGCCGCCGAGACGCGGGCGAGGATATCACCATGCTTGCTTCGTGCACGAAGCTTTTCGCTACCGAAGCCTGTGGCCGCGTGGCTGACCGCGCCGTTCAGATCTTTGGCGGAGCAGGTTACGTTTCTGACTACGGCATTGAGCGGTTCTACCGCGATGTACGTATCTTCCGCCTTTACGAAGGCACCAGCCAGATCCAGCAGATCATCATCGCGCGGGAACTTGCCCGCGCAGCAAAAGCGGGGAACCTGTGATGTTTGAGCATGACCCGACCGACCCGCATGATGTCGGCCTGAATGCTGAGCGCCTCGCGGCAATCCCGGAATTCTTCCAGAAGAATTATCTCGATACGGGCAAACTGCCCTGCATGGCGACGCTGATTTCGCGCGGCGGCGAAGTCGCGCATGAAAGCTATATCGGCGCCACTGAAATGGGTGGCAGCACGCCCATCGGGCCGGAGACGATCTTCCGCATCTATTCGATGACGAAGCCGGTTACCTCGCTCGCCATCATGATGCTGTTCGAGGAAGGCAAGCTGCGCCTTGAGCATCCCGTCAGCCGCTACATTCCCGAATACAAGAATGTGAAGGTCTGGGCCGGCGGAACGGTTGACGCACCAAAGCTGAAAGACCCCGACCGGGAAATGACGATCCTTGATCTGATCACCCACACCGCCGGTCTCACCTACGGCTTCCTGATGCAGGACGAGACGGACGCCATCTACCGCAAGGAAAAGGTCGGCAATCCGAAGCAGACGCTGCAGGAAATGGCGCGCCAGATGGCAGGCCTGCCGCTGGCATTCTCGCCTGGAACCGAATGGCGCTACAGTCACTCCATTGATGTTCTCGGTGCGATCGTCGAGATTGTCACTGGTCAAGAGCTGGACGCGTTCTTCCGTGAGCGGATTTTTGGCCCGCTTGAGATGAACGATACCGACTTCTGGGTGCCGGAAGACAAGGTTCATCGCCTGATGGCGTGTTACCAGAAGGATGCCCAGACCGGTGAAACCACGTTGGCCGATCCTGCGGGTGCGGCCTCTCGCAGCTACGCCAAACGCCCGGTTCAGCTGAATGGCGGCGGCGGGCTTGCGTCCACTGTGCGCGACTATCATCGCTTTGCCCTGATGCTGCAGCGCGGCGGTTCGCTCGATGGTGCCCGCATCATCAGTCCCAAGACATGGGAGTTCATGCGCCAGAACCATCTGCCGGGGAACCAGACCATGCGCGGCATGGGCCGGTCGGCCTTCACTGAAGTGATGGCGGAAGGCGTCGGGTTTGGCCTCGGCGGCTCCGTCGTCACCGATGTCGTGCGTGCCGGCCAGCCGGGCAGCGAAGGCACGTTCAGCTGGGGCGGTCTTGCCTCCACATTCTTCTGGGTGGACCCGGAAGAAGAGCTGATCGCGGTGCAGGCTACCCAGCTTATGCCGTCATCGACCTACCCGATGCGACTGCAGCTACAACAACTCGTATATGCGGCGATTGACTGGTGAGCGAAGAAGCAAAAAATCCGATCCGTGAAGCCATCCTTGAGCTGACTGCCGCGCGCGGTGTCGGCGGAACGATTGCCCCGGAAGATGCGGCGAAAGTTGTCAGCACAGACCGGTGGCAGAAACTGCTTCCGGATGTGAGGGCTGAAGCTGTCCGTCTGGCGAAAGACGGCGCTATCTCGATCTATCGCAAGGGGCGTCCGGTTGATCCGGATACGTTCAAGGGCGTCTATCGGCTTGGCCTGCCGGGCAAGGTGCTCGGCTCTGCTGAAAGCTGATCGCTTGGGGGAGGCAGTCACCCCGCGCCCGTCTTCGCGTCTCGTGATCGTGACGCCGGACGGGCGCGCGTTGCTGTTCCGCTTCCGCTTTCCGGAGCGCTCTTTCTGGGGAACGCCCGGCGGCGCGCTCGCCGATGGCGAAGACTATGCACAAGCAGCCCGGCGAGAGCTTTGGGAAGAGACGGGTATCACCGCCGAAATCGGCGGTGAATTTCATCGGCGTGAGACCACCTATCGCGGCCCGCATGGAAACCTCATCTATGCCGATGAGCGCTTTTTCTCGGTGCAGGTGGCGGGGCCGCGGATGGACAATCAGGCATGGGAAGCAATCGAGCGCGATATTATTCAGGAAGTCGCCTGGATGACGCCAGCGGAGATCCGGAGGCTGACTGATCCGGTGTTTCCTGAGAATTTTGCCGATCTCGTTGAGGCCGTGCATCGGGGTTTCAAATAGTCATGGCAAAGGCGCCCGATCCCTTTCACGAATTCGTCGCAGAGCTTTTTTCCGGCGCTGGTCCGGTCAGTATCCGGCGAATGTTCGGCGGGGCCGGTGTCTATCAGGACGGCGTAATGTTCGCGCTTCTTGCCGATGACCAGATCTACCTGAAAGTAGATGAGGCGCTGCGAGCTGATCTCTATGCGGAAGGGAGTACGCCCTTCATCTATCTTCGCGCCGCAGACGCAAAGCCGGTTGATCTCGGTTATGTGAGCCTGCCGTCAGCGGCGCTGGATGATCCCGATGACGCGGTCGTTTGGGCGCGGCGGGCGATTGGCATCGCGCGGGCGGCCAAGGCGAAGAGTGGGCTGAAAAAGCGCAAACCCAGAACCGTTTGAGTTCAGGCTACGGCAGGCTGAGCGACGGGGTTTTCCAGAGAAAAGGCGTGGTCGGACGACCCATGCGTGCGCAAGTGCAGCAGGCGTTGATAGCCGTCTTCCAGCGTGAAATGCTCCCGCTCCGGTGCCCACCACATGACGAAGCCAGGACCTTCGCTCCGGTCGATTTCCTGAGCGAGGCGGCGCATGCCCGGCGGATGAGTGCGGCCGGAATAGGTGAATTGTTTGAGGTCTTCCAGCGACCGCCAGACCGCCATGGTCGAAATGTGCGGCGAGCCCCAGTCTGCGGGATAGGGGAAGGCGTCCCCATAGGAGCGCCAGGTGCCATCCGGGCAGCGAAGGCCATGATTGTGGAAGTGAACGCCGTCGAACTGGTCGGCATCAGTGAAGATGCGCGGCAGAATCGACAGGAAGGTTTTAACGTAGGGGTTTTCGAGAGTGAAGGAGCCGAGGGGGCGCACACAATTGAAATGAATCAGTCTGAAGCCCATCGGCCCTTGTCCCCATTCAGGCTGGTTTTCGCCACTCTATGGGGACAAGGTTGATTAGTCTTTAAGAGAAAGTCGGTCGTTTTTTAACAATCTAAAGTTACTTTCCTTTGAACTCTGCCGGGCGCTTCTGAAGGAAGGCGCTGACGCCTTCGCGGAAATCGCTGGTGCGGCCGGCGGTACGCTGGGCGACACGCTCGCCATGCAGGGCCGATCCCATGTCGGATTCGCTGGCTTCCCAGATCAGCTTGCGCGTCAGGGCGAGGGCGACCGTCGGACCGGTGGCGAGCTTTTGGGCGAAGTCGAGCGCGGTCGGCAGCAGGTCGGCGTCTTCAACCACGCGGTTGACGAGGCCCCAGCTCATGGCTTGTTCGGCGGAAACTTTTTCGCCGAGAAGCGCCATTTCCATAGCGCGGGCGCGGCCGATTGTGCGCGCCAGCAGCCAGGTGGAGCCACCATCAGGCACCAGGCCGATGCGGCGGAAGGCCTGCAGGAAGTAGGCGCCTTTCGAGGCGATCACGAGGTCGCCCATCAGGCCGATGGCGCAGCCAACGCCGGCAGCCGCGCCGTTGACGGCGGTGATCACCGGATGGGGATGTTCGCGGATGGCCGTGACGAGCGGGTTGTAAAAAGCGTCGAGCGATTTGCCGGCGTCTGGCTTGGAGCCGGGGAAGGCGATTTCGGGGCCGGAGCCCATGCCGCCGAGATTGGCGCCCGAGCAAAAGCCGCGGCCCTTGCCGGTCAGGATGGTGCAGCGGGCTTCGTCGGCGGCGACTTCAAAGGCGTGCAGCAGCTCGATCGCCGTGTCGACACCGCAAGCGTTCAGCGTCTTGTCGTCGTTGAAAGCGATGATCGCGGTATCGCCATTGCGCTCATAGGAAATCTTCTCGTACGTCGCCATTGGCGTCTCCCTGCTGTCCTGATCTGTGTTGGCATGGGTTCTAAAGCGAAGCTTTCGCTCCGTGAACGCCTCACGCCGGGTAAGCGGATTTCACAGCCTATTGGGGAAATGCTGAACAGGCGCTACATTGTTCAGCGACCATATAAGGGATTGGGAGAATCTAGAATGGCCCTCGACGCCGCGCCGGCTACCGGCATGAATGCACTGCTCGCCAAACAGAAGGCGGCACACCTGCGCGACGGCATTCCGTCGCTGCAGAAACGGATAGAATGGCTGGATAAGTCGATCGACCTTCTGGCGACCCATGGCGAGGCCCTCAGCGATGCGATGTGCGCCGATTTCGGCCATCGCTCTAAGGACCAGTCCAACCTGACCGACATTGCCGGCTCCATCGGCGCGCTGAAACACGCCAAGGCGCACGTGGCCAAATGGATGAAGCCGGAAAAGCGCAAGGTGGAATTTCCGCTCGGCCTGCTTGGCTCGAAAGCGGAGCTGCAATTCCAGCCTAAAGGCGTGATCGGCGTCATCAGCCCGTGGAACTTCCCGGTAAACCTGACCTTCACGCCGCTGGCCGGCGTGTTTGCGGCGGGCAACCGTTGCATGATCAAGCCTTCGGAGTTTACCGAAGCGACTTCGGAACTGATGCGGGAACTGATCGCGAAATACTATTCGCCTGAAGAGTGCGTCGTCGTTACCGGCGGCCCCGATGTCGGCGCGGAGTTCACGAAGCTCGCCTTCGACCACATCCTTTTCACCGGGGCGACGTCTGTGGCCAAGCATGTGATGCGGGCAGCGGCGGACAATCTGGTTCCCCTGACGCTGGAACTTGGCGGCAAGAGCCCGGTGATCCTCGGCCGATCCGCCGACCTTCAGAAGGCGGCGAGCCGGATCATGGCAGGTAAAACGCTGAACGCCGGGCAGATCTGTCTGGCCCCGGATTATGCGTTCGTGCCTAAAGAGAAGACGCAGGATTTCGTAATGGCAGCCACCAAGGCGGTTGAGACGATGTATGCGTCGGGGCTGAAGGAAAATGACGATTACACCTCGATCGTCAATCAACGCCACTATGACCGTATTGCCGGTTATGTCGAAGATGCCCGGTCGAAGGGCGCCCAGGTGATCGAACTTAATCCGAAGGGAGAGAATTTCTCCCAGCAGCCTCATCACAAGATCCCACCGACGATCATCGTAGATCCGACCGATGACATGAAGGTGATGCAGGACGAAATCTTCGGACCGATCCTGCCGATCAAATCCTATGGCGATGCCAAGGACGCCGTGGCCTATATCAACGCGCATGAACGCCCGCTGGGCCTCTATTATTTCGGTGAGGACGAAGGCGAAAAGAGCTTTGTGCTGAACAATACCACTTCGGGCGGCGTGACCGTGAACGATGTGATTTTCCACGTTGCTCAGGAAGACCTGCCCTTCGGCGGCGTCGGCCCTTCGGGCATGGGCGCCTATCATGGCCGCGAGGGCTTCCTCGAATTCAGCCACAAGAAGGCGATCTATTCCCAGACCAAGAGCGAACTGCTCGCCATGATGCGTCCGCCCTATGGCGACAAATACCGCGCGCAGGTCAAAGGCCGGATGAAGAAATAGGATCTGTCTTTCAGGCGATCGTGAGGCGCTGGCGGGGAGACCTGCCGGCGCTTTTCTTTTGGCGCAGCAGCAGCGGCCGGAACGCACGCTTTGGGGCGTGGCCGGCGGGGTGCGCGCTGCGGGTTGGCGGGCGCTTAAGACGTGTCGGGGGCGTGCCCGCTGATCCTTCGACTTCGCTCAGGATGAGCTTCGTTGGGGCGTCGCTTTTTGGGCGTCTTCCCGGAATTTGCGGCGCAAATGTCCGGGATCCAGGGGGCTGGGGGAAGCCTGGGTCCCGGTCTTCGCTTGCAGCGAAACCGGGATGACGGGCTGAGAGGGCGGAGGCCCTCACCCCGGCCCTCTCCCGGAGGGAGAGGGGGCGCGTTGTGTCTGGGGGCGTCGTTGTGGGTACGCGCCGTGTCAGACTGTGTATTTTTGAGGCATTTCGGGGACGGTTCAGGCCGTTTCGGGCGCGATTGTGCGCACGCCTTTGTCGCCGCGTTTCAGGATGGCGGTGACGGCGAGGTCGGCGGTGACGTTGCCGACGGTGCGGAAGATGTCCGGGATGACTTCGACGGCGAGCAGCAGGGGCAGAAGCTCGATCGGGGCGCCCATGGCAAAGCAGATGGGGACGACCGAGACGAAGAAGCTGACCTGGCCCGGAAGGCCGACTGAAGAGATCGACACGGCGAAGGCGACGAGGCCGGCGGCGAGCATCTGGCCGGGCGTCGGCGTGATGCCGGAGACGTGGCAGATGAAGAGGGCGACGGCGAGATTGGCGACCGGGCTGGTAAGGCGGAAGACGGCGACCGACAATGGAAGCACGAGACCGGCGACATGCTCAGGCACATCCAGGTTGCGCCGCGCGCTTTCGACCATGACCGGCAGCGTGCCGATGGACGACTGGGTGGAGAAGGCGACGACCTGTGCTTCAGAAACGGCGCGGGCAAAGCGCAAGGGACCGACGCCGGCGAAGATGGCGGCGAGCGGATAGCAGATGAGCACGACGGCGATACAGGCGGCCGAGACCAGCACGACATAATGGAAGAGGGCGCCGGTGGAGCCGAGGCCGCCGCGCAGGCCGAGCGTGAGCGCCAGAGCGAAGACGCCGACGGGCGCGGCCCAGAGCACCCATTTGACGATGACGATCATCGCATCGGCCACCGCATCGAAGAAGGAGACGAGTAGCACGCGCTGCTGGTCTGGCAGGCGGGTAACGGCGAAGGCAAAGAAGAGGGCGAAGATGACCAGCGGCAGGATGGCGTTGCTGGCTGCCGCGGCGAGCGGGTTTGACGGGATGAGCGAGGTGACCCAGGCGGCAAAGTCGATCGTCTGGGGCGCGGCAACTTCGCCGCCGGTGGCCCCGGCGATCAGGGCGCGGGCGCTCTCCGGGTTTACCGGCAGGGCGGCAAGGGCGGCCTCGACGCCGATGAAGGTGAGGATCGTTGCGCCGATGAGCAGCGCGGTAAACCAGCCAACGGCGCGGGCGGCAAGGCGGCCAGCGGACATCGCATCGGAGACCGCCGCCACGCCAACGACGAGGAGCGAGAAGACCAGCGGGATGACCGTCATCTGAAGGCAGCCGAGCCAGACCGAGCCGATGGCCTGCGCGGTCTTCAACAGCCATTCCGGCGCAGGGCTGCCGCCGGCGATGAGCGCGCCGCCGATGAGGCCGAGAGCCAGCGCGGCGAGAACGCGCGCTGACAGCGATTTCAGAAAAGACATGCCAAGCCTCCCATTTGCCCTGCCTAGCTTCTGAGCATCGCATGGGCGGAGGCGCAAGCGCCGATGGGCATCTTGGGGGGGGCGGAGCGGCGTCGAGAGGGCGGTATACCCTCACCCCCAACCCCCTCTCCCTTGGGGAGAGGGGGCTTTGAGGTTAGCGGCGGCCGCGTTTGAGGTCTTCGGCGATCTGGATGTCGGCTTCGTCGCCGGTGATCCGATGACGGTAGACCTGGATATTCTCGAGCACGCGCTGGACGTAGTTGCGGGTTTCCGAGAAGGGGATGAACTCCACCCAGTCGACCGGATCGATCTGGCCGGTGCGCGGGTCGCCATAATCGCGGGCCCACTGGCTGGGGCGGGAGGGGCCGGCGTTATAGGCGGCAGCCGTCATGATGTAGCTGCCATTGAATTGCTTGAGCAGCGTATCGAGGTGGAGGCCGCCGAGGGTCATGTTGTAACCCGGATCGTCCGTCAGCCAGGATTGCTGATAGGGCATGCCGCGCAGGCGGGCTTCATTGCGCGCGGTCGACGGCATGAACTGCATCAGGCCGAGGGCGCCGACGGAGCTGCGGGCTTTCGGGTTGAACTCGCTTTCCTGGCGCGTGATGGCGAGGATGAAGGCCTGCTCCACCTGCGGCTGGCGCGACAGCGGATGCATCAGGACAGGATAGGCCGCATCGGGCGCAACGACGCCTTTGAAGAGGCCGGCCTTGCCCGCGCGCACGGCGGTGTCGGGCTGGTCGAACTGGTGGTTCACCCGGGCGAGCAATTCAAATTCGGCGGGCGTGGAGAGAATGTCGTCGAGATGGTGGGAGAAGGTGCGGTAGGTGCCCATCTCGCGGGTTTCGCCGATGAGGCGCAGGGCCTTGACCATCGGGTCATTCTCGAAGGCTTCGATTTCCTCCGGAGCCGGAACAATCGACGGGCCGAGATGGATCTTGCGATCCCCGAGGCGCTCTGCCGAGAGCTGTCCGTAATAGGTGTATTTGTGGCCGGCGGCGGCGCCATAGGCGAGGGTGGCCTGTTCGGGCTGGCCCAGCGCATCGCGGGCGCGCCCGGTCCAATACTGGCCGCGCGAGAGGCTGACCGGGGAGGAGACGCCGTTGGTCATCGTCTCGAAATGCTTCACGCCGCGCGCGGCATCGCCATTCAGACGCAGGGCGATCCAGCCGGAGATCCATTCGGCCTCGGCAAAGTCTGCCCCTTCGGACATGCCATGGGGCGCGGCCATCTGGTAGGCACGGGTGTAGTTGCGGGCTTTGAGATCATTGCGGATGGCGATGGCGCGCTCGTCCCAGAGGCGGCCACGGCCCGCGGCGGGCACGTCCTTGCCGTTGATCTGGGTCAGCAGGGGCGCGACGCTGTCGTCGAGATCCTTGGCGCGGCGCCAGCGGGCGCGTTCGTAGAGCAGGCCCGGATGGGACTGGAGATTGGCAGGTACGGCCTGGATGGCGGCGTCGACATTCCTCGCGCGCTTGGACAGGGCAATGCGCGCATCGGTGAGCTTGCGATAATCGGCGGTGAGCTGGGGCTTGAGGGCCTCGGCATTGGAGCGCTGGCCGGTCCAGAGAAGGAAGTCGACGCGGGCGCGGTGATCGTCCTGGCTGAGCGACTGGCCCCAGCGGGCGAGCACGGTGCGCTGGAGGCTCGAATCCATCGAATTGTTGCGCCAGGCATCGCGGATCACTTCCTCGGCGCGGGCAGACTGGCCGGTGGCGCGCAGGGCGTTGGCGAGGGCGACCTTGCCGGCGCCGGTGATGGGCCCGGATTCCTCCAGCCATTTCACCTTCGCCTCGGAGGAGAGGTTTGACTGGTCGATGATCTCTTCGGCGCGGCGGCGCATCTTGGAGGTCTGCGGCCAGGTGGAGAGGGTGGTGAGAGCGTAGCTGAGCTCGTCGAACGTCATGCCGGGCACGCCATCGGAGGCGCGCTTCCAGAGGATGACATCGCGGACGGTCTCGTCCGACGCATCGTATTGCAGGCGGGAAAGCTCGCTCCAGGCGCCGCGATCAGCCGCGCGGAAGGCGGCGGTGACCTGGGCAACCGAGCCGGGATTGGCGGTCAGCACATTGATGGCGCCGGGAAACGCGCCGGGCGTTGCAGCCGGCGTTGTGGGGGCGACCGCCGGGCCGGTGGCGCCGGGCAGCTGAACGCCGGGGGTGAGCGGGCGCAGGATGGGCGCGGGCAGCGTTTCCCCGCTGGGCGCGGCCGCCGGAACCGGAGAATCGGCGCGCGGCTTCAGGCTGGGCGCCTCAGGCCGGGATGCGGCAGACGTGCCCGTAAGAAGGAAAGAAATCGCGACAAAAACAGCGGAAATGCGGATCATGGAACAGCTCACCCGAGTTTATTTCTGCGCCAAAGCGTGACAAGTCAGAAGACTGAGCCTAGCACGCAAATCCCAACCAATCCCTGAACGGCACGTTAAAATGTTTCACGGCTCAATCCCAGCCCTTGTAACACCCTTCAAGAATGGCGCCCTCGACCGGGCTGCCTTCGCCAACCTTGTGGAGCGCCAGATCGCCGGCGGCTCTGCGGCGCTGGTGCCGGTCGGCACGACGGGCGAAACCTCCACCCTCTCGACCGAAGAGCATAAGGAGGTTGTCTCGCTGTGTGTTGACGTGGCGGCAGGACGCGTGCCGGTGATCGCCGGGGCGGGCTCCAACTCCACCGATGAGGCGATTGACCTTGTGGCCCATGCCAAGGCCGTGGGCGCGGACGCCGCGCTGGTCGTCTGCCCGTATTACAACAACCCCAACCAGGACGGCCTCTACGCTCATTTCAAAGCCATCAACGATGCCGTGGCCCTGCCTGTCGTGCTTTATAATGTACCGGGACGTACCGTGGTGGACCTGAAACCGGAAACCGTGGCGCGGCTGGCGAAGCTGCCCAACGTGGTCGGCATCAAGGACGCGACCGGCGATATGGACCGCGTGAGCCTGCATTCGGCGCTGATCGCGGAAACGGAACAGTTCGTTCTGTTGTCGGGCGACGACCCGTCTGCGCTCGGCTTCCTGGCCATGGGCGGGGCAGGCTGTATCTCTGTGACGGCGAATGTGATGCCGGAAGCCTGCGCGGCAATGCACAAGGCGTTCTATGCCGGCGACCTGAAAACCGCGCAGGAAATCGAGCGCCGGCTGATCCAGCTGCACCGCGCGATGTTCTGCTCGCCCTCGCCGGGGCCGGCGAAATATGCGCTCTCGCGCCTCGGCCTTTGCGCGCCGGATGTGCGCCTGCCGCTGACCGGGCCGGACGCGACGGCCTGCGAACAGGTCGACGTGGCCATGGCGCTGGCGGGCCTGAGCACCTAAGTAGCGTTGATGGCAACGAAGAAGAACGAACAGATCAAAGGCCGGACCGACGGGCTGGTGGCGGAAAACCGCCGCTCCCGGCGCGATTATTCCGTGGAGGATACGCTGGAGGCCGGCGTGATGCTGGTGGGCTCCGAGGTGAAATCCCTGCGCGAGGGCCGCGCCAACATCGCCGAGGCCTATGCCTCGGTGGAGCAGGGCGAGCTGTGGCTGATCAATGCCGAAATCCAGACCTATGCCGGGGCCAACCAGTTCAACCATGAGCCGCGCCGGAAACGGAAGCTGCTCGTCTCCAAGCGCGAACTGGCGAAGCTGAGCCAGGAAATCGAGCGGGCGGGGCGTACCATCGTGCCGCTGAAACTCTATTTCAACGACAAGGGCCGGGCGAAACTCCTGATCGGCGTCGCCACCGGCCGCAAGAACCACGACAAGCGCGAAAACGAAGCCAAGCGCGACTGGGCGCGGCAGAAGGCGCGGATCTTGAAGGCGGGCTGAGCCTGCCGGTTTTGCGGCGCTCTGAAATTCCTCGCATCGTCTTCCCGGAATTTGCGGAGCAAATGTCCGGGAACCCGTTCTTCAGAAAGGCTGGGTCCCGGTCTTCACCCCGGATCAAGTCCGGGGCGAAACCGGGATGACGGTCCCATAAGCAGGATGGGTGCGGCGGCCCTCACCTCCCACGCCCTTCGGGCGCGGGCCCCTCCTCTCCCGGAGGGAGAGGGGTTTAACCGCGCCATCTCAATGCAACAGTTCGGCTGTATGCCACTTGCTCCTCTCCCTCCGGGAGAGGAGGGGCCCATTGCGCAGCAATGGGAGGTGAGGGGCCTACACGTTCAGATCAAAGACCATCTTCATGGCGCCCTCTGTGCGCTTGTCGAAGATGTCATACGCGCGGGCGCCGTCTGACAGGGGCATCGTGTGGGTGATGTATTTCTCCGGCTTGATGCGGCCGGACTGGACGAGCGGGATCAGTTCGGGCCATTCCTGGGGAACTGAACATGTCCCGATACGGAAGGTGAGGCCCATGCCGAAGGCTTTCGACATCGGGAACTCGAACGTGCGGTCCTGAGCGACGCCGACGACCGAGACCGTGCTGCGCTTGCCCGAGAGGCCGAGGGCGGCGCGGATGGTGGCCGAATGGCCGACGGCTTCGATGACGCTGTCGCACATGCGGCCTTTGGTGGCCTCCTGGATGATGGCGCGGGCATCTGCCGGGTCTGGCGTTTCAAGGCCGATGGCGCGGCCGGCGGCGCGGCGCTCTTCCACAAGGTCGATCCCGAAGACGCGCGAGGCGCCCATGATGAAGGCCGCTTCTGCCGCCAGCAGGCCAATAGGACCAAGACCGACGACGGCGACGGTGGCGCCGCGCTGGATGTCGGCATTGCGGGCACCGAACCAGGCGGTGGCGAGGGCGTCGGTCATCATCAGGGCCTGATCGAGGCTGATGCCGTCCGGGATTTTCTGGGCGTTGAAGTCGGCGGCGGGTACACGGACGGCTTCGGCCTGGCAGCCCTGGAGCTTTGAGGAGAGGCCGTAGCAGCTGCCCGAGTTTGTTTCGCAACGGTTGACCACGCCGGCGAGGCAGGCGCGGCACTGGCCGCACCCGACGGCCGCCGAGATCATGACCTTGTCGCCCACTTTCAGCTGGCGGACGCCGCGGCCAATTTCGACCACTTCGCCGACCGCCTCATGGCCGACGCAATAGCCGGTATCCTCCGAGAAGGTTTCGCCATGATAGATGTGCAGGTCGCTGCCGCAGATGGCGCATTTATCGACCTTGATGATCGCGTCGCGGTCATCCTGCAGGTCGGGGTCTTTCATCGACTCGAAGGCGATGTCGCGCGGGCCGCGATAGACGAGAGCTTTCATGGCGAATCCTCCTTGGGCGGACCGGTTAGCGAGCCGGAAGCGCGTTGTATTCCTGGATCTTCATCTTGCCGAGCTGGGACATGTGGACTTCATCCGGGCCATCCGCGATGCGCAGGAAGCGGTTGAGGGTGAAGAAGTCTGCCACCGGCGTGTCGCCGCTGACGCCCATGCCGCCATGGGCCTGGATGGCGCGGTCGCACACGGTTTGCGCCATCTGGGGCGCGATGACCTTGATGGCGGCGATGAGATCCTTGGCGACCTTATTGCCATACCGGTCCATCGCGTCAGCCGCTTTCAGCGTGAGCAGGCGGGCCATTTCGATCTCGCAGAAGCTTTTGGCGACATCCTGGCGGATGGAGGACTGGTCGGCGAGCTTGCGGCCGAAGGCGACGCGGTTTTCCACGCGGCGGGACATGATTTCAAGCGCACGCTGGGCCTGGCCGATGGAGCGCATGCAGTGGTGAATGCGGCCCGGTCCAAGGCGGCCTTGCGCAATCTCGAAGCCGCGGCCTTCGCCGAGGATGAGGTTTTCCTTGGGAACGCGGACATTTTCAAAGCGCAGCTCGCTTTCGCCGCCGGGAGAGTTCTTCGAGCCGAAGACGGTCTGCTGGCGGACGATGGTGATACCCGGCGTGGTGGGCTCCACGAGGATCTGCGAGTGTTGCTGGTGGCGCGGATTGTCGAGCAGGGTCTTGCCCATGACGATCCAGATCTTGCAGTTCGGGTTCATCGCGCCGGAGATCCACCATTTGCGGCCATTGAGCACGTAGTGATCGCCATCGGGCATGATGGCGAGCTCAAGATTGGTGGCGTCGGAGGAGGCGACCTGCGGCTCTGTCATCACATAAGCCGAGCGGATGGTGCCTTCGAGCAGCGGCTTCAGCCAGCGTTCCTGCTGGGCGGGGGTGCCGAACTTGGCGAGGACTTCCATATTGCCGGTGTCGGGCGCCGAGCAGTTGAAGTATTCGGAGGAATGGGGCACGCGGCCCATGATCTCCGCCAGCGGCGCATATTCGAGGTTGGTGAGGCCGGGGCTGAACTCGCCATATTCATGCGGCAGGAACAGGTTCCACAGGCCCTCGCCGCGCGCGATGTCTTTCAGCTTGTCGATGCCCGGCCAGCGCTTCCAGAGGTTTGCCGGATCGTCGTTCCAGTCCACATGCTCCTGCTCTGTGGGGTAAACGTGCTTGTCGAAGAAGGCTTCGAGGCGGTTGATGAGGTCTTGCGTCTTGGCGCTGTGTTCGAACTGCATGGGGTTTCCTGTTTCTTCTCGTCTGTTCTTGTTTTTGCGGGCGTAGTCCGGGGTCAGCTGATCCAGCGCAGGGCGCGTTCGAGCAGCCAGATGGTGCGGCGGTGGAGGTCGTCGCCGGTTTCCTTTGGCGCCTTGCCGGCGCAGGCGCGCGCATAGGTGCCCTCGAGGATGATGCCGAGCTTGTAGCAGGCGAGGACGCCGTACCAGTGGATGCCGGAAAGGTCGCGCGTGGTTTGCCGGGCGTAATGGGCGACGAGTTCGTCCGCCGTCGGAAATCCTTCCCAGGGCTGGACGGCGACTGTGCCGGCGCTGGAGCGGTCGGCATCATCCGGCCAGGTGGCCAGCAGCCAGCCGAGATCGAGCAGCGGATCGCCGATGGTTGTCAGTTCCCAGTCGACAATGGCGGCAAGGCGCGGGGCATCGAAGCGGAACATGACATTGGCGAGGTGGTAATCGCCATGGATGATGCCGGGCTGGAAGTTTTGCGGGCGGTGGGCGTCGAGCCAGTCGCCGACGCGGTTGATGCCGGGGATATCCTTGCGGCCATCCCATTCGGGGATCTCGGCATAGCTTTCCAGTTGGGCCTTCCAGCGGCTGACCTGACGCTCCAGGTAATTGTCCGGCTTGCCAAGGCCGGTGAGGCCGAGGGCGACATAATCCTGCGCGCCGAGGGCGGCGATGCCATCGACGAGAGAGAGGCCCATCTTGTGGCGGAGATCCGGCGAGCTGGCGAAGGGTTCGGGCAGGCCGGAGGTGGCATTGTAGCCGTCAACCGGTTCCATGAGATAGAAGGCGGCGCCGAGCACGGTCTCGTCCGGGCAGGCGGCGATGAGGCCGGGATGGGGCACATTGGTGCCCTTGAGGGCGGCCAGCATCCGCGCCTCGCGGCGCATTGTCTCGTTCGAGTTCGCACGCAGGACAGGCGGCGGGCGGCGCATTACATAGGTGCGGTCGGACCGGGTGAATTTGAGGAGGATATTCTGAGTGCCGCCAGCAAGCCGGACAGCGTTCTCGATTGGCCCGTTTCCGAGGCCTTCGCTGTCCATCCAGGCGGCCAATACGGCAAGATCTACCGGATCGCTCACGCTCCCTCCCTTTAGTCTTTTAAATCATTTGGATAATACGGTTGACCTAGGTTGACCCAGATTGCAAGTATTGACGCATGGTACGCCTCCACGAAAAATCTGAGAGTGAAGCCGCCGACGCGCTGAAACGCGCGGCGCTGAAGCTGTTTGCCGAGCGCGGCGTGGACGGGGTGACCGTGCGCGAGATTGCCGCCGCCGCCGGGCAGCGCAACCATGGCGCGGTGGGCTATCATTTCGGCTCGAAGGCCGAAATGATCCGCACGCTGGTGGTGGACGGAGCGCAGCTGATCAATGAGCGGCGCATCACGATGCTCAACGAGATGGAGGCCTCCGGGAGGGCGATCAGCCTTGAGGATGTGCTGGGCGTGATGGTGTATCCCTCAATCGATGTCGCGCCGCAGTATGAAGAGGAATGTTTCAACCGCTTCATCGTGCTGTTCTCGATGACGCACAGGGCGCTGTTCCTGGAGATCCTTGGCGGACGCTGGAATTCGGGCTTTCAGCGCTGCCTGGAATATCTGCGCGGCTTCATGGGACATCTGCCGAAAGCGACGCAGACAGAGCGGATCATCTTCATCGAGTCCTATCTCGGTTCGGTTCTGGCGGCACGCGAGGCGCGGCTGGCCGATACGAGCCGCGTGCAGCGGACATGGGCCCGCCCGGCAACGCTGGACCATCTTGTGGCGACCATGGCGGCGATAGTGCGGGCGCCCTAACCGACGGCTTTGCGGGCCTGCGCAAAGACGGCTTCAAACATCTCTGCCGTAAGCCGGCCTGTGTTCGTGTTGTAGCGGGAGCAATGATAGGAGGAGAGCAGGGTGACCGGCTTTCCATTCGCCTCGACATTGTAAATCGTTCCGTGGCCGAACGGATGTTGCGCGACCTTCAGGCCGAGCGCGCGCAGGGTGGAATCATGGCTGATCTTGCCGAGGCAGAGAATGGCCCTGAGCTTTGGCAGGGCCGCAATGCGCGCCTGCAGAAAGGGGCGGCACTGGTTGATTTCGGCGCCTACGGGCTTGTTCTCCGGCGGCACGCAGCGCACGGCGTTGGTGATCATCGCGCCGGTGAGCACGAGGCCGTCATTCGGATCGGCGGCGAACTTGCCCTTGGAAAAGCCGAACTTGTGGAGCGTGGCGTAGAGCAGGTCTCCGGCCCAATCGCCCGTGAACGGACGGCCTGTGCGGTTTGCCCCGGTGACGCCCGGCGCAAGGCCGACGATTAGCAGCTTGGCGTCGTCATTGCCGAAGCTCGGAACCGCGCCGTTGAACCAGGTGGGCTCTTTCGCCTGCACGGCTTCGCGATAGGCCACGAGGCGCGGGCAGAGGGGGCAGTCGCGGGGGGCTTCGGGGGCGGGAAGAGTGGCTGTCTTTTTCATCGCGGCTGTCTTAGCCCCTTCTCCCTCGGGGGAGAAGGGGTTGGGGATGAGGGGGGAGGCGAAAGATGGAGCCGAGAGGTTGCGCACCCTCACCCCCACCCCCCTCTCCCTGGGAGGGAGAGGGGGCTTGAAGCGTACGCGCCTCTAATACCCGTCCGCGTTGCCGTCCTTGCGCATTTCGGTGGCGGCGATCCAGGCGCCGCTGTTGAAGTCGCGCATGATGGCCTGGTAGCCGCCATAATTGGCTTCGCAGCAGGCGACTTCATAGCCGCGGGCGCGGAGGTCTTCGGCGGCGCCGGCGAGGCCGCGTTCCAGCATCACCTTGCCGGCGCCGACATTGCAGCCATCGGAAAGATTGTTGGTCGGCTCGCAGCCGCCATCATGTTCCCAGCGGGCCGCGTCGCCCGCTTCCTGAAGGCCCATGCCGAAATCGACAAGGTTGGTGATGATCTGCACATGGCCCTGGGGCTGCATGGCGCCGCCCATCAGGCCGAAGCTGAGCCAGGGCTCGTAGGGGCAGGCAAGCTCGGGCGCCGTGGCGCGGACCTGACAGCCGGGCATATCTTTCCTGAAGGCAAAGGCCGGGATGATCGTGTGGAAGGGGCGCTTGCCGGGGGCGAAGACGTTGGGGTGGTTGGGATCGAGGCTGAAGAGTTCGCCGCGGTCCTGGAACATGAAGCCCATGCCATCGGCCACGAGGCCTGAACCCATGCCGCGATAGTTTGACTGGATGAGGGAGACCATCATGCCGTTCTTGTCGGCAACTGTGAGATAGGTGGTGTCACCCTCCCGCAGGGCTGCGTCAGTGATCTCCGTGCCCGGAGCGACTTCCGGCATGGCTTTCGAGACATCGATGGCCTGCGCACGTTTGGCATTGTAGCCGGGCGCGATGAAGACATTGGGATCGATGCCGGAGAATTCCGGATCGGAATAGCCGAGCGCGCGATCAGCAAAGGCGAGGCGTTTGGCTTCGAGCATCGCGGTGAGCGTGTCGGGCGAGCCGAAGCCCATTTCCTTCAGGTCGAACCGTTCCAGCATTTCCAGCATCTGGAGGGCGGCGACGCCTTGCGTGTTCGGCCCGAGTTCGCAGACTTTCACTTGGCCGCGATATTCCACGCAGAGCGGCTCGGTCCATTCGCCGGTGTGGGCGGCAAAGTCGTCATAGTCGAGAAAGCCGCCGATGCGCGAAAAATAGGCGGCCATGTCCTTGGCCATGATGCCTTTGTAGAACCCATTGCGGCCTTTGCGGCCGATGGTTTCCAGCGTTTTGGCAAGGTCGGGATTGCGGAACAGCGTGCCGGCCACAGGCGGCGGGCTGAAATAGGTTTTCTTTGCGTTGGCGTATTCTTCCAGCTCGCCGCGCTCATAAGCCGGGCCGAAGCGGCCTTCGCCGCGTGACCAGTACCAGGCGATCATTTCCGGGATCGGGGCGCCGTTGCGGGCGTAATCCACGGTGGGGGCGAGAATGTCCGACATCGGAAGTTTGCCGAACTTGCCGTGGAGCGCGAACCAGCCATCGACGGCGCCGGGAACGGTGACGCTGATCGCGCCATAGGAGGGCAGCGACTTGCCATCGCGGAATTCGTCCGCCTTGGCCTGCGCATCGGCAAGGGTGGCGTCCATCGCGGACCGGCCCGAGCCGTTATAGCCGTAGAGCTTCTGCGTTTTGGGGTCCCAGACGATGGCGAAGAGGTCTCCGCCGATGCCGTTGCCGGTCGGCTCGACCAGGCCGAGCATGGCATTGGCGGCGATGGCGGCGTCAACGGCTGTGCCGCCTTTCTTGAGGACATCGAGCGCGGTTTGCGTGGCCAGCGGATGGGCCGTTGCGGCGGCGCCATTGGGCGCGACGACCGGGGAGCGCGTGGCGATGGGGTGGCCGCTTTCGGGGCGCTGGCCGGTCATGGGCCAGGCAACCTGAACCGGCGCGGGGCCAGCATCCGGCTGGGGCGCAACAGACGGCAGCGCGGCGGCACGCTCCGGCGCAGTTTGGGGGGCTGGTGCGGGTGTCTGGGCGCAGGCAGAGAGAATGAGGGCCAGGGCGCAGCTTGCCCCCAGCCGGCGCGTCATGGGTTTCATTCGAATCGTCCTCCGCTGCGGCGTTCATTCTTCGGGAAGTAATGGGTGGCGAGCCGGCCGGCGATTTCCTCACCGCGGCGCGCAAAACGGGATTCGGCCTCCACCGCGCGGCCATCGCAGACACGGAACTCGCGGCTGACCTCTGTGTAGCCGTCATTGAAGGCCGACACGAGCGAGGAGCGGAGATTGCCGGGCTCGGGCGCCTCATACTTCAGGAGGTCTGCCATATAGCGGCGCCAGTATTGGTCCTCATTGCCGTTGCAGAGGACGCGGACGGCATGGGCCCCGCCAAGCAGGGCGGCGAGATCGGCGGCATCCCGGAAATAATCTGGCCCGCGCACGGGCAGGTTTCCCTGCGGCAGGGCGGGCAGGGCGCTTGTGCCAGCCGCAAGGGCCAAGCTAAGCAGGAGGGCATGAAAACGCTTCTTCTTCATGCGCGGACATTCGCGCGCATCGCGCCCCGGCTCAAGGGGCTGAACGCCGCTCTGAATATCGTGACTGTGGACGATGCCAGCAGTTTCCATGATGCCTGGACATCGGAGAAACTGGCCGAAGCGCCGCCGGTTCAGCTGGCTTTTGGCAATATCGATGCCTTTTATTCCCCGTCTGTGCGCGAGTTCATGACAGCGATCCTGAAAAGCCCGAACTTTGACTGGTTCCAGTCGGCTGCGGCGGGGATCGAAAATCCGGCGCTGGTGGCCATCGGGCAGAAATCGCAGCGCTACACCACCAACCACACGCAGGCCGAGGCGATGGCCGAATGGGCCGTGTGGCAGGCGATGGATTTCCTGCGGGCCGGGCCAGCCCACCGGGCGAACCAGGCGGCAGGCAAATGGGAACGTATTCGCGTGCGGGAGATGTTCGGATCGCGCTGGCTGATCGTGGGCTATGGCTCGATCGGCCAGGCCATCGGGCGCCGGGTGACCGCGCTGGGCGGCGTGGTGACGGGCATGCGCCGGTCGCCGGGGCCTGCCGAGGGCGCTGCGCGCATCGTGCCGCCGGACGCGCTGATGGCGGAGTTGCCGGAGGCAGACATCGTGCTGCTCTGCCCGCCGCATACGCCGGAGACTGAGGGCATGGCGAATGCTGCTTTCTTCGAGGCGATGAACAAGGACGCGCTGTTCATGAACCTCGGTCGCGGGGCGCTGGTGGATGAGCCGGCGCTGATGGCGGCGCTGGACGCCGGGCGGCTGGCTTTTGCCGTGCTGGACGTGACGCGGATTGAGCCGCTGCCGGCGGAAGATCCGCTGTGGCGCCATCACAAGGTCGTGATCACGCCGCATGACAGCTCTGATACGCCGGGAACCATTGCGCGGGGCGATGAGACTTTCCTTGCCAATCTGGACGCCTACCTCAACAATAAGCCGCTGAGGCATCTGGTCGACCGGTCTGCTTTCCCGGCCAGTTAATCCGGATACAGAGGAGTATCGACATGCGAGAACTTAAAGCCGTATCCGCCGCAGCCTTGCTGGCGACGGGCATCGCACTGGCCGCCTGTGCCACGCCTGCCAGCGCAGAAGGCGCCCCGAAAGGCAGCTTTAATGTGACCGGATCAGACGGTGTGACACTGGTCGCCACGCCGCTGGAAACATTCAATTCGCCCTGGGCGATGGCGCTCCTGCCGGATGGCCGCGCCGTGGTGACGGAAAAAGGCGGTACGATCTGGCTGCTGAAGGCCGATGGCACCAAGGCCGGCAAGATTACCGGCGGGCCGAAGGTCCAATCGCGCGGCCAGGGCGGGCTGGGTGACTTCATCCTGCATCCCGACTTTGCCGAAACCGGCGAGGTTTATATTTCCTATGTTGAGCGCGACGCTTCCAATGATGCGCTTTCAGGCGCAGCTGTCGAGATCGCGAAGCTGACACTTAGAGAGGCGGGCGGCGCGCTATCTGAACGCCGCGTGATCTGGCGGCAGTTTCCGAAGGTGGAGGGCAACGGGCATTACGGGCACCGGATGGTGGTCTCGCCCGACGGGCACCTGTTCATTACCTCTGGTGAGCGTCAGAAGTTCACGCCAGCGCAGGACATGGGCGGCAATCTTGGCAAGATTGTTCGCCTGAACCTTGATGGCAGCGTGCCGGAGGACAATCCGTTTGCGGCCGATGGCGGGGTGGCTGCAGAAGTCTGGACGCTGGGGCATCGCAACCCGCTGGGCATCGCCTTCGACAATATGGGCCGCCTCTGGGAACAGGAGATGGGGCCGCGTCATGGCGACGAACTGAACCTCATCATCCGTGGGCAGAATTATGGATATCCGGTTGTCTCGAACGGCAAGCATTATGATGGCACGCCAATCCCCGATCACGACACCCGCCCGGAATTCGCGGCCCCTTCGGCCTATTGGGTGCCCGCGATCAGCCCCGGCGGGCTTGAAATCTATTATGGCGGAATGTTCCCTGATTGGGCGGGCAATGCGTTCATCGGCGGGCTTTCCTCGCAGGCGCTGATCCGTGTGGAGCTGGATGAAGAAGGCGCGGGCGCTGCTGAAGGCGGGCGCTATAGCTGGGGCAAGCGTATCCGCGAGGTTGAAGAAGGGCCGGACGGCGCGATCTATGTGCTGGAAGACCGCGAGGGCGGGCGGTTGGTCCGGCTGACACCGACGGCGGACTGACCGGGCGGTTGCCATCGGCAGCGACTTTCAGCAGACAGGGGCGGTGACAGCATTGAGGCGCCGCCCATGATCCGCACATTCTCCAACCGGGACAACCGCTTCGTTCAGACCGGCGAGAGCCTGGAATATCTCGATAGCGCGGTGTGGGTGGATATCCTGCGCCCGACCAAGGACGAGGAGACTGCGGTTGAGCGCGCACTCGGCATCGACGTGCCGACCATCGAGGAAATGAGCGAGATTGAAGTTTCCAGCCGTCTCTACGCGGAGGACGGGGCGAGCTTCATGACCTCCATGATGCTCTCCCATACGGATGGGGATAATGTGATGCTCTCGCCCATCACCTTCATCCTGAAGGGGGAGCAGCTGATCACCGTGCGCTATGCCGAGCCGCGATCCATCGACAGCTTTATCGCCCGCTGCCAGAAGACGGCGACCTATTCGGCGGACGCCGTGGTGACCGGTCTTCTCGAAGGGCTGATCGAGCGGATCGGCGACGTGCTGGAACGGACGGGGCATGAGCTGGACGATCTCTCCGACACGATCTTTGTGCTGAACACGCCCAAGCTGGTTGCCACGGCAAAGGCACCGAAGCCGAAGCCGCGCAATTTCCAGTCTGTTCTGGAGCAGATTGGCCGGAAGGGCGATTTGCTGTCGAAGGTGCGCGAGAGCCTTGTTTCATTCCAGAGGCTGCTGGCATTCGGGGCGGAGATCGCGGCGAGCAGAAAGCCCGGCAAGGAGTATGAGGGGCGCATCCGGACGCTCTCGCGGGATGTGCAGTCGCTGAGCGATCACTCGACTTTCCTGACACAGAAGATCAACTTCCTGCTCGATGCGACGCTCGGCATGATCAATATCGAGCAGACGGGCATCATCAAGATTTTCTCGGTGGCGGCGGTCGTGTTTCTGCCGCCGACGCTGATCGCCTCGATCTATGGCATGAACTTCAAGCATATTCCCGAGCTGGCATGGCCGCTGGGCTATCCGATGGCGATCGGGCTGATGATCCTCTCGGCGATCGTGCCTTACCAGTTTTTCAAATGGCGCGGCTGGCTCTAGGCTGGCGGTTCCCAAAGCTCGATAGGGTTACCTTCGGGATCATGAATGCGGGCAAAGCGGCCGGTTTCGGGGGTATCCCATTCCGCGCGCGTTTCTACGTCAATGCCGGACGCCGTCAGTGAGCTGATAAGCGCGGAAAGATTGCTGACACGCAGGTTCAACATGAAGCTTTTTCCGGCGGGCCAATAGTCGGTTTGTTGTTTGAACGGCGCGAAGACAACCGGGCCGGCGCTGGTTTGCCATTCCCAGCTGGCTTCGTTTTTGGTGCCAGTGCCGTCATGGCCTGGGCCAATGGCCAGGTGGCGACCATACCAGGCTGTCAGAGCTTCCGGATCTTCCGCGCGGAAGAACAGGCCACCAATTCCGAGAACGGGCATTTCTTTCGCCTCCCGGCGTTTCTGTCCGGGCAGCGTGCGCCTTTGCTTGGCGCGTTGTCAATGAAGGGAGGGGCAGCTGGGCGCAGGCAGCGGGGCCGCCTGCGCCGCAGGGCAGAAGGATCAGGCGGTCGTCTTCACGCGCAGGGCGCTCATCCGGTCAATGGCGGCTTCAGCGTCGCGCATGATGTCGGCCACGATTTCGGCCACTGGTTTGACTTCCTTCACGCCGCCGGCCGACTGGCCCATGGCGAAGCAGGACTTGTCCATCGACAGTTTCGCTTCGTCAGTGATGCCGCCGATCCCGCCGATGACGCCGGTCTTGGTCGAATGCACCGCCTGGAAGGGGAAGGGCTGGATGTCTTGCGGGCGGCTTTCCCAATCGTTGATGTAGTCGTTGGTGCGGCAGCGCATGGGTTTGCCGGAGTAGCAGCGCGTGCGGGTGGTGTCGGTGTCGTCAGCGCCGACGACGGCTTGTTTGTACATGTTGGCGGCGTGGGCTTCGGCGGAGGCGATGAAGCGCGTTCCCATCCACACGCCTTGCGCGCCAAGGGCGAGCGATGCGGCGAGACCGCGGCCATCATAGATGCCGCCCGCCGCGATGACCGGGATTTTGACTGCTTCAACGGCCTGGGCAACGAGCGGTAGCGTGCCGACGAGGCCAGTGTGGCCACCGCCTTCGCCGCCCTGAAGGATAACTGCGTCGCAGCCGGCTTGCTCGGCCTTGATGGCGTGTTTCACTGCGCCGCCGACGACCATGACTTTCAGGCCCGCTTTCTTCAGCCGGTCCATGATCGGCATCGGCACGCCAAGGCCGGCGATGAAGCTGTCGGCGCCGCCATTGATGATGACATCCACAGATTCTTCGAGGCTCTCGGGGCTGGCGGCCAGCAGGTCCACGCCGAAGGGGCGGTCGGTCAGTTCGCGCACGCGCTTCATCTGGCCGGCAATGAAGCTGGGCGAGGTGCCCGCCATGCCGAGGACGCCATAGCCGCCGGCATTGCACATTGCCGCGCAGACTTCCGCGTAGGAAACGCCGCCCATCCCGGCGAGCATGATCGGGTGCTGAGTACCCAGCAGTTCAGTGAGGCGGGTTTTGATGGCCATGATCGAGTTCCCTCTGTTTATGTCTGCAGCGAACGCTAGCCCGCCGCCGCAGCGTCAACGCAAGGGGAAGCGAACTGTGGCAAAATTGACATTTTTGCCGCCAGTTTGCCGCAATCTGGCCGCGATCCCTCGCCACTCTTTCCGCCGTCAACCGGAAGACCGGTAGACGGGTGTCATCCCAGATATAAACGTTAAGAGGGGAAGCTCTTATGAGGAAACTTTTTGCAGGTGCTGCCGCTGCAGCTCTTCTGGCAGGTGCTGCTTACGCGGCTGAACCGCCGGCCGCCGAATCGGCTGAAGTGGCTGCTGAAGCTGCCGAATCTGCTGAAGTGACGGAAGAGGCTGCTGAGGAAGCTGCGGACGTGGCAGAGGAAGCCGCTGATGTTGCCGAGGAAGCCGCGGACGTTGCTGAAGAGGCTGCTGCCGAAGACGAAGCCGAGGCAGCTGAAGAAGAAGCAGCCGACGAGACTGCTGAATAATCAAGCACAATCTGGCCAAACCGCCCCTTCCCAATGCGGGAGGGGGTTTTCTTCAACCAGCCTTGCGAAACGATGTTCTACACTCTGAAGAATGATCTTTCAGTAATGAGACATTGGTGCTAAAGCACCGGCCGTTCGCAAGAACACAACAGGGGTACTACCAACATGAAACAACTTTTCCTGATCGGCGCTGCTGCGCTCGTTCTGGCCGCTTGCGGCGCCGCTGAAGAGACGGCTCCGGCAGCTGAGCCGACCACCGTTGAAGAAATCGTGGAAGAAGCTCCGGCTGCTACTGAAGAAGCAGTTGAAGCCGTCGAAGAAACCGCTGCTGAAGGCGTGGACGCTGTTGAAGCGGCTGCTGCTGAAGGCGTGGAAGCAGTTGAAGAAGCTGCCGACGAAGCCCAAGCCGAAGTTGCTCCGGAATAATTTCCGGCCAGCATAATGGCTAAAGATTAGGCCGCTTCCTTCGGGAAGCGGCCTTTTTCTTTGTCCCTATACGGAGACCGGAAACGGCGCGCCGGAGTGGAAATCCGTTCGCGCCGCCGGTTGAGAATCAGAATTTGGCGTAGCCGCCATCCACGACCAGCGTGTCGCCGGAATGATATTTCGACGCATCCGAAGCCAGATAGACAGCGATGCCGCCGAAGTCTTCCGGTTCGCCCCAGCGACGGGCAGGAACGCGTGAAATGACTTTTGTCTGGAACACGTCATTGCCCTGAGCGCCCTCAGTCATATCGGTGGCGATCCAGCCGGGGAGGATGGAGTTGGCGCGAATGCCGTAGCGGCCATATTCGGATGAGATGGCGTTCATCATGGCGATGAGGCCGCCTTTGGTGTGGGCGTAGGACTGGTTGCGGCCAGCGCCTTCGATGCCGGCGAGGGAGGCGGTGCCAACGAGGCTGCCGCCCGGATCGCCTGCCTTGGCGCGGGCGACCATGGACTTGGCAGCTTCGCGCAGGGTGAAGAAGGCGCCTTCGGAATTGATCTTCTGGTTATAACGCCAGGTGTCGAGGGTCATCTGTTCGAAAGCGGCGGCGCCGCGGCCTACGCCGGCATTGGCGAAGGTGGCGTCGATACGGCCAAATTCTTCCTCAACCTCTTTCATCGCCTTGATAACCTGGTCTTCTTCGCCGACATCGACGGCCCAGGACTTCACGGTGCCGGTGCCAAGGGCTTCGGCTTTCTTCGTGGCGGCATCGTTGTCAGCCGTCTTGCGGCCCCAGATGGCGACGGTGGCATTCGAGGCGGCGAGCGCTTCGACCATGCCGAGGCCGATGCCCTTGTTGCCGCCGGTAACGACGACAACCTTGCCGCTCAGATCAAACGGTTTGTAGACCATGGTGACGGATTCCTCCCTAAAATCTCTGACGTAACCGGATCGTCTAGACAGACCTGACGCAAGGGCGGGTCAAGGGAAATCCGTGTTGGATAAGGGGGCAAAAAAACTCCAACGGTTCCTCCAACGGCGGGGGCAAAAACTCCAACCGCACTCCAAAACCCGCGCTAGCTTTCTGCCTTTTCGACCATCTTGCGGGCCGCTTCGATGATCCGGCGCGTCTCTTCCCAGAGGGGAATTGTGGCGAGCCGCTCCGGCGAGATCCATTCTGCATGGTCTGCATCATCCCCGGCGACGGGCTTCCCGGAGAGCCAGACGGCGGCGTAATCGAACAGGAGGTAATGGCGCGTGACCTGGCCCGAGGCGCGGGAGGTGAAGATCGCATCGACCACATCGACCAGGCCCGTGAGGCGGGCGGTGACGCCGGTTTCTTCTTTCAGCTCGCGCAGGGCAGCTTCGCCCGCGCGCTCGCCAAACTCGATCCGCCCGCCGGGGATCGACCAGTCGCCCGCGAGCGGCTTGGTGCCCCGCCGGATGAGCAGCACGTCGGCGCCCCGGAAACAGACCGTGCCGACGGCAGGCTGGGGGCGGCCGGGCGCGGGGGCGTCGCCGCTCATGCCTTCACCAGCAGGGCGACAGCCTCGACATGGGCCGACCAGAGGAACTGGTCGATCGGGTGAACCCGCTGCACGGTGTAGCCGCCATCGACCAGCGTGCGCAGGTCGCGCGCGAGCGTTGCCGGATCGCAGGAGACATAGGCGACGCGGGGTACGGAGGATTTTGCGATTTCGGCGGCCTGCGCGGCGGCGCCCGCGCGGGGCGGATCGAGCACGAGGCCATCGAAGCGGGTAAGCTCCGGCGCGCTGACGGGGTTGCGGAAAAGATCGCGCACCTCTGCCGTCACCGGACGCAGGGCGGGCGCAGCGCGGGCAGCGCTGCGCAGTGCGTCTATGGCCGCCTTGCCGCTCTCGGCGGCATAAACAGGGAAGTGCTGCGCCATGCGCAGGGAAAATGTTCCGCAGCCGGAGAAAAGGTCCACGCCATGTTCTGTGCCTTCAAGATGCGCGAGCACGAGGCGGGCCATTTCGGCCTCTGCTTCGGCGCTGGCCTGAAGGAAGCTGCCGGGCGGGGGCAGGAGGCTGGCGGCGCCAGCGGGGATGGCGGGGGTACGTTCCGTCAGCACGTCCACCCCTTCAAGCGAGACGCGGGCAAAGCTGGCGCGCAGGGCGGCGCCGGTGACTTCGGCGCGCGCCAGCGGGGCGACTGAGCGGGCAATGCCGGTGACGTGGAGGTCAAGCCCCGTGGCTGTTTCGGTGACGAGGGCGGCGATGGCGTCCTTGCCGGTGAGGAGGGGTTCCAGAATGGTTTTGAGTTTTGGCAGGGCCGTGACGATGGCCGGATGCAGGACGGGGCATTCTTCCAGCGCAATGAGATCATGGCTCTTGCGGCCATGAAAGCCGAGAGTGATTGCCTTGCCGGATTTCTTCGCGGCGAAGGTCGCGCGGCGGCGGGAGGCGGGCGGCGTGATCCAGGCGGAGGTGACTTCCGTTTCGATGCCGCGCGCCTTCAGGGGGCGGAGGATCATCTCGCGTTTGAAATTTGCGTAGGCGCCCGCGCCCATATGTTGCAGCGTGCAGCCCCCGCAGCGACCGAAATGACGGCAGGCGGGCACGGCCCGGTCTGGTGAGGGGGATACGACGCGCTCCAGCGCCAGCCGGTCGCCCGTGCCAGAAACTTCGACCACCTCGCCTGCCAGCGTGAAGGGCACCGAGACCCACCGGTCCTGCTCGCGGGCGCGGCCATCGCCCTGCGCGCCGACATGATCGATGGTTAAGCTGCGCGAAGATGCGGCAGGGGGCGTGGTGGGGGGCGGCATCCGGTCTCTTGTGCAGGCTTTGGGGTGGCAGGTGTCACCTTCCTCCGTTAGCAGGGAGTTGGGGCAGCCGGAAGGAGCCAGACATGGCGGAAACGAGCGGGGCCAATGCCAATGGAAAGCCGAATGGGCGGACGAATGGCAAGTCCACTGGCAAATCCAATGGCAAAAAGCGGTCGATCAGCCTGGCGCTGCAGGGTGGGGGCGCCCATGGCGCCTACACCTGGGGCGTTCTGGACCGGCTGAGCCGGGACGAGACGCTGGCCATCGAGGCGATTTCGGCGACTTCCGCCGGGGCGATGAATGCGGTGGCCTATGCGGCGGGCCTTGCCAAGGACGGGCCGGCGGGCGCGCGAGCAGCGCTGGAAGAGATGTGGCGCGGGGTGGCCGATGCCGGGGCGGGCATGGGCGTGTTCGGCGCGGCGGGATTCCAGATCGCCTCGGCGCTGCAGACCTTCGCGAGCCCCTATGACCTTAATCCGTTCAACTACAATCCGCTGCGCCGCATTGTGGAACGGCAGGTGGATTTTGACGCCGTGCACGCCTCGGGCTTGAAACTGTTCCTGTCGGCCACGAATGTGGAGACGGGCAAGGTGAAGGTGTTTTCGCGGGACGAGATTACGGCAGATGCCGTGCTCGCTTCGGCCTGCCTGCCGCAGACATTCCAGGCGGTGGAGATTGCCGGGCAGCCGTTCTGGGATGGCGGATATATGGGCAATCCCAGCCTGTTTCCGCTGATCTATTCCGGCGCGCCGCAGGACGTGTTGCTGGTGCTGCTGAATCCGCTGGAGCGGCCCGGCGTGCCCAAACGCGCGGCGGAGATTCAGGAGCGGGTCAATGAGATCAGCTTCAATGCTTCCCTCATTGGGGAGCTGCGCGCGATTGCGTTCGTGCAGCGCCTGATCGATGACGGGATGTTGAAAGAGCCGCTGCTGAAGAAATACCGCAGGCTGAACATTCACGCCATCCGGGGCGGGCTGGACCTCATCAATTACGGGCTGGCGACGAAATATGACACGCGCTGGCGGTTCCTGACCGAACTGCGCGCGAAGGGCTATGCGGCGGCGGAGACCTGGCTGGCAGACTGCGCAGGCGATGTGGGCACGAAGACATCCAGCTTCGACATCCGCAAGGAATTCCTGGAGAGCTAAGCGCGTGCTTCCCGGCGCGGGCCAATCAGGCTAGCCTTGCGGCAACAGCCGGGGAGGCACCGCCATGACTTATCTGATCCTGGGACTCATCATCTTTTTCGGAGCGCACCTTTATACGGCGTTCCGGCCACGCACGCCGGAAAAAGACCTGAAGGTGAAGCTCGGCTATGGCGCGTTCATGGGGCTTTACAGCCTCGTCTCGCTGGTTGGCCTCGTGCTGATCGTGTGGGGATTTGGCGCCGCGCGCCCGGCGCCCATCCTCTACCAGCCGCCGGTGTGGATGATGCACATCAACCTGCTGCTGATGCTGCCGGCGATGATCCTGCTGGTTTCGGCCTATCTGCCGGCGGGGATGATCCGCAAGGCGGCGAAGCATCCGATGCTGGTGGCCATCAAGATCTGGGCGTTCGGGCACCTGCTGGCGAATGGGGAGCTGAACTCCGTGCTGCTGTTCGGCAGCTTCCTCGCCTTTGCCGTGATTGACCGGATCGCGCTGAAGAAACGGGGCGACAATGGCCTGCCTGCGGACGCGAAGGTTTCGGCGGTGGGCGACCTTGCCGCGATCGTGGTCGGCGGCGTGGTGTATGGGGCGATCCTCGTCTGGCTGCACCCGGTCCTGTTCGGCGTGCGCGTGCTGCCGGGCTAAGGCAGGCGGCGCCCGAGCAGGGGCGCCAGGGCCATCACCGCGAGGCCAAAGGGAAAGAGCGCCCCGCGCAGGACATTGTATTGCGCGGCATAGGCCTCGATGGGCTGGCGCAGGACGATCACCGCCAGAAAGCTCTCGGCCAGCAGCAGAACGGCGACGCCCAGCAGGCCGATGGCGAGGGCGGGCGGCGCCGCGCGCCGGCCGATCCAGATGCCGAGCGCGGCGATGGAGAGCGTGACCAGCGGAAACTCCGCCCAGCGCCCGCCGGTGAGCCCGAGCTGCGGGATCAGCACCAGTTCCCGCAGCGCGCCGAAGAGGAAGCCGAGCGCGAAGCCGCCAAGGCCATAGGCGAGGGACCAGCGGAGCAGGGAGAGGTATCGCGGGGGCATCGGGGTTAACCCTGTTGTTTCCTTGCCCGGACGCCAGGGACCGGCTAATCGCTGAGCCATGTCAAAACAAAGCCAGACGACCCGCAAGACAGTCAAGGACATCACCGCCGCAAAGGGGGGCACGCCCCTCGTGATGTTGACGGCCTATGACGCGCCGACCGCCGCGATTCTCGATGAGCATGCCGATCTCCTGCTGGTGGGCGACAGCCTCGGCATGGTGGTGCATGGACTGCCCTCCACGGTGGGCGTGACCATGGAGATGATGATCCTGCACGGGCAGGCCGTGATGCGCGGCTCGCAGCAGGCGATGGTGGTCGTCGATATGCCGTTCGGCTCCTACGAGACCAATGCCGACCAGGCTTTCCTGAACGCCGTGCGCATCATGAAGGAAACCGGCTGCCAGGCGATCAAGATCGAGAGTGGGGCGTATGCAGCCGGCCAGATTGCGCATCTGGTGGAACGCGGCATTCCGGTGATGGGCCATATCGGCCTGCGCCCGCAGGCGATCAATGTGGATGGCGGCTTCCGCGCCAAGGGCCGCACCGACGCCGAGCGCGAACGTGTGGTGGCTGAGGCGCGCGCGGCAGCCGATGCCGGGGCGTTTGCCATCGTGATCGAGGGCGTGGCTGAAGACCTGGCGGCGGAAATCACCGCTGAGGTAGCCTGCCCGACGATCGGGATTGGCGCGTCGGCGGCCTGTGACGGGCAGGTGCTGGTGACGCAGGACATGCTGGGCCTGTTCGACTGGACCCCGAAATTCGTTCGCCGCTATGCCGACCTGCGCACTGCGGTCGACACGGCGGCTGCAGAATATGCGGCAGATGTGCGGGCCCGGCGTTTTCCGGGCTCGGCAGAGACCTACAGCCTGCGAAAACAAGGGGCTTAACAGCGCTGATCCGTTGCAGCGTTCGCATGGGCCGTCTAGGTTCGCGCCCAAATCCAGAAACCATGCCGCCGGAGCCCGAGCGTGAGCGACATTTTCACTGAAGTTGACGAAGGCCTGCGCCAGGAAAAGCTGGGAAGCCTTTGGAAGAAGTGGCGGCCTTTCGTGTATGGCGGCGTTGCAGCGCTGATCATCGGCGTGGCGGTCAACGAGTTCGTGCTGAAGCCGCAGGCCGAGGCGAATCGCCAGGCGCGTGCGCTGGCGCTGGAAACCGGCATCCGGGCGCTGGACGAGGCCAATTATGCCGAGGCCGAAGCCGCCTTCACCAAGATCATGGAAGATGATGACCGGCTGGCCCCGCTGGCAGCGCACCTGCTGGCGCAGGTGAAGTATGAAGGCAGCGGCGATGGCGACGCGGCAGCGGAAATCCTCGCTTCTGTGGGCGGCACGGAAGGTGGCCCGTATGAGCGTCTGGCGCTGCTGAAATCGGCCTATTACAAGGCCGACGCGCTGACCCTGACCGAGCTGGAAGCAACGCTGGGCAGCCTGGCAGACGATGAAAGCATGCTGGGCGCCCTGTCGCGCGAGCTGCTGGCGGCAAAAGCCTATCAGGAGGGCGATTTCGCCCGTGCCCGCACCGAATACAACCGCCTGAAGTTTGACGCTTTTGCGCCGCAGGGCATGGCCCGCCGGGCCGACATCGCCCTTGCTGTGATCCCGCAGGCCCCCGACACTGGCGCAGACGCCCCCGCTGAAACAACCGAGGCTCAGCCCGCCGAAGCGGCGCCGGCTGAACCGCAGGAGACCCGCCCATGAAGTTTTCCCGCACCCTTCTCGTTTCCACAACGCTGGCGGCGGCGCTTGCCCTGTCGAGCTGCAACAGCCTGCCGCGCTTTGGTGGCGGTCAGACTCAGGCCGAGAAAACGGCTGAAGAGAAGGCTGGCCGCCTGGCGATGGTGCTGGACGAGGAGAAAGTGGCGCCGGAGCCCGGCCTGGCCGGCGTGGCAATCGAGCTGCCGCCTGCTGTCGCGGTTGAAAGCTGGACGCAGGCCGGCGGTAACTCCGCCAAGGCGGCCGGCCATGTGCAGGCTGCGCCCGCTTTCGCCATCGACTGGCGCCGGTCTGTTGGCAAGGGCTCGACCCGCAAGGCAGCGCTGACCTCGGCCCCGGTGACCGATGGCAACCTGGTTTACCTGCTTGACGCATCGCAAACGGTACGCGCCGTACGCATTTCAGATGGCGGGTCGGTCTGGAGCGAGAAGCTCAAAGGCCTTTCGCGCCGCGACAAATCCGCAATGGGCGGCGGCGTTGCCGTTGCCGACGGCACGCTCATCGTCGCCAGCGGTTATGGCTATGTGACCGCGCTGGATGCTGCAACGGGCGCTGAAAAGTGGAAGCAGCCGCTCGGCGCGCCAATGACGGGCGCCCCGACAATTGACGGCAACCGCGTGTTCGTCACCTCAAACAACAACGAGATTTTCGCCCTCAGCCTGGCCACTGGCCAGGTGGAATGGAGCGATCAGGCGATTGCGGAAACGGCCCGCGTTCTGGGCAGCCTCAGCGCGGCAGCGGTCGAGGAATTCGTGATCGCGCCGTTCTCCTCGGGCGAAGTCATCGCCTACCTCTCCTCGAATGGCCGCCGCCTGTGGACGGATGCCATCCAGCAGGCCGGGGGCTTCACCCCGATTTCCGAGATCAACGACATCGGCTCCTATCCGGTCCTGGGCGGCGGCATGGTGTTCGCGTCCAACCAGTCGGGCGCAACCATCGCCATCGATGGCCGCACCGGCAACCGGATCTGGGGCAAAGCCATCGGTTCGCCCCGCGCGCCTGCGCTGGCCGGGCGTTACCTGTTCGTCGTGGGCATTAATGGTGAACTCGCCTGTCTGGACGCCCAGAACGGCGATGCCTTCTGGGTTACGGACCTGCCGCAGTTCAAAAATGAGAAGAAAAAGAAGAAGCGGATCTCCTATTCTTCCCCGATTGTGGCCTCAGATCGCGTGATTGTCGCATCTTCAACAGGGGAACTGCTTGCATTCTCCACGCAGACCGGGCAGCAGACCGCTTCGCTGAAGCTTGGCGATACGGTGTACCTTGAGCCCATCGTGGCGCAGGGTAAAATTCTTGTCCTGACAGACGACGCACGCCTGATCGCCATCAGATAATCCGAGCCCGGGGGCGCAGAGACCTTCCGGCTCAATAGCCGTTTCGGAAGGGGGCGCCCCAGTGCCTTTGAGACTCGCCATCGTCGGCCGGCCAAATGTCGGCAAATCGACGCTGTTCAACCGCCTCGTCGGCAAGAAGCTGGCGCTGGTGGATGACCAGCCGGGGGTGACTCGCGACCGCAAGATGGCGGAAGGCCGCCTTGCCTCCCTGCCGCTGAACCTGATCGACACGGCTGGCTTCGAGAATGTGAACGATGACAGCCTGGAGGCGCGGATGCGCGCGCAGACAGAGGCCGCTATCGCCGAAGCCGACCTTGCATTGTTTCTGGTGGACGCGCGCGTTGGCGTGACGCCGGAAGACGAAACCTTTGCTCTCCTGCTGCGCAAGACCGGTATTCCGGTCGTGCTGGCGGCCAACAAGGCCGAAGGTCGCGTGGGCGAGGCCGGCGTGCTGGACGCTTACCGTCTCGGATTTGGGGAGCCTGTGGGCCTTTCTGCCGAGCATGGCGAAGGCTTTGCCGAGCTTTATGAAGCGATACGCGTGGCCCTCGGGCCGGACGCGTTCGAAAAAGCGCTGGAAGAGGCCGAGCCCGATTATGAGGGCGGCGCGGGCGACGATATTCTCGAAAAGCTCGCCCATATCGACATTGAAGATACAACGATGTCGGACGATGAACTCGTTGCCGCCATCGAAGCGGCAGATGTGGACCTGCCAGCCCCGACAATCCAGCCTGATCGCCCGATCAAGCTGGCCATCGTGGGCCGTCCGAATGCGGGTAAATCTACGCTGATCAACCAGCTGCTCCAATCCGACCGCCTGTTGACCGGCCCGGAAGCGGGCATCACGCGCGATTCCATTTCCATTGACTGGGAATGGGAGGGCCGCAAGATCCGCCTCGTGGACACCGCCGGCCTTCGCCGCAAGTCCAAGGTTCAGGAGCGCCTGGAACGTATGTCTACGGCGGAAACCATCCGCTCGCTGAAATATGCGGACATTGTTGCCCTCGTCATGGACGCGCATGAGGCGATGGAAAAGCAGGACCTTCAGATTGCCGACCTGGCTCTGCGCGAAGGGCGGGGCGTTGTGCTCGTCATTTCCAAATGGGACACCGTTCAGGATACGGATGGCGCCGCCCGCCACATCCGCGATATGGCCAACCGCTTGATGCCGAATGCCGGCGGGGCGCCAGTCGTGTTCCTATCCGGCCTGACGGGCCGGAACACCGAGAAGCTGATGCCGGCGGTCGTGAAGGTCTACAAGGACTGGACGGCGCGGGCGAAGACGGGCGACCTTAACCGCTGGCTGCGCCACACGGTTGAGCATCACCCGCCGCCGAGCGTGCAGGGCAAGCGCATCAAGCCGCGCTATATGGCGCAAATGAAAGCACGTCCGCCGACCTTTGTGCTGATTGCCTCGCGCGGGGAGCAGATGCCGGAAGGCTACAAGCGCTATCTCATCAATGGCATCCGCGAAGCATTCGACATGCACGGCGTGCCGATCCGCCTGTTCGTGCGCCAGGGCAAGAACCCCTATGCGGGCAAGGTGGGCCCTGGCGGCCCGCCGCGTCACAAGCGCCGCACCAACTAGCCCGGCCTGCTAGCCCGAAATGTCCGTCAGCTGACGGTCATCACGCCTTCTATTGTATGGTGCAGCTGGCCGTTGCAGAAAATCTCGATCCGGTCCGGATGACCCGCCGTTGCGCTTCGGAAACCGGCGGCGCCGGGGTGGCCTGCGCCGCCAGGCACCAGTTCAATCTGAAGTATGCGCGGCGTTTCTTCCTGCGTGATAGTCCGCAGCATCCAGAGATCCCATGTGTGCAGGCGCATGGAAACGATCAGGGAATGGTCGGCCGCTTCCGGTCCGGGCATCCGGTTTACCCAGGCATCTGCTGACGTAACATCAGGACAGGCGCGCGCGCGGGGCGGCAGCAGGGCGCAGCCTGAAAGGCCGGCCATCGCCAGAGCCGCAATGAGCAAGCGCATCAAAATTCCCCCCGAAGGCCGAACCAGACCATGCCCGCGTCATCGGCATAGGCAACATGATTGGGCGCGTGGACCCAGGCGGCGGCTGTTTCGGCGTTCCAGCCCTTGAGCAGTTGCCAGCGCAGGCGCGTTTCAAAATTCAGCTGGCGGCCGCTGGGCGTCAACGAAATATGGCGCTCACTGAATATCAGGCCGGTCGTGTCGGCGCCGGTCACGGTTTCATAGCTGAGCGTGCCAGCCTCGGCGCGCCGGGGCTGGGCGAGGACAAAGCTCAGCGTTGCCGGGCCAAGATCGCGCGCGGCGCCGAGCGACCAGCGGCTGGTCTGCACGCCGCTGGCGCGGATGCCATCCAACTCGACAAAACCCCATTCAAGGCCGCCGGAGACAAGCCAACCCCGGCCCATCTCACGCGCGCCCTCCGTGGTCCAGGCAGTCAGGCGCCCCTGATTGTCCGCCCCCAGACGGGACTGGACAGCGCCGCCAAGCGCAGACTGCGCGTCCTCGACGCTTTCAAGGCTGGTGCGCAGAGACCAGCCATAGCCGGACCGACCAAACCCGGCACCATAGCGGCTGCGCGTATCATCGGAGGCGGTGAAGGCGTGAATGTCCATCGGGCCGAAGGATTGAGTGATGCTGGCCCAACTGCCATCGGTGGCGAAGCTGTCCGGGGCGCCCGGCTCCATCACAAGGCTTGCGGTGGGGGCGATGCGCGGCAGGCTGCCGCCGCGGCCCGCGGAAACTTCGCCGCCCTCGAAGCGGAAGGTGGCGGCGAACTGGGATTGTGGCTCTGCCTGATAGGGCGCGGCGCGGTCTTCAAACAGTTTCGGTGTGTGCCAGGAAAGCTCGATGTCGCCGGCGCGGATCGCGCGGGACTCACCGGCCAATGACGCGGCGCGGACATTGAAGTCCGAGAGCGGAGCATCTGCCGAGCGCGAGAGGGCGGCTGCGTTGAGGCTGAAGGTGCGGTCATACTTGTCGATGAGGGCCATGCCTTCAAACAGGCGGCCATGGTCGGCCCAGTCGCCAAAGGCACCGCCGGGGGCGCCCGCCAGCAAGTTGATGGAAACGCGTTCGCCATCAAAAAAAGCCGTCTGGGCGCCCTGCGGCGCAAAGGCGCGCGCGAGATTCATCAGCCCGACGCCGGAGACATCATCCGCGCCGACACCCGCCGCGATACCGAGGATCGGATCGGGATTGAGGTCGATATAATCGTCTGCCGTATCGAGCAGGATGCTGAGCGCGTCCTGCGGGCGAGCCTGCAGGTTCGGGAAAGTTTGCAGCAGCAGCGCGAGCGCGCCGGAGACATAGGGCGCAGCGAAGGATGTGCCGCTGATGCGGTAATAGTCGCCAATGGTGTCGGCGTCGTTTGTCGGGTCACCAGGGACGGCGATGTCATCGTCCGGGCCGGTAGAGACGACGCCCTGGCCGGGCGCGAGGATATAGGCGTCGCGGGCGGCAGAGCCGGCGCGGTTGGAGAAGCTGGCGATGGTGCCCACCGGCTCGGACGAGCCGGAAGAGGCGACAACGGCGCCGACCGCCACGACGCGGCCCTGCGCGCTAGCGTATCCGGCGGCGCGGGCAGGGCTGTTGACCGTGGTGCCCTTGGCGGCGACGGGGCTGCCGTTTCCATCCGTGGTCGGCGGTTCGGCGTCATTGCCGGCGGAGACGACCACCAGCACGCCGCGCTGGGCCGCGCTGATGATGGCGTTCTCGATGGTCTGGTCTGCGCCCGGCTCACTCCCCAGAGAGAGGTTGATAACCTTGGCGCCATTGTCGACGGCATAGCTGATGGCTTCGGCAACGTCCGTCACCGGATAGCGGCATCCATCCAGCTCGGCGCAACTGCCTTGCCGGTCGGCGCGAATGTCGAGGATGGTGGCCTCGAAGGCGGTGCCCATGATGCCCGCGCTGTCGCGCTTGGCGGCGATAACGCCGGCAACCAGTGTGCCGTGGCCTTCGATGTCGATGTCTGTGGGCGAACGGCCGTCGGCGTTCACATCATAGGTTGGTCCGGTGAACTGGCCGCTGAGATCGGGGTGGGTGTGGTCAGCGCCGGTGTCGATGACCGCGACGATGATGCCCGCGCCAGTTGCGCCGGCAGAATAGGCGGTAGAAGCGTTGATGAGACCGAGGCCCTGCGTTGTGTTGTATTCGCTGGTCTCAAAGGACGACGGGGGCGGCCCCGGCGGAGGGGGCGGTGGAGGAGGCGGCGGTGGAGGGGGCGGGGGTGGCAGGGGCTGGGTGCCTGAACTGCCGCCGCCGCCACTCCCGCCACTGGCGCAGGCGCTAAGCCATAATGGTGCCGACGTGACGAGCACAGCGGCAGCGATCCGGACTGCGAGGCGGGTTGGCTGGTTTGGACTGGCCATGATGTCTCACCCCAAGTGATACTTGTGTATGACGTTGGGGTGAGATTGTCGTGTGCCGGGCGGGCTGGCAAGCCGTCTGATCAGATGCCGCTGCCGGGGCCTTCCCACACGCTGAGGAATCCGCGCTCATCAAGATAAGCGAAGATTTCCTCGGCGGCCTCTTCAGCTGACTTGTCTGCCGTACTGATGCGGATTTCCGGAGCAAGGGGCGGTTCATACGGGCTGTCGATGCCGGTGAAGTTGCGGATCTCACCGGCGCGGGCCTTCTTGTAGAGACCTTTCACATCGCGCTGCTCCGCAATTGCCAGCGGCGTATCGACATGGATTTCGATGAACTCGCCTTCGGGCATCAGCGCGCGCGCCATCTGGCGTTCGGCCCGGAAGGGCGAGATGAACGAGACCAGCGTGATAAGACCGGCATCCGTCATCAGGCGCGCCACATTGGCGACCCGGCGGATGTTCTCCACCCGGTCGGCATCGGTGAAGCCGAGATCGCGGTTGAGGCCGTGGCGCACATTGTCCCCGTCGAGGATGAAGGTATGCCGTCCGTAGGCGAACAGGCGCTTCTGCAGGGCATTGGCGATGGTCGATTTGCCCGAGCCTGAAAGGCCGGTGAACCAGAGCACCGCAGGGCGCTGGCCCTTCTGTTCGGCGAGGGCATCGCGGCTGATGTCGAGCGCCTGCCAGTGAATGTTGGAAGCGCGGCGCAAGGCGAAGTCCACCAGGCCGAGGGCAACCGTGTCGTTCGTCTGGCGGTCGATGAGGATGAAGCCACCGGTTTCGCGGTTATCCTTGTAGGGATCAAATGGGATGGGCTGGTCGAGCGACAGGGTGGTGACGACAATCTGGTTCAGCTCCGCCGTGCGAGCGGAGGTTTCGGCCAGCGTATTCACGTCGACGCCGTGCTTGGGCGCGTTGACGGTGGCTGTGACGGTCTTGGTGCCGGCCTTGAGAATGTAGCGGCGGCCCGGAAGCAGCGGCTGCTCGCTCATCCAGAGAAGGTGAACCTGGAACTGGTCGGACACTTCGGCAGGCTGGGCCGAAGACACGATCATGTCGCCGCGCGAGGTGTCGATCTCGTCTGCGAAGGTCAGCGTGACCGACTGGCCGGCCACGGCTTCGTCGAGATCGCCATCTACCGTGACGATACGCGTGATGGTAGTTTCCCGGCCCGAAGGCAGCGAGCGAACCTTGTCGCCCGGCTTGACACTGCCGCTGGCAATCTGGCCGGCAAAGCCCCGGAAATCGAGGTTTGGACGGCTGACCCACTGAACCGGCAGGCGGAAGGGGCGGCCAGTGCGCTCGTCTTCAATCTCGACGGTTTCAAGATATTCAATAAGGCTCGGCCCGTTATACCAGGGCGTTTCGGGCGAGCGCTCGGTCATGTTGGTGCCTGCCAGCGCCGAAAGCGGAATAGGCTGGATGCTGACTTTTCCCGGCAGTCCTTCGGCGAAGGCGAGAAAGTCTGCGACGATGCTGTCGAACACGTCCTGCTTGTAGCCTACAAGGTCCATCTTGTTTACGGCCAGCACCAGATGGCGAATGCCCAGAAGGCTGGCAATAAAGCTGTGGCGGCGCGTCTGGGTGAGGACGCCCTTGCGGGCATCGATCATCAGGATGGCGGCGTCTGCCGTGGAAGCGCCGGTGGCCATGTTGCGCGTATACTGTTCATGTCCGGGTGTGTCTGCCACGATGAACTTGCGCTTCTGGGTGGCGAAGAAACGGTAGGCAACGTCAATCGTTATGCCTTGTTCGCGCTCTGCCGCCAGACCATCGACCAGCAAAGCGAAGTCAATGGAATCTCCCTGCGTGCCAACCCGCTTGGAATCCGATTCCAGCGTCGCCAGCTGATCTTCGAAGATCATCTTGGAATCATAAAGCAGGCGGCCGATCAGGGTCGACTTGCCGTCATCCACCGAGCCGCAGGTGATAAAGCGCAGCAGAGACTTGTTCTCATGCGCTTCCAGATAGGCGCCGATGTCGGCCGCAATCAGATCGTCATTGAGGCGCATCAGAAATAGCCTTCCTGTTTTTTCTTCTCCATCGAGGCGGCCTGGTCCTTGTCGATGGCGCGGCCCTGGCGCTCAGAGGTGGAGGTGAGAAGGATTTCCTGGATCACATCGTCCAGCGTGGCGGCGGTGCTTTCGACCGCGCCGGTAAGCGGATAGCAGCCCAGCGTCCGGAAGCGGACGGATTTGACTTCAGCTTTGGCGGAGATGTCTGCGGGCACGCGGTCGTCATCGACCATGATGAGTGTGTCATTCCAAGTTACAACTGGGCGCGGCGCGGAGAGATACAGTGGGACCAGCTCAATCTTCTCGCGGCGGATGTATTGCCAGATATCCAACTCAGTCCAGTTCGACAGGGGGAAGGCGCGGATGCTTTCGCCCTTGTGCATGCGGGTATTGTAGAGGTTCCAGATCTCCGGGCGCTGACGTTTCGGGTCCCAGCGATGGCCGGCAGAGCGGAAGGAGATGATACGTTCCTTGGCGCGGGATTTCTCCTCGTCGCGCCGGGCACCGCCAAAGGCGGCATCGAAGCCGTATTTGTCGAGCGCCTGTTTCAGCGCGGCAGTCTTCATTACATCCGTATGGTAGGCTGAGCCATGGGTGAACGGGCCAACGCCCTCCGTCACCCCGTCCTCATTCATGTGGACGAGCAGCTCAAGGCCCAGCTCTTTTACTTTCCGGTCACGAAACTCGATCATCTCGCGGAATTTCCAGCCGGTATCGACATGCAGCAGCGGGAAGGGCGGCTTGGCCGGATAGAAGGCCTTCATCGCCAGATGCAGCATCACGGCGGAGTCCTTGCCGATGGAGTAAAGCATCACCGGCTTTTCACATTCGGAGGCGACTTCCCGGATGATGTGGAGGCTTTCGGCTTCCAGCCGGTCCAGATGGGTCAGATTAGGCAAGGTTTTTTTTCCATCGATTAGGTTCGGGCGATCCGTAGCGGGCCTTACAAGCAGAGGAAAGGCTCCGTATCTGCTTCACACTGACCCTTCAGGAAAGCTAAACGAAACTCGCCGTTAGGCCAGCCCCGAATCCGCCCAAATCAGTGTCACAAATGCACATAAATCGTCATTGTGCAGCCAGACTCCCGAGGTTTAAGGAGACGATCAGCCAATCGGCTGGGGGCAGCCGGAGCGGAGTGCGAAGTTTATGTGTGGTATCGTTGCAATTGCTGGCAAGGCCGAAGTGGCTGGCCGTCTGGTCGATGGCCTTAAACGCCTTGAGTATCGCGGCTATGATAGCGCCGGCGTTGCCGTGGCCGCTGCGGGCGGCATTGAGCGGCGCCGGGCAAAGGGCAAGATCGTTAACCTTCAGGCGCGCCTGGATGACAGCCCGCTCCAGGGCCTGACCGGCATTGCCCACACCCGCTGGGCGACCCATGGCGCGCCCAATGAGGTTAACGCCCACCCGCACATGTCCGGTTCCGTCGCCATCGTGCACAATGGCATCATCGAGAACTACCGCGAACTGCGGGAAGATCTCGAAAGCCGGGGCCGCACATTTGAGTCCGAAACCGACAGCGAAGTAATCGCCCAGCTGATAGATGCCTACATGGCCGAGGGCAAAGACCCCGTCGCGGCGTTTGAGGAAGCGCTGAAGCATTTCCATGGCGCCTTCGCCATCGCGGCTATCTTTTCCAATGATCCGGAACTGGTCATCGGTGCGCGCAAAGGGTCGCCGCTGGTGCTCGGCTATGGCGAGGACGAGATGTATCTCGGCTCAGACGCCATCGCTCTGGCGCCGCTGACGCGCGATGTCACCTATCTGGAAGAGGGTGACTGGGTGGTGATGCGCCGCAACTCCTTCGACATCCGCAATGTGCGCGGCGAGCGGGTGAACCGCGCGCGGGTCACCTCGGCTGTCAATGACGCGCTGATCGAGCGCGGCGAGTATGACCACTTCATGCTCAAGGAAATCCACGAGCAGTCGGAATCGCTTGCCCGCTCCATCATGCCTTACATCAATCAGGCAACGATGTCGGTGAACGTGCCTGAAGCCGCCGAGAAGCTGTTTGCAGAAGCTGACCGGGCCGTCGCGATTGCCTGTGGCACGGCTTACTACGCCGCCTTCACCGCGAAATACTGGTTCGAGCAGATCGCGCGCCTGGCCTTTGAGCCCGACATCGCGTCCGAGTTCCGCTATCGCCGTCCAGTGCTGCCCAAGCAGGGCCTCTCCCTGTTTGTCAGCCAGTCGGGTGAAACGGCCGACACGTTGGCCGCGCTGCGCTATTGCCGCGAAAACCGTACGCCGGCGATTGCCGTTGTGAACGTGCCGGAAAGCTCCATTGCGCGGGAAGCGGCGTCTATCGTGCCCACCCATGCCGGGCCGGAAATCGGCGTCGCTTCGACCAAGGCCTTTACCGCGCAGCTTTCCGTGCTGGCCATGCTGGCGCTGTCGGCGGCCAAGGCGCGGGGGCATCTGCTGCCGGGTGACGAGCTGAAATATGTCCGTAGCCTGCTGGCCTTGCCACGCAAGGTGACCGAGGCGCTGGAAAGCGCGGCGCATGTCAGGGAGATCGCCGAGCAGATCTCGGACAAACGGGACATCCTGTTCCTTGGCCGGGGGCGCTATTATCCGATGGCGCTGGAAGGCGCGCTGAAGCTGAAGGAAGTGTCCTACATCCATGCGGAAGGCTATGCTGCGGGCGAGCTGAAGCATGGCCCCATTGCGCTGATCGAAAAGGGCCTGCCGATCGTTGTGGTCGCGCCGAAGGATGAGCTGTTCGAGAAGACGATTTCGAACGTCGAGGAAGTCCGCGCCCGCGGCGCCCAGATCATCCTGATTTCGGACGAGGCCGGCATCCAGGCGGCTGGCAAGCGCGCTGATTACACGATCCAGCTGCCGGAAGGCGATGACATCTCTCTGCCGATCCTTTCGGCGGTGCCGCTGCAACTGCTGGCGTATTACGTTGCCGTCACGCGCGGCACCGATGTGGACCAGCCGCGCAATCTCGCCAAATCCGTGACGGTTGAGTAATCCGGCCAGCATTGAAGCCTGCCATCGCTATGATATAGGCCGGGGATGATCCTGAGCATTGTTCCCGGCCCAGGCAGGCCAGAAAGTTTGGCCGCGTGACGCCAGCGACAGGACAGATTCTCGTTATTGGCCGCCAGGGCCAGCTTGCCCAAGCGCTGCTTGCCACCGGGCGCGATGACCTCGTTTGCGTTGGTCGGCCGGAAGCAGATCTTGCAAATCCGGATGCCTTGGCCGCGCTGATCAGCCGTTACCAACCGCGCCTTGTGCTCAATGCTGGCGGCTTCACCAAGGTAGACCTTGCAGAGAGCCAGGAAGCAGAGGCATTCGCGTTGAATGAGGCTGGTCCGGCAGCGCTTGCCCGGTTATGCCAGGCGGCGGCGATCCCCCTGATCCACATCTCGACCGATTGCGTGTTCGACGGGCAGAAAGCCGCTCCGTATGATGCTGGGGACATGGCGCGCCCATTGAGCGTATACGGCCGGTCGAAGCTGGCCGGAGAACAGGCAGTCGCGCAGCTGTGCACGGCGCATCTGGTTGTGCGTGTATCCTGGGTTTTCTCCGAGTATGCAGACAATTTCGTGCGCACGATGCTGAAACTCGCGGCGGGCCGGGACGAGATCACGGTGGTGAACGACCAGATTGGCTACCCGACTTATTGTCCCGACCTGGCGGCGGGCTTGCTGCTGATGGCAGATCAGGTGTTGCAACCGGGATTTGATCAATGGGGCGTCTATCATCTGGCGGGCCGGCAGGAGATCGACCGGGCGGCGATGGCGGAGGCGATCTTTGCCGAGAGCCGCGTCCAGGGCGGGCCTTCGGCGTGGGTTAAAGGCGTGGCAACGTCAGACTACCCCACGCCAGCAGCGCGCCCGATGAATGCCCGGCTGGACTCGCGCAAGGTGGCGGAGGTCTTTGGTGTATCATTGAATGACTGGAATATTGGCCTGAAGCGCGCGGTTGGCGTGCTGCTCGGGGATGAGAAATGAAGGATAGCGGTTTGTAGTCCCGCCAGCCCTGACGCTTGGTTTAACGCTGTCAGGGAGGGGGCTGTTAACGCTCTTGAGTGCATGAATGGAGCGGAATGCTGGCCAGGGGCCAGACCGGGTTCAAGTGGGGTTTTGAACGATGCTGGGAAGAGTTCTGGTTGCGGGTGGGGCAGGTTATGTCGGCAGCCATTGTTGCCGGGCATTTGCTGAGGCTGGCTGGGAGGTCACCGTATTCGACAATCTGGCGACCGGCTGGCGTGATCTCGTCCAGTGGGGCGATCTGATTGAGGGCGATCTCAATAATCCAGCAGATATCGAGGCTGCGTTTCAGAAAGTGAAGCCCGATGCGGTGGCTCATTTTGCCGGATCAACACTGGTGGGCGAATCCGTTCATGAGCCGGAGAAATACTACCGCAACAACACCTTCACGACGCTGAACCTGATTGAGGTGATGCGCCGGCATGAGGTGCGCAACATAATCTTCTCCTCCACCTGCGCCATCTTCGGTAAGGCGCAGACGGAGTATCTGGCAGAAGACCACCCATTCAGCCCGATCAATCCCTACGGGATGTCAAAGCTGATGGTCGAATACATGCTGGCCGATGCAGACCGGGCGCATGGTATCCGGTCGGCCTGCCTGCGCTATTTCAATGCCGCTGGCGCCGACCGCGATGCGCGGACAGGCGAGCGGCACGTTCCGGAAACTCATCTTATTCCGCTCGCGCTCAAGGGCGCCTACGATCCGGACTTTTCCTTCACCATCCACGGCACCGATTTCGATACGCCGGATGGCACGGCCATTCGCGACTATATCCATGTGGAGGATCTGGCTGAGGCGCACCTGCTGGCGCTAAATGCGCTGCGCGATGGCGCGCCGAGCAATGCGTTCAATCTCGGCACCGGGCTGGGCACCAGCGTTGCGGAAATCGTTGCCGCCGTGGAAGCGGCAACCGGCCGCGTGCTGCCCCGCAAAACCGGGCCGCGCCGTCCCGGTGACCCGCCCCGCCTCGTTGCCGCGCCAGACCATGCCGCACGCACGCTCGGCTGGAAGGCGACCCGGTCAGACGTAGACACGATCATTCGTTCCGCGCTTGCCTGGCACCAGAAAGACTGGCAGCGCGAGTAGGGGTGCGCCAACGGGCTATTTGTTCCCAATCCGTATGCGTGCTTATAGCAGCTGAATTGCCGTCGGGAGAAAAGCGTGACCGCAATGGATCTGGCAGAAATCGAGGCCCGTATCATCGCCCAAATTGGCGAGAAAGGGCCACAACTCGGCAAGGAGCTTTCCTTCGCCATGCCGGATGTGCCGGTGCTGGCGCTATGGCAGGCCTGTTTCCGGTCCAAGGCTTTCCTCGTTTCCCACTTCGCCAGCTATTACCTGCGCTATGACATTACGCGCGACGATCAGGTGCGGCTCAGCCCCTCTATCCTGCGCGATTTCCTCTCCTTCACGCTGTTCGGCCTTGCCGGGCAGCAGGACCTGATGATCGAGCGCCAGGGCTCGCTCTCCAATACGCACCGCGAAATCAGCCGCGAGAAGATTGCGCTGGCGCAATCGGCCATGAAGGCGGTGCTGTTGAAACTTGGCCGGGATATTCGCGGCCAGATCTGCGCCTTCATCGCAGGCGACCTTGCCTATTACCTTGCCCACAATGAGCCGCGCGAACACGCCGCCTCAGGTGAAATGGTCAGAGGCTCCGATGTCGATATCATCATCATCCTGGGTGACAGCCTGCCTCAGGAGCTGAAAGACACGATCGACGCGGAAATGATCCGCATGAAATCGGTCTACCTGCGCCATCCCGATTACCGGCAGGAGATAGACTTCATCTGCAAGTATCAGTCGGTCATGGAACGCCAGTTTGGCTATGCTGACATTCACGACAAGATCGCCAGCAAGATTGCGTATGAGTCCATGTTCCTCGGCGGCTCGCTGACACTTTACATGGAAGTGCGCGAGGCGATGACCCGCCTGGGCGTCGACAAGTTGATCGAGGCCGACTTTGATCACGCGCTGAAAGACCGCAAGAATGCGATGCGCAAGCTGCTGAACGCCGAACCCAGCGGCGTGATCGACGACGAAATGCGCTCCCTGTTCTACTTCTCGCAGGAACGCGTCGAGTTTTCCTGACACAGGCTGAAACCAAGTGTGACTGGAAACCTGGCGCGGCGCGCGCCAAACAGCCGTCAAACTCCCATCCAGGACAGTAGAGACATGCAGTTCATTGACCTTCAGGCCCAGCGCCGCCGCATCGAAACCGAGATAAACTCAGCCGTTCAGCGCGTCATCGAGAGCGGGCGCTATGTGCTTGGTCCCGAAGTCGGCGAGCTGGAAAAGCAGCTGGCGGCCTGGTGCGGCGCGAAACATTCGGTGTCCTGCGCCAACGGCACCGATGCCCTCTCCTTGCCGCTGATGGCCTGGGAAGTCGGCCCCGGCGACGCGGTGTTCTGTCCGAGCTTCACCTTCGTGGCCACCGCGCAGGTCGTTCCCGCGCTTGGCGCGACGCCCGTCTTCGTGGACATCCACGCCGACACCTACAACATGGACCCGGCAAGCCTTGAGGCCGCGATCGCCCGCGTGAAGGCCGAAGGCAAGCTGACGCCGCGCGTTGTCATCGCGGTCGATCTCTTCGGCCAGCCGGCGGACTATCCCGCTATCAAGGCGATCTGCGACCGGGAAGGGCTGAAGCTCATCGCCGACAATGCGCAGGGCTATGGCTGCACGCTGAACGGCAAATACTCGTCCGACTGGGCCGACATCTCGACCACCAGCTTCTTTCCCGCCAAGCCGCTCGGCTGTTATGGCGATGGCGGCGCGATGGTCACCAATGACAGCCGTCTGGCAGAGCTCGTCGAATCCCTGCGCGTCTATGGCAAGGTGACGCCGACGGACGCGGCCCAGCGCAACTTCCATCACGATCCGAAATACCTTTCGCTACGCATCGGCATGAACTCGCGTCTCGACACGATCCAGGCGGCCATCCTGCTCGAAAAGCTCAAACTCTTCGCCGAGGAGATCGAGCTGCGTGAGAAGGTTGCCCGCCGCTATTCCGAAGCGCTGGGCGGCAAGGTGCTCCGTGTGCCGCATGTCATCGAGGGTGGCCAGTCCGTCTGGGCGCAATATGTGATCGAGCACAAGAACCGCGATGGCCTGCAGGCCCACCTCACCGCCAGCGGCATTCCCAGCATGGTTTACTATCCCGTGCCGATCCACCAGCAGGACTTCGCCGCCCGCTTCGCGCCGCCCGCCGGATCGCTGCCGGTCACCGAGACGGCAAGCTGCCATGTGCTCGCCTTGCCGATGCACCCCTATCTGTCGACGGAAGATCAGGACCGCGTCATCGCTGCCGTGCTGGGCTTCAACGGCTAGTCCCGCCAGCGCCAAATATCAAAAGGCCGCCTCCCGGAATGGAAGGCGGCCTTTTCTTTTGAGGGCAGGGGTGGCCCGCATTTATTCTGCGGCCACGGTTTCCTGCGCGGCGAGCCAGCCATTGAAGTCGTCCAGCGCGCGGATGGCCTGCGCCATCTTCTTGGCGCGGCCCTTGTCCTTGCCGCGCAGGCGTTTTCCATTTTCGTCCGTCTTCGAATAATCGCTGATATCGGGGAAAAGACCGAAGTTTACGTTCATCGGCTGGAAGGTCTGCCCTTCGGCAAGATGCCCACCGGTGATGTGGTTGACCAGCGCGCCGATGGCCGTGGTCGGTGGCGGCGGCTCAAGGCGCTTGCCCAGCCGTTCGGCGGCGGCAAGGCGCCCGGCCAGCAGGCCCATCGCGGCGCTCTCCACATAGCCTTCAACTCCCGTCACCTGGCCGGCAAAGCGCAGGCGCGGCATGGATTTCATGCGCAGCTGATTGTCGAGCAGTTTGGGCGAGTTGAGGAAGGTGTTGCGGTGAATGCCGCCAAGGCGTGCAAACTCGGCTTTCTCAAGGCCGGGGATCATTCGGAAAATGTCCGTCTGCGCTGCATATTTCAGCTTCGTCTGGAAGCCGACCATATTCCACAGCGTGCCCAGCGCATTGTCCTGGCGCAGCTGCACGATGGCGTGCGCCTTGACGGTGGGGTTATGCGGATTGGTGAGGCCGACCGGCTTCATGGGCCCGAAGCGCAGCGTCTCGCGCCCGCGCTCGGCCATCACTTCGATGGGCAGGCAGCCTTCAAAATACGGCGTGTTCTTTTCCCACTCGCGGAACTCGGTTTTCGGCGCGGCCAGCAAGGCATCCAGGAAAGCGTTATACTGCTCTTCCGTCATCGGACAGTTGATATAGGCTGCCGTATCGCCTGCCGGGCCGGCCTTGTCATAGCGGCTCTGGCGCCAGGCCTTGTCCATGTCGATGGAGTCAAAATAGACGATTGGCGCAATGGCGTCGAAGAAGGCAAGGTCGGTCTCGCCGGTATGGGCGCGGATGGCGTCTGCCAGCGCCAGCGAGGTGAGCGGGCCAGTGGCCACGATCACGCTGTCCCAATCTTCAGGCGGAAGCCCCGCGATCTCCTCGCGCTGGATCGTCACGAGGGGGTGGGCCTCCAGCTTCGCAGTTACGGCCTCGGAGAAGCCTTCCCGGTCCACCGCCAGCGCGCTGCCGGCGGGCACCTGATGGTCCTTTGCGGTGTTGATGATGATGCCGCCCGCCCGGCGCATTTCCTCATGGATCACCCCGACGGCGTTCGTCGTGTGGTCGTCCGAGCGGAAGGAGTTGGAGCAGACGAGCTCAGCCAGCTTGTCCGTCTGGTGGGCGTCAGTGCCGCGTGTCCCACGCATTTCATGCAGGATGACGGGCACGCCGGCAGAGGCGATCTGCCAGGTGGCTTCGGAGCCGGCCATGCCGCCGCCGATAACGTGGATGGGTTTCAGGGTCATGGACGGGGACATGAGCCCGCTGCCCCGGCGCGTCAAGATAGCGTTTGCCGGGCAGAGGCGCAGGCATTAGGTGTGCGCGGAAGATGAGACGAGACGACATGAC